>NZ_CP150300.1:6390635-6708762 GCF_037991315.1 Paenibacillus sp. FSL H8-0079
GGTTCCGGACAAAACGATTACTACAGCAGGACATTTCCTGCTGTCCGAGATGGGCATGATCGGCGAAGCGGGAAGCAGAGATCTGCTGGACATGCTCGAATATCTGGAGCAGGTAGAGACAGATGAGCATAAGCTGTCGCCCTATACGTTCCCATCCCTCAAAGACATCTTTCAGAACGTAGCAGTACGCAAGCTGGGAGAGAACGCCTCTCTCGCGGAGGTTAACAAGGAGATCAAGGCATCAGAACAACGTGTCCGCAGGGCTATCTTCCAGACACTGAGCCATGTGGTTTCTCTGGGATTAACGGATTATACACATCCCAAGTTCGAGAACTATGCATCCAAATTTTTCGATTTTACCGAAATCCGCAAGAAAATGCTGGAGCTGCAAAACAATGTGGAGCCTTCTCTGTCCCAGACACGCATTAATACGAAAAAGTTCGTACAGGTGTTATATCTGGAAGCCAAACGATTGCTGCATTAAGCAGATGCATGATGGATACGATGCAAAAACAAACAGGCATGAATACTACGCCAATATGGACCTCCTTCTCAACTGAGGCTGTCCATTTCGGCGATATTCATGCCCGTCTGTACGACCAAGCGCTACGATCTATTTCTTCGTTCCGTATATAAAATTAAAATCCATTCGGGCTCAGCCCCGTGAATGGTTTCGGCTAACTCGGTTATACTCATTAATCAATTCGTCCAATGCCATAGACTGCCGAATCACATCGGGATGTCCAAGACCACCCTTGTTATGCTCTACCAGCATATGAAGGTTATGTCTGGCCTTTTCTATTTTATTTTTCAAATCCAAACTCATAACCATGACCCCTGATACCTCCTTATTCTGTGAACCATTTTAGTTTTTCCTGTCAATCTATAGATGGATTAACATATGGCATAGGGGACAAGGATGTTTTGTCTTCTTCTCCAAATTTTGATAAATACTATTCTATCACACAAGAGCGTATCCGAAAATGACTGATTTAACGCTATTTTAGCGAATAATCAAGGATTGGATTCTAGCGTTGGAGCTCATCATTCACAGCCAGAACGGATTGTGTCGTTATTGTGTATATTGAAAAAACAAAAGTCTATTGACTCAAAAGGTAATAAAATCCCTTTCCATAACGGGGCCATTCAGGTACAATAGGGCGATGTGTGTGTCCGGACCCGGCGGATACAAATGATGTAATTTAGAGGACGGCCAACGACGGCCATTGATCCTGATTTGATATTATTGGAGGCTTATCATCACCATGCAGACCGATTCACAGACTAAAGTCAAAATTGTTAATGCCGATCCCAGCGCAATGGGATTATTTGGGTTGGCAATCGTAACCCTGGTCGCTTCTTCCCAGAAGCTTGGCATTACAGAAGGACTTAGCTACGCTATTCCTTGGGCGATCTTCCTGGGTGCATTCGCCCAGTTATTCGCATGCATTCAAGATTCCAAACGCAACAATACTTTTGGTACAACGGCTTTCGGCGCGTACGCATTCTTCTGGTTCGCTATGGCTGCCAACTGGATGATCAAAATGGGCGTATTCGGCTCCACGCTTGCTGAACAGGCCGATGGCAAGCAGCTCGGATTTGCTTTTGCCGGATACCTGGTGTTCACCTTGTTCATGACAATTGGTGCTATTGAAGCGAATAAAGTATTGCTTATCATCTTCATTCTGATCGACTTCCTGTTCCTTGGCTTGACCTTTGATGCTTTCGGCGTAGCTCCTCACATTTTCCACACCATTGCAGCATACGCTGAACTGGCGATCGGAATTGTGTCCCTGTATGGTACAGGCGCTTCGGTACTGAACGCTCACTTCGGCTATACGTTCTTGCCGATCGGCAAACCGTCCGGCATTTTCAAACCCAAGGCTTAATATACAGCAGTAAACCGCCCGCGCGCCGGTCCGCGCCTGGCGGTTTTTTTGCACTCTGACTTCAATGAACTACGAATCCGACCGAAACTTATACTAAGGGATGCTATATAAGTCAAACTAAACATTTACACGGAACGTAGAGGACAGAAATAACTTGAAGAAACGGAGTGGTCGCCTTTATCCCCGGATTATTTCTTTATAAAAAGGAATCATAAAAATCTGGGGATAACAGCGATCGGAGAGTTGTTCTGTCATCGGAGTGGCCAGTGTAAATAATCTTTAATTGAACTTATATAGATCAAAAATAGACCCTACAACACATGAAATGTCACAGCAGCCATACTGTAAGGAGGAAAAAGCATGAGAGAGATACCGAAACCTACGGAAATGGATCAGGTGGAGAAAAAGTACGTACGCGAAACGCGTTGTTTTAAGACGGCACGGGTATTCCCAACCGATGTCAACAATCATAACACTCTGTTCGGCGGCAAGCTGATGTCCTACATCGATGATATTGCATCCATCGCCGCTTCCAAGCTATGCCGGGTAAATACCGTAACAGCTTCAACCGACTCTGTCGATTTCCTGTACCCGATTAACCCGACGGATTCGGTGACACTTGAATCGTTCGCGTCCTGGACAGGACGAAGTTCCATGGAGATTTTTGTGAAGGTCATTCGTGAGGATCTGAAGACTGGAGAGAAGAAAATTGCGGCGACCGCATTTTTGACCTTTGTGGCCCTGGACGAAAATAACCGCAAACTGATTGTACCTCGCATTATCCCGGAGACCGAAGAAGAGAAGAAACTATACGAGACCGCTCCGGATCGGGCGGCCATGCGGAAACAACGGCGGGAAGAGAGCAAGAAATTCGCTGACTTCCTAACCGTTACTTATCCTTGGGAATAAGAATACGCTCAATCATCATAATGTTGCACAAAAGGTTATCTGGACGATGCCGGATAGATGGACACTGCTCTGCTATCCGGCAGTTCGCCACCCATGGAGACACACCATTGCTGATAGATGCGATACGCCGCACCACTCTCCAACAACCCCTGACAAGTGTATATGCCCTCTTCGATGGAATTGACACGGCCCGCTGCGTACAAGCGGAAACCTCCATTTAACAAGACCTGATTCACAAAAGCGATATGACCATCACCGCTTAACACACTTTCCGCCACTTCAAGCTGTTTCGCAGCCGTCCAGACCAGCTCCGGCACTGGCATATCTAGTTCGTAGGCTGCAGGATCAACCAGTTCCAGCTTCATATCGCCATCTTCCACGGCGTATACGCGGGTTGGCCGATCGATATACAGATCCTCAGACCCTTCCATCCCCTGTACCACATAAGCACGGCGATAGTTAAACCGAGTAAGCAGCTTCGCAATCCGATCGAGAAAGGTATTATGAAACACACCAAACACCAGATACGGTGAATGGTTATAATCAATGAGTTTCTCTGCCGTGTTAAACACCGTGCGGAAACCCAGCTCTTCCCGTAACGGACGAAGCTTGCGAAGAGGCTCGCACCATTCTTCGGAGGATACATACATGACACCCGAACGCAATGCAGCACCCCGGGCATCTTCCCGATCCATTTTACGTGTATCAATTCCCGCTTCCTTTAACAGAACCGACAGCGTAACTCCCCACTTGGGTGGTAAAGGATCACTCCCATGTAAAGTCACCGGCAACCCTGCCGCCGCGAGTACAAATGCAACCGGAAACGTAGCCATGAATGACTTTGTTCGTCCATCATAAGGACCGGCGCAGTCCAATCCATCCTGAAATACGGAGAACCGTTCCGCGCTGTTACGGCACGCATGAACAAAGGCTTCCAGTTCCTCGACGTTTTCCATTTTCATTCGTTCAGCCATTAGAAACGCAGCCGTCTGGGCAGGGGAAACCTCCTGTTTCAGGATTTTCTCTGCAACCGTCAGTGCCTCTGTATAATTCAGATCACGCGAGCCTCGTTTCCCACGCCCGACCTCTCGGAGTATCTGAGACATATCCATGGAGAACCCTCCTTCCAATTAAGACTGGAGCAGTTGATGTGCCTTCACAATCGCTGTGGCTACATCGACCATCCGTTTGCGTTCATCCATCGCTTTCTTGCGTAACAGGTCATAGGCTTCAGCCTCGGAGATCTGCTTCAGATCACTCAGGATCGCCTTCGCCATATCAATCCACTTCCGATCTTCCAGCCTGGATTGCAGCTGCTTCCGTTCCTGCTCCCACTGCTTGCGTTCCATGTAGCGCCGGGCTGCAAAGTGAAGGCTCCAGTGGATCTCCGGTCCAGTCATCGATGGTGTGAGTATTCCATCAATTGAGGTTTCAATCTCGCATGATTCTGCGGAAGAAGAGGCCGTATCTGGCGCGCACCACCAAAGCAGCGGGGAATCCGACTTCCCCTTTCCCAGGCAGTTCACCCAGTATTCCACATCAGCCAGCGACAGGTGCAAGATGGACGCTTCCGCCTCACGAGCCAGCTTCAGCGCTTCCGTTTCACTGCCTGCCACCTGTACATGGTACCCGTTTGCTCCCAGCAGCCTCTCCGGTGTCAGAGGGATTGCATCAGATGAGGCAGGTATCGTTGGTTGTACACGGATGACCAATAAAGATCGCATGATGAATCAATCCCTCCCTATTACGTATAGTCAGAGTCCATAACATTTAAGGCGTTAATACATGAAAGCAATAAATGTGTTATATTACCTAACAAAAAGCAGATGGTAACAATTCTGCGTCTTGATTTTAAAATTCGAATCATCTTTTCACGCCTCATCATCCTGCAATAAAAAAGGGCAAAGCACCGTACATGGCACCTTTTCTACAATGTTTATCGTATCCGGTATGCCAACTTCATCTAAATCCTTCATTCTATGAAGATATACTCGTAAAACTTCGTCGTCCATTCGATATTCCAATAAACTCATGTAAACATAATTAACTTTAAATTTCAAATACTTTTTTATGTTAACTATCTTGACATGGATAGATGGATCTTTTATAGTTAAGCCATAACAACTCCATATTTGAATCGATCACAGTTACAACGGCGTAGCTGGTTGAAACGGCAATGAAGCCTGTTTTGCAATCTCGGAGCAAGGGATGCGTATGTATATGCGCAGTCCTCCGAGGCATAACAGGCTTTTTCGATTTTAGAGACAAGGTTTCGAGGCAGTTTGCAGAATGGACCTAAGGGGGCTAATCATAATGAGTACAACGAAAAAACTGGTGCTGGTCGGTAATGGCATGGCGGGAATCCGCACAATTGAACATATCCTTAAGCTTGCTCCGCATGCTTATGAAATTACAGTCTTCGGCGCAGAGCCGCATCCCAACTACAACCGTATCATGCTATCCTCTGTATTGGCTGGCGGAACAACGATCGAAGATATTGTAATCAACGAGTGGAGCTGGTACGAAGATAACGGCATTCGGGTATACCCGGGTGATCCGGTCGTTCAGATCGATGCCGAGCGCAAGGAAGTTGTATCTCAGAATGGTGTACGTGCATCCTATGATGAGCTGATCATGGCAACAGGTTCACAGGCGTTCATCCTCCCACTTCCCGGCGCTAACAAGGAAGGCGTTATTGGCTTCCGTGATATTAAAGATTGCGAGACCATGATGGAAGCATCGCAAAAGTATCGTAAAGCTGCCGTCATTGGAGGCGGATTACTAGGACTGGAAGCAGCGCGGGGGCTGCTCAATCTGGGTATGGATGTCACTGTCATTCATATTAACGGCCATCTCATGGACCGGAACCTGGATCTCCCGGCAGGCCTGATGCTCCAGCGGGAGCTTGAAGAGCAGGGCATGAAGTTCCTTTTGAACAAACATACCGAAGAAATCACGGGGAAACAGCGCGTAAAAGCCATTCGTTTTACTGATCAAACGGTACTTGAAGCGGATCTGGTTGTCATGGCTGTCGGGATTCGTCCTCAGATTGAACTGGCTCGTAATACCGGCCTCGACGTGAATCGGGGTGTCATTGTAGATGATTATATGCACACCAGCATTCCTAGTATCTCTGCCGTCGGCGAATGTGCAGAACACCGTGGTATTGCCTACGGACTGGTTGCTCCATTATATGAACAAGGTATGGTGCTCGCGAAACGTCTGGCTGGCGCGGCAACTGAAGGATATGAAGGTTCGGTCACTTCTACCAAGCTGAAAGTATCCGGTGTCGACGTATTCTCTGCTGGACAATTCAAAGACGCTGCAGACACTCGCAGCATTCGTATTCAGGATGATGTTGATGGTGTGTACAAAAAGATGGTGATCAAAGACGGACAGCTGATTGGAGCTGTATTGTTCGGAGATACCACAGACGGCGCTTCTCTATTTTCCCTCATTAAGAGTGGTGAGAACATCAGCGGTCGGGAGAAAGAAATTTTGCTCGGCGTGCCTTCCGGTGGTTCAGGCTCAGGTCCATCTGTCGCAGAACGCATGGCAAGTATGCCAGATGACGAGATCGTCTGTGGTTGTAACGGTGTTACCAAATCTTCCATTGGAGATGCTGTACTGAATAAAGGCTGTAATACGCTCGGTGCAATCAAGTCCTGCACCAAAGCTTCCGCTTCTTGCGGTGGGTGCAAACCTATTATCGAAAACCTGCTTACGTATTACGCAGGTGATAATGTAGGCGAACAGACCAAAGAAGGCATCTGTGGCTGCACATCCTATGATCGGGATGAGATTGTTGCACAGATCAAGGAAATGGGACTGAAAAACGTTAAAGAAGTCATGAATGTTCTCGGGTGGAATGAACCGGAAGGCTGCTCCAAGTGTCGTCCTTCCCTCAATTATTATCTCGGCATGATCTGGCCGGCTGAATACACAGACGAGCGTGTATCCAAATTCACCAATGAACGTTATCACGCCAACATCCAGAAGGACGGTACCTATTCCGTTATCCCACGGATCTATGGTGGTGTCACTTCCCCGGCGGAATTGATCAAGATTGCAACTGTCGCAGAGAAATACGATGTGCCGTTGGTGAAATTCACGGGTGGACAACGACTCGATCTGCTCGGTGTTCAAAAGGAGAACCTGCCGAAGATCTGGGAGGAACTCGATATGCCTTCCGGTTTTGGTTATGGCAAGGCGCTTCGTACGGTGAAGACTTGTGTAGGTAATACGTTCTGCCGATTCGGCACACAGGATTCCATTGAGATGGGTATTCGACTGGAGAAAAAACTCGACAAAATGGTTGCTCCCGCCAAAGTGAAACTCGCTGTATCTGGATGTCCGCGGAACTGTGCTGAAGCGACCATCAAGGATCTGGGTGTTGTCGCAATCGATGGTGCTTGGGAGATTCATGTTGGCGGTAACGCTGGAGTCAAGGTTCGTGCAGCTGAGTTGCTCTGTACGGTGAAGACCGATGCGGAAGTGGAAGAGTGGACTTACTCTTACCTGCAATACTATAGAGAGAACGCAAAATGGAATGAGAGAACGGCGGCTTGGATTGAACGGGTAGGTCTGGATCATGTGAAAGAAGCATTGGCCGATCGGGATGTACGTCTCGCTCTGGTCGAACGTCTGGAAGTTACACTGGGTCACACGGTTGATCCTTGGAAAGAAATCATTGAAGACGAGAAATTGCGTAAAAACTTCACCCCACTGTCCGGTGCCGAGCCGGTAACTCACTAGAAGAGGAGGAACAGCGATGAACAAATTCCGGATTGGACACGTTGCGGATATTGATGAAAAGGGAGCACGGACCTTCCTGATACAGGATACCGAAATTGCAGTCTTCAAGCTGAGCGACGGAAGTCTGCACGCCGTCGAGAATCGCTGCCCTCACAAGGGCGGCAAGTTGTCGGAAGGCATGGTATGCGGGACAGCCGTTCATTGTCCTTTGCATGATTGGAAGATTGATCTGCGTAACGGTAAGGTACACGAGCCGGATGAAGGCTGCTTGAATACCTACAAAACCGAAGTGGATGGCAACAGCGGAGAAATTTACATCACGATTGCGGGTTAAATGTTAGAGATACCCTGACATCAAGGAGGCGTGCGCTATGGATTTTGTTAAACCTGCAGAAGTGCTGCAATCGATGGTCGAAGCTGGTGAGAGCAAAGCCAGAATGAACCGGGTACAGATGCTGATCCGCGGTTTTCTGGCAGGGGCTATTCTCGCCTTTGCAACCACACTGGCATATACCGCTGTATCTCAAACTTCCGTTGGTTTGGCAGGTGCACTGATATTCCCGGCGGGATTCGTCATTATTATTCTGCTGGGTCTTGAATTGGTGACAGGAAACTTTGCGATGCTTCCACTCGCAGTGATGAAACGAAAAATAACACTGCTGGATATGTTCCGGAATTATTTCTGGGTGATCACAGGTCATCTAATCGGATGTGCATTCTACGCTCTGTTATACGGACTAACCATTACGAAGATGGGTACGGATATGAGCAACCCTCTGATTCAAACGCTGATCCAGACCAGTGAAGCCAAAACATTGGGTTATCAGCATTTGGGTGGAGCAGGAATTGTTCTCGTGATCATCAAGGCCATTCTATGTAACTGGATGGTCACACTCGGGGCAGTGATGGCGATGACGTCCACTTCTACACTGGGTAAAATCGTAGCGATGTGGCTACCCATTACCATATTTTTCGCTCAGGGATTTGAGCACGCTGTGGTAAATATGTTTGTCATCCCGGCAGGTATGATGCTAGGTGCACAGGTCAGTATGGCTGACTGGTGGCTGTGGAATCAGATTCCGGTATTGCTAGGCAATCTCATAGGCGGAGCCGTATTTACTGGTCTCGGTCTGTATGCCGCACACCACTGGGGAAATCCGGTGAAGATATCTACCAAACTGGCAACCATTCAGGGTGGTCGTTCAGGATTGGCAAGTTCCGATGCTGCACCGAAACTGGGGACACGATCATGAGCCGGGGCCAGGTTAGTATTGTCGGCGCTGGTCCTGGAGATCCCGATCTGATTACGGTAAAAGCCCTGAAGCGTATTCAGTCCGCAGATGTCATCATGTATGATCGGCTTGTGAATGATCAATTGCTCGCCGAAGCTCGCGAAGGAGCACTCCGCATCTACTGCGGCAAGGCTCCAGGCCTTCACTCCATGAGTCAGGAGATGATTGGACGGATGCTTGCTGCGCATGCAGCGGAAGGCAAACAAGTTGTAAGACTAAAGGGTGGCGATCCGTTCATCTTTGGCCGTGGTGGTGAAGAAGCACTTGTGCTGGCGGAAGCGGGGATTGCATTCGAGATCATTCCTGGCATCACTTCAGCTGTGGGAACATCCGCTTCCTCCCTTATTCCGTTAACTCATCGTGGGATTGCTTCATCCTTCGCATGTGTCACTGGAACCGGTAGCGACGGAAGTGTATCTTCGGTCCGCTGGGACCTGCTCGCTCATAGTGTGGATACACTGGTCATCTACATGGGCATTAGCCAACTGCCTCAGATTCAACATGAATTGCTTCACCATGGCAAAAGTGGACACACACCTGCGGCTTTAATTGAACGGGGAACCACTTCGGAGGAACGGATTATTACCGGCACACTTGCCGAACTGCACTCCCTCGCCCTGTCACATCAAGTGAATAATCCAGCATTAATTATGGTCGGAGAGTCGGTCCTGGTCCGCGAACAACTGCTTCAGATGCAACAAGCCGCGAACACCTCCATGACCGGATAATCCGGTACTCTAATCCAACAGCATACGCTCATGAATAGTCCGGCCCTTCTGCCCTGGTTCAATCAGCAGACGGGTCGGTTTGATGTTAATCAGTGCCGTAAGCTGTTCCCCCATATAATGTGCAGAATACTTGAACCCAATCTCCGCCCAATGCATAATCACACCCACCGTAGCAGATACCAGATAACTTAACATGATGTCGTAATTAATGGTTTGCTCACTATCTTCGGTCACCAATACAAAATCTTCGGTTAGATACGTTCTAAACATATTGCATAGTCGGGAACCCATATCTGAATGCATCGTGATTAATGCACGGAAAATATCCTGATGCGCCTCAATATATTCAAATACAGGCATCGTGGAGGGCAGTAATGCAGTCATATCCACTTCTTTGAGATGTGTGTACGGTTCTGCATAAGCTTGTCCCACCCCCTGCATGAAATCATCCAGAATGAACTGCAATAACTCCGGTTTGCCGGGAAAATGTAAATAGAAGGTTCCCCGGTTGTAATCCGCCCGTTCCGTAATATCTCGAATGGTTAAAGCGTCTGCCCCCTTCTCCAATATCAAAGAAACCGCCGCAGCGATGATGGCATCCTGCGTTCTTCGTGCTCTCCGGTCCTGAGGATGTTCAATGATCAACATTTTCGCCTCCTTTGTTCATTATTGTAAACTAAATGAACACCGCTTACATCTCTGTCCGATAGCTGACATATGCGCTGTCAATGATTATTGTCACACGGCTATGTATATCTTAACATTGAGACAGGAACGATAGATGACAGGTTCAAACTTTTTTTTGAGAAATACCTGTCAATAATGAATAAGGAGCGGATAGTTCATGAGTACATCTTATACACATACAGCCATTATTACAGGAGCAGCCGGAGGCATTGGTAAAGAATTGGCACGTCGCCTGGCTGAGCGCAAAATCAATCTGGTTCTAGTCGACCTGAATGAAGAAGCCATCCAACAGACAATTACCGATCTGAACCTCGACAAAGAGCACGTCATCGCCGTAAAAGCGAACGTATCCCAAGAAGCAGACGTGAAAAACTATGTGCAAAAAGCACTGGATGCGTTTGGCCGAATCGATTACTTTGCAAACAATGCAGGGATTGAAGGTCCAACAGGACTGATTGAAGACCTGAGTGTTGAAGCACTGGATATGGTCTATAACGTCAACATTCGCGGCGTATTCCTGGGTCTGCAGAACGTCATTCCAGTTATGAAAAAACAAAAATCCGGTGCGATTCTCAATACCTCTTCCCTCGCGGGTCTGATGGGTGCACCTGCTGTATCTCCATATATTATGTCCAAACATGCCGTGGTTGGTCTCACTCGTACCGCTGCGAATGAACTCGCACCTTACAATATCCGGGTAAACGCTGTATTGCCAGGCACAATCAACACACGTATGATGCGTCAGATTGAGGCGAATTCCGGTAACGTGGAAGATTATCAATCGGCAACGGTGTCCAGCATTCCAATGGGCCGTTACGGCGAACCGGAAGAAGTCGCTGCCGTGATGAACTTCCTGTTGTCCGAAGAAGCATCCTATGTAACAGCTTCCCTCTACACCGTAGATGGCGGTATGGTGGGTCAATAAGAAGCTGTAAACGGTAGGATTGATAGGGATTGGGTCGATAGAACTTCAAGTCCATCCTTAGAAAAGTTATACCGACAGGTGTTCCCGAAGGAATGCCTGGTCGCTACAATCTAAAAAAGGCCTCAACACCACAGTATTGTGGAGTTGAGGTCTTTTTGACAGTACAACACTTGACATGCATAAGGCTGCATCTGTGAGATTTAACTTTTGAAACGCCATTTAACGCCTCGTTGCACCTTGTGATCACTCTAACGAACCTAGGGCACTTTATTTCGGTCAAAAGCGCTTATTTTCCGAACTAATGAATCTCAGACACGCTAATTCCGCAGAAATGCTGCAATTGCACCGAAAAGTCCTAATTATCCAGCAAATAACGCTTCTCAGATTCGTTACATTTCCAAACAAGCGAGAAATACCTGAATAGCGCGTATCAGGTTCGTTAGATTTTGCCCGGACTACAGAGATACTTGGTTGCCGGACTGAACAACCATCGAACACCGATAACCATGCAACTCATGCCGCCGATCATCGATACGAAGCTCATTAAACCTCACGCTACAGTCCAAGCTCCAAATCCACACTCACCTTAATCGACGTATCCCGCGTGACCCTTGTCCATCAAATAGTCCATCTCAGCATCCAGAATACTTTCCACCGTCAACTCATCCAGCTTCACATCTTTACGACTAAGGATGTAGTCCGCCAGATCATCGCCATCAATATCCACATCATTGCCTTTGGCATTTTCATGCGCCTTGTTGATGTACGCTTGCTCATGCTTCAGCACAAGAGCGATGTTCGCCTGACTTGCCTTCGTTTTATCTGCAATATACTGCATCATTTCTTGTTCATTAATTGCGTTTGCTTCTGCCACGTTCAGTTCATCTCCTTGATTCATACATACTGTTGCCATTGTAGCATAGGTTAACCCATTACAGGCAGAACTTATGCCTGACGAACGATTATAGAGCGGTAGCGAAGGTTAGTGTTGAGCCAGCGTATCACTCCAACCCTACGACAACCGCACGTAAAATGTAGCACCCTCTCCGACCACGCTTCGAGCATACACCTCTCCTTTGTGCTGATCCACGATGGAACGAGCAATCGCGAGACCCAGACCATGCCCACCATGTTTGCGGGCTCTTGAAGAATCGGTACGATAGAATCGATCGAAGATCCGATCCAGATGTTCCGGCGCAATGCCGTCACCTGTATTGGACACCGCCAACATAACATCATTATTCTGTCTCTGGAGCGTAACGTTTACGGACCCTTTAGGACCGGAGTACTTCACAGCATTATCCAGCAGAATCAGAATGACCTGTTTGATCTGCTCACTGTTCCCATGAACCGTAAGATTCGGCTCAATGTTGTAGTCGAGGGAAATGTTTTTCTCAAAAATAACGGCTTCCATCGGCAAAATAATACTCTCCACCGCATCGCTCATATTGAACTTCGCATGAATCATCGTGGAGCGCGAGTCATCCATCTGAGTCAGATAGAGCAGATCATTCGTTAGTCCGGTCATACGCTCGGTTTCCGACTTGATATAGTGAAGCCACTTCGCCTGGTTTGCTATGGTATCCTCCTGATTCGCAAGCAGTACGTCAGCATTGGTATTGATGATCGCCAGAGGTGTCTTCAGCTCATGAGAAGCGTCTCCGATAAATTGCTTTTGTTTCTCAAATGCTTCTCTAACCGGTGCAATAGAGCGATTCGCAAAATAACGGCTCAAGAAGTAGATCACAATCAGCATCACCAGTCCGACAACTGCAAAGGTATAGATCAGATTCGTAAGAATACCTTGTTGTGCCGTCACATCAATGAATACGATCATATGCCCATCACCGCTCGGATCAACCACATAGGCCCAGTCCGTTCCATCCAATGCAAATTGCCCCGTCTGCCGTTCCGAATCACCAACTTTATTCTGGTCAACCTTTTGCAACGCCTCGGTGTAGAACGTATCTTCCATATCAAATCGGGAATGCGTATCCGTAATCTTCCACTGGTCATCCGTCTTGATCATAAACGAAACGGAACGTGCCGGAGGTGAGTTGGGGTCCCCTCCCGGTCCTCCATTATCACCACCCATAGCATCGGAGGGCAGCGACTCTGAACCTGTACTTGAACCTGTACCAGAGCCTGTCCCCATCCCCCCATCTTCACCACGTGGCATCTTGGATGAATTATAAGGACTATGGTAGAAATCAGATACCTTGTACAGCTCCATACTCGTCTCACGTTGCACATTCTGGTACGTAATCGTATAGATCGTCGCAAATGCCACCAGCATCATGATGGAGATGGACACCAGATTCACGATCAGGAATCGATTTCGGAGTTTCTTGAACATCAGGACGTCACCTCAAGTACATACCCCACACCCCGAATTGTGTTAATGCGGACGGCAGCGTTCAGGAAGGTTAATTTTTTGCGTAAAAAAGAGATATATACTTCCACATTGTTATACTCCACTTCCGAATCAAATCCCCATAACTTCTCAATAATCTGCTCTTTGGAGGTAATCGCCTGTTTGCGGGCAATCAACAGCTCCAGCAGTTCATTCTCCTTCAGATTCAGCTTGATCTCCTTACCCTGAACGCTTAGCTTCAACTGGGTTGTATTCAGCTCAATGTCGCCGAACTTCAGACCCTCCTCGGGAACCACTTCACCCTTCCGTCGTAAGGCTGCTCGAATCCGTGCCAGCAATTCCTCCGTGGCGAAGGGCTTGGCGATATAATCATCGGCGCCATAATCGAGGCCTGTGACTTTGTCCGATAGTTCGCCTTTCGCAGTGAGCAGAATAACAGGCGTATGATTGCCTTCACTGCGAAGTTTCTTCAGGACGGTGATCCCGTCCATCTCCGGCATCATGATGTCGAGTAGTAACAGGTCGTAGATGCCGCTCTGCGCATAATCCAATCCTGATCTGCCGTCGTGGACCATGTCCACGGAGTAGTTGTTTTTTTTCAAAATCTGCGATACAGCCTCTGCCAAATGAACCTCATCTTCCGCAATTAATATTCTCATGCTCTATTCATTCCTCTGCTTGAATTATTCGTCTTCATTAAACTCTTTATGATATCACCTATTCTACCAATTAAACCTTGAATCAATCTTAATTCATTTTGTGCATGCGAACTATTATAGGAAGGTAAAAAAATGTTAACGCAATGTAAAACCATTTAAGATTCATTCAAGGTTGGCGCTCTAAGATACAGACATGGAAGCAATACACGATGCAACAAAACATACAACCCACAGACGAAAGGACTGAGTCCCACATGGCTATTGAAGTATTCAACCGATATGAGAGCAAGTACCTTCTGACAGATGAGCAGTACGCACACTTCTACAATGACCTGCTGAAATACATGGAGCTGGATGCCTACAACAAGAAACATGAGTACTACTCCATCAGTAACTTGTACTTCGACACTCCGCAAGATTCACTGATTCGTGCCAGTCTCTCCAAACCGAAATACAAGGAGAAGCTGAGACTGCGTGCTTATGGAATACCTGAAGAGAATGCCAAAGTGTATCTGGAGATCAAAAAGAAAGTCTTCGGCCTGGTGAACAAGCGCAGAACAGCTTTGAAGCTGGATGAAGCTTACGAATTCGTCCGTTCGGGACAGGCGCCGGAACTCGCTGATTACATGAACAAACAAGTTGTCGAAGAGATCAAATATTTCCTTCGGGTATACGATCTGGAACCGAAAGTGTATCTGGCGTATGAGCGCAAAGCGCTCTTCGACAAGAACAGCCGAGATCTCCGCATTACCTTTGACACCAACATTCGCAGCCGCAGATACGATCTGAAGCTGGAACAGGGAGATTACGGTGAACCGCTGGTAAAGGACGGTCGATGGCTGATGGAAGTGAAAGCCGAGAAAACCGTTCCGCTGTGGCTGTCGCAACTGCTTTGTGAGCATGGTCTCTACCGCACCGGATTCTCCAAATACGGCAACGAGTACAGACACCTAGCTAGAACAACCAACCTAAATTACCAGACAGAGCGCATTCTTGTACCAGGTACCGATTTTAACCCATCCACAGAACAAGATAAAACGATTATAGAAAGAGAGCGTGTCCTATATGCTTGATTCACTATTCAGTTCAGCCTTAACCGATACCAACCTAACGTTTAACAACGCCGTCATCACCATTGGTCTTGCCATCATTCTGGGATTGGTCATCAGCCTTACCTACATGAAGACTAACCAAAGCACATACTCCCAGAGCTTCACCTTAACGATGGTTGTCCTGCCCGTCATTGTTGCCATCATCATCCTGCTCATCGGTAGCAACATCGCACGAGCTTTCAGCTTGGCAGGTGCCTTCTCAATCATCCGATTCCGAAGTGCCCCTGGTGATCCAAAAGACATTGCTTACGTATTGTTCACGATGGCTTCCGGTCTTGCCTGCGGTGTAGGCGCTTTTGGATACGCGGTTCTGTTCACCATTATCCTGTGTGTACTGATGTTTGTCCTGAGTCGCTTCAACTTCGGCGGCAAGAAAAGTCAGCTGAAAACGCTGAAAGTCACCATTCCCGAAAACTTGAGTTATGAAGAAGCTCTTAATGAAGTGTTCCATAAATTCAACGTACCTTTTGATCTAAAAAAAATCAGAACCACTGAACTCGGCAGTCTGTATGAGCTGGTCTACAGTGTAACCATTCACGAAAGTGTTAGCCAAAAGGAATTCCTCGATGCGATCCGTACCCGGAACGGCAACCTGGATATCTCGTTAACCATGAGTCCAACAACGGAATATTAATTATTAATTCGAAGGGAACGATCTAATATGAAGAAGAACATGATAACAGGTAGCAAACTTTGGTCCATCGCCATGATTACCAGCCTACTCGCAGCATGCAGTTCACCAGCAACCACAAGCACAACGGCCAATGCCGCAACGTCAACGACAGGAACAACCAAAACAGTATCCGTCAGCGAGCAAACTTCTGTAAAATACGCGGATCTGGTCTCTCTGGATGCTGACGATACCAATATTAGCTGGAGTGAGGCAGATTCCACAGCGATTAAGCTGAACGGAACAACTGCAACGGTAACCGGTTCGGGCGCCAAAGCAGCGAATGGTTCGGTAACCATCTCTGAAGCAGGTACTTATGTACTTAGCGGTGAGCTAACGGATGGACAGATCGTGGTTAACGTTGCCGATAAGGGTACCGTACATCTCGTATTAAACGGAGCAACAATTCATGATAACGACAGCGCCGCAATCTACATTCAGAAGGCTGGTAAAGCGGTGATTACGCTCGAAAAAGGAACCAAGAATACTGTTTCCGATGGTAAAACATATGTGTACGCCGATGCGACGACAGACGAGCCCGATGCTGCAATCTTCAGCAAAGCGGATCTTACATTCAACGGTGCAGGTCAATTGACCGTCACAGGTAACTATAATGAAGGTATTACGAGCAAGGATGATCTGAAAATCATTAGTGGTAGCATCAGCGTCAAAGCAGCCGATGACGGGATCAAAGGTAAGGATATGGTCGCCATTCAAGCGGGCACCATTACCATTGAAGCCGAAGGCGACGGTATTAAATCAACCAATGACACAGATACCACTAAAGGTTACGTTGCTATCGCAGGAGGTACCTTCGATATCCAAAGTGGTAACGACGGTATTCAAGCCGAAACCGCACTCGTTACGGATGGCGGCACATACAATATTGTAACGGGCGGCGGTAGCGCCAATGCACCAGCCAAAGTAGAGGAAGGTCCATTTGGCGGCGGTGGTGGCGGTGGATGGGGTGGCGGCACACCTCCAACCGATATGGGCACACCACCGGATGGCGAACCTCCTGCAGATATGCCGGAGATGCCTAATAACAGCGGTACAAATACAGGTGCTAATACAAACGGCGCAGCAGCATCCAACTCTGCCAACACAACAACAACAACAACAACAGATAACAATGCTGATGCGGACACAGCAACAACAGCAACAGAGTCCACAAGTGCCAAAGCACTCAAAGCAGGTACAGATCTTACGGTTAATGGCGGTACGTATACCATTGATTCCATGGATGATTCCCTGCACAGCAACAATAACGTGATAGTTAACGACGGAACATTCAACATCGAATCCGGTGATGATGGCATACATGCCGATCAGGGCCTGACGATTAACGGCGGAACCATCACGATTGCGAAGAGCTATGAAGGACTTGAAGGTGCAATCATAACCCTGAACGATGGGGATGTGGATGTAACGGCATCCGATGATGGCGTAAACGCTGCAGGTGGCGAGACGGAAACAGCTGCGAATACAGCGGCAAGCACAGATAGCGCTACTACAGCAACCGATGCAGCCACGACATCCAACATCTCTGTAACCGAAACGACAGGCACAACATCGACTACCGATCAGGCATCCCAAGGTACGGCTACTACTCAGCAAGGACGTGGATCGGGCGGTATGGGTGGTGCAGCAGCAAGCAATAACGAGTTCCACATTAACGGCGGCACACTCACGGTGAACGCAGGTGGTGACGGACTGGATTCCAATGGTTCCATTAACATGACTGGCGGAACGGTTATTGTGAACGGACCGACGGATAGCGGCAACGGAGCATTGGATTATGACGGTACATTTGAGATCAGCGGTGGATACCTCGTGGCTGCCGGAAGCTCTGGCATGGCACAAGGAACATCCGATGCGTCTACGCAAAATACCATTGTGATGACATTCCCTGCAACGCAAAAAGCCGGAACACTTGTACATGTACAAGACAGCGAAGGCAACAACATTCTGACATTCGCTCCGGCAAAAGATTATCAAACCGTGGTTGTCAGCTCCCCGGATCTTGCGAAAGATGGTTCATACGTGATCTACTCCGGTGGTACGTCTACAGGTAAAGCCGTGGATGGACTCTACACAGACGGTACCTATAGTGGCGGCACTCAAGTGGTTGCATTCCAATCGACTAGTAATGTGACTTGGGTGAATGAATCCGGTGTAACTACAGCCAATACAGGTATGGGCGGTCCTGGTGGCGGCGGTGGACAAGGCGGATTCGGAGGCGGCAGAAACAGATCGCAATCCGGTACAACCACGGACACAACAGGCACTACCGATTCTGCAAAGTAATACGTGCGGTAAGCAATAATCAAGCAATCTCTTGCCCCAACTCAAAGGCGAGACAAAAAGGCCCCGATTCACTTCATAGTGAGTTCGGGGCCTTTTTCGTATCCTCATGCTTACGTGGTATCTGCATTACTATGATATGGAGCACACTCTTTGATCCATTAACGTTATGGTAGAAGGTTTACAGCACTCCAGCTGAGCAAAAAACTGGTGATTACTTTCCTGTTCTTTTCTTTAAAAGGAATACACATACACCTTGGTACGCAGGGCATCCCGGCAAGTAATGGTGCGTAGCGGTTCTTTTCCTGGCAGGGCAAAACAGACACTAATTACCTTGGCACCTGGCGGAAGCTCTCGACTGAACTTGTCCAGAAGCCGGGTCATGGCTCCCGGGAACAGATAACAGATCACACAATCCGCATGTTCGTAGGAACTGGTGTAGATATCCCCGCGCATGAAGCGCAGCCTGCCCTTGAGAGAGTGTTTGTTTCCCTTGGCTCGACGTAAGCGAACACTGAGATAGGCAATTAGTTGGGAAGACCATAAGGGAATGATAGAATTCTCAATCCCGGTCAGCCTTTTACCAGGGCAATGCCTTACAACATCCATTCCCAATGTACCCCATCCGGAGCCGGCTTCGAGCACATCTCCGTACCCTGGAATGCGGTTTACCTCCTGAATGACCACCTGTCTGACGCGGCTGGATGTGGGCATCGGGGAGATTCCGTTTTTCCAACTGACAAGTACGATGGATATGACACATATCAATGTCACCACAGCAATCAGCCATGGAATTAGATGAACGATGAACATAGCATCATCCCTTTGTTATCACTCATTCATTCGGGCACATGAGACTTCATGTATACCCCTTTTTTGTACACAGACTTAATCGTAAAATGTACACCCAGCTTGCGATTCGTCCGATAGATTAGCGAGTTAATCTCGTCGATCCCTACCGCTTCACTCTCCAGCATACTACGCTCCGGCCACACCTGAGCCACAATCTGTTCCCTTGTCACAAAGTGGTCCAGTTGACTGTACAGCAGCTTGAACAGCTGATACTCCTTCTTGGATAGCGGAATCTCCACTTCACCGATCTGCACCGTTTGCAGGTGATCCTGTAAACGTACGCCCTCACCCAGCAGATCCGACACACGATATTCCCTCGTCTCTCCAAGGTCACCTTCCGTGCGAAGCTGGATCAGGCCATTGACCAACGTCAGGCTGTCTCCCTCGCCAAACGGATATTTCTCATAGGGAACGAGGCGCTGCCCGTTCAGTTCGGTTCCATTTTTGCTATCCAGATCCTCGATCCATAGCTGTTGCTGTACATCATAATGAATGCGGCAATGCCGCTTCGATATCATCTGATTATAGACAGACAAGTCCAATTCACTACCGCCCGTATAACGTCCCACCGTAATGGAGCGACCCTGGCTTACATAAGCGAATGAGCCGTCACTTTCCTGTCCTGGCGTACGAATGACGATTTTTGCCGTCTCCCGCATGTTATTCTCCCACCTTCAATGATCACTCACTCGATCTCTATAAACATTTCATAACAATAATGATAAGATCATCAGATTTGTTCCATTGTTTGCACCGCTATAGTTCAATATAGTGGTATACAAGAACGATTTATGTTTGGTTCTACTCACTCTACTATACCAGACGTTGTGCTTTTTTTCTCATGACGGCCGGATGTCTACTTTAGCTCATTCAACAAGAAAGGTACCTTCTAATGAACAAAAAAAACATTTTCATATACGTATTGCTCGCCTTTGCCCTGTCCATGACATTAACCGTGCTCTCCCGTATGAACGATGATGGCGGAGAATCACTGAAAGGCACATCGGCTGCCGAAACCTCATGGTTACAAATGAAGATCCAACCCTAAGTCTACTCTATTATAACGTGATCTACGCGCAAAACGTTTCACGAATGTCATAATAGGCTATGGCATCGAATCCAAATTAAAACAGATCAATAAGGCCCCAGATTGCTTCTCACAGCAGCCCGGAGCCTTATTTTGGATTGTAAAACAATACCGAAAGTATAGATGATTGCATGACTTCAATCATAAACTGCCCGGCACGCAGATGGATTTCAGCCATTTCTGCTGGTGACATTTCTTAGTTTTGTGATTTCGGTTTCCTCTCCACCTTTCAACCCAACAATTCTCCATTTAATCACGGTGTTAACGGGTAGAGTACAGACTACTTGCAAGTAGATTTCTGTTAGGTGCTTCTGGATTATCGAGGAACGCCTTTTATGGAAGATTATATAACATAAATTTAACTTAAATTATAAATAATGTTAATCATATGTCATTCATGGTTTCATTTTCTTTGATATAATTTCTGCTAGGTCTACGAAAGGAGATCATAGGTGAAAAAAGAGATTGGTGTATTGATGTTGTTATGTATCGTTTTTCTTTCAGGATGTGGTGGATCAGGTAAGCCCGCATCGGTTATGCAAGGTTCGGGTGAGTCCCCGAGTAAACAAGTAACAACACAGCAAAATAATGAGTATTGTTCTGTAGAACGTACGAGTTTGGATAGTGAAACTGAAAAATATTTCTATGGAACTTGGAACGTTGAGAAGCTTTTAGGATTTGCAAATTCATATAATGATGCCTCAGAATATCCAACAGGTCAAAAATTTATTGGTGATGAAATAATCATCAAAAAAGACTTATTTTCATCAAAAGGAATTAAAAACTACAGTAAATATCAAACTGAACTAAGAAACCCATTATATGAGTTTACAGCGACATGCAATAATTCAGATTCTTTTTATAGATTATATAAATTAGATATTCCAAACTTAAATAAAAATGATGCCGTAAAAGCAATAGGTGTAAGTAACCCTTCTACAAAAATTAGTATACCTGTAAGTTTAAGTTTTTTTGTTGTTAATAACGAGAAGCTTATCTTGTTATCAGAGGCAACTATCTTTGAGCTTAAGAAAATCTCGGATAAAATGAATTAAGGTTATGTAATTAGTTTCGTGCTAATATCCCGGAGAGATTCCCTATAATTGATTCTGAAAATTCCTATAAATATAATTTTCAAACAAGAAAGGGCTTTTGGACAGCTCCAGTTTTTTTGAGGAGGCTATGTAAATGTTAATTAAAGTATTTAAGGAATGGTCGGACCAAAATAATGGTCGAATTAAAATACTTGCTCCTACTGGGAAAATGACTGCTATGAATAAATTCAAACCAGGTGCATCCGAAGATAAAATTAAAGAGCTTTCGGAGTATTTTTCTACTCCATTACCTCCAGATTACATAAGCTTTTTACAATTATGTAATGGAGCGTCCTTGTTTGAAGACCCTGAATATGGCGGGGAGAGCTTCTTATATTCAGCCCAAGATGTTATACATTACAATGAAGCATCAGATAATAAGATTGTGGTCGCCAATATTCTTGATGATCGAATCCTAATTGATTTAGAGCTTTGGAGTTCAGGTGATGAGCAATATCTGTTGCTTTGTGAGAGTTTATATTCTGTTGAACATACAGGATCTTTTCACAGTAACTTTGAGACATGGTTAGAACGTTTTATAATCTCTCAGGGCGAGAAGTTCTGGTATTGGAAAACAAAGCGTAGTTTTGAAGAATAACAGATAGGATCAGTAGTCTGACCCGTAATTATAGCTTAATTGGCGGAGGTATGCGTATGCTCAATGAAAAAGAGATTCAAATTAAAGAGAGGATACAAGAAAGGTACGATATTACGGAGCAAATATATTCAGCTTGGTTTACTGAAAATCCCACGATGCTTTTACCGAAAAGTAGATTCTACCAAAAGGAAAACATAGAAAAGTACAGGGCCATCTCATATCTGCTAGACAGAGGATATATCGTTGCACAGCCCGTAGAGAATGATCCGGAGACAGTTGCAGTAACTATAACCCCTGACGGGATAGACTACTATGAGCAAGGATATCTTAATGGAAAAGCAAACGGCTTTCAAATCGTCGAAGAGATTAAGAACACGAAGTAAAGAATTGTGGAAGGCCTCTGGATTTGAAACACTTCCAGAGGCCTTCCATTTATTTCAAATGAAAACATACACCAGCAATAACGCAGTTCAAACCTCCCCAACACATCATGGGCTTGAAGTATAATCATTATATCAATCTTGTTCATCCTCAGATACATTCGGTTCGTCGTCAGGCTTCGCTGCCTCCCTGGACTGTATTTCCTCCATCCGGCTGGACACCTTCTGATACAGGTAAGAGATCCCAAGCAGTAGTACGCCAAAGCTGAAATAGGCAAAGATTTTACTGCCCGAGGTAAGCATCCCCACATCATAGAACACCATCTTACCCGTGGCGAACAATGTTAGGCCCAGGCCCAGACGCCGAATCATGACATATTTTCTACGGAATCCATAGGCAATATAGAGAATCGCCAGCAGCAGATAGATCAGGCTGAACATCAGCCCCACATCACCCCAATGGAACTGGATCGTCAGGAATACGGTGATGACACCCAGCAGATACACCCCTGCGATAACCGGGTACCATTCAATGCTCTTGAACTGCCCACGGATGCCTGCAATTAGCAGATCCCTTCCTGCAAAGAATACCCCTACATTAAAGATAATTAGCACCAGCAAACCAACAATCTCCGCCGCCGTATGCTGTTGAACTTCCGGCTGAAGCGCTGGCATGGTTAAGGTTACGGCCAGTGCAATACAGCAGCCGATAGCATGCAAGAAAGTGGTATACACCTGCACGTATTGATCATGCAGCAGCTTCACCTTGCTCAGTCCATAAGCCAATGCAATGGTGAGCGCTGCGAACATGAGCAACTTGTAGAACATGTATAACAGGAACGTCCCATCGACAGCTCTGGTATACAATTCATTCGACTCATACAGCACGTATAACCACAGATTCGCAAGTGTCACATACTTGAATCCGTTCAGGAAACCCAGCTCCAGCGGGCTATAATTGAATCTCTCTCTGGAAGATGAGTTGCTGTGAACTGCCCAGGCATAATACAGTGTAATAAGCACAGTTCCCAGCGTAATGCTGGAGTATTTTAACATGAAGTAAGAACGTTCCCCGATGAAGAATAACTCCAGCAGATCGTAGTACACAAAAGTGATTAGACATAGAAGAACGATGCCCCAACCTGCACGTTCCACCGATTTGAGCCTTTTCAGATGTCCGAGCGTAACTAGCAGAACCCCTTCAATCAGCCAGCCCATCGATAACCACTTGGCCCCGAACTGGAACGGAATAATCAGAATGGCGAACGTCAGGGAAGTGACATAAAAGAGCAGAATCGTCTGTTTCTCCTGAGCCATATTTCGCTGGACGAATCGTGCGAGGCCCAGATACACCACACAGAAGATCAACGCCAGCAAGCCCTGAGCATCATTCCAATCCGCCACATCAAACAGTACGTATAACATTAGACAGCTAATGCTCGTATTCATAGCGAGTAGAGCGAAATCCCACCAGGTTAACTTCATCCGGTGTTTGAATGGATATGCCAGCGTAATCCCCAGATATAATGCAAACGTCACAATGGAATACAACATGCCAATCTTCTCATTTGGCGACAGCCATAAGAGGATGAGCATAGACGGTGTATTAAATAGGAAACTGATATAGTGCACCACCGGCCACCGTTTGCCGAATGAAATGAACACAATAATGCCGTTTAAGAGCAGCAGATAGATCATAGCTACATAGACAGCAGGGCCCTCAAGCCCGAACGAGAACATGTAGGAGAATAACGGAAGATAGCCGCCCACCAAACCTAGTGAACAGATGGTCTTCGACTGGTATCTCAAGGACAACAATACGGAGATTGCCGATACCAATACAGACAGGGCAAGTCCCGTATATAACCCGATAATATGCAGTAAAAAGTAACTATAGAAGATGGAGCCGAACAAGACGGATATCCCACCGCCGAGCAGCCCCATCGCAAACGTCTGCCTTTTGCGGCGGAACAGCCACTCTCCTCCAGCAAGCATCAATGCACCGAGCAGGAAAAAAGCTCCGCTCTTCATCTCGTCATTAAACCAGGTCGTGTACGAGTGTTGAAACGCTGCTCCAACCCCCAGAATGAGGAGTAGAATGGCAACCTTGTTGATCCAGCTGAGTCCAATCTTCATCTCCATGCGATTCTGCTTGATCCGGCGTTGAATAGTCTCTTCGCTTAACCCTTCCTCCGCCATCTGCTCATATCCACGTTCCATGTGCCCACGCAGAGCCTCTTCTCTCTCCCGTACGGCTCGTCTGTGCGTTTCAATGCGCTCATTCACCTCTGCCGCAAGGTAAGCAATCCTCTCCTTCACCTCGTCGGAATCCTCTTGCAACTCCTGTGTTGCCTGGTTGTACAGCGCGTTTAGATTGGACTTGGTTCGATGTTCATGGAATGCAATTCGATCATTATGTACCGCTGTTTTCCCTTGAAAATAGGTCTCCATCTTCTCCCGGGATACCCGGATCAGATTCAGCTTCTCATCCAGCATCTGCTCGGATAACGCCATGCGAAGACGCGCATTCTCTTCTTCCATCTTGCGCGAGCGAAGTTCAAGCTGTTGCAGCTTGAGCTTGTGGGCTTCGTACTGTTCCTGCAATTGTTCATTCTGAACGATCAGGTCATCGGACTCGTATTCCTGAAGCAGGGCGTTATACTCCTTCGCCAGTTGCTTCTGCTGCTCCTGAACCTGCCCAAGCCGTTCCTTAAACTCCTTCATGAGCTTCCTCCGTTGGTTGATGTTTAATCTTTTCCCTATATTTTACTATATGTATGCCATAAAAAGAGGTTTAAACATTAGATATATCTGTGCAATATTTCATCCGTAGGATCTCAAACGCAAAAAAGCCGGGAAGCAACCGCTACTCCCGACTTATATTCATATGAGCTCTGCACAAGAATGGATGCTTACGCCGCATCTGGTGTATCTGCCTGATCCGCTGACTCCGGTTCAATTATCTCGGTCGCATCCGGGTCCAGCCAACTGGCGATCATACCACGCACATATTGCAGATCGTCGTCCGACAGATCGTAGAACCATACGCCACTGCGCGTCGCACCTTCCCCCTTCAGCATGTAGTTGCTGATTGTTGGTGCACTGTCTTTCATATATAAGGACTCGGCAAACTTCACGATGAAGTCCGAAGTCATGTTGGTTGTAAAATTCGATCCGGCAATCTGGATCACGTCCGGAATCTTGGTCAGATTTTTGACCTCCAGCGCACGATTCATGAAGGCACTTAGGAAAATCCGGTGACGCATCGTCCGATTGAAATCGGAATCTTCCCGGTAACGCACATAACCAAGCGCTTCTTCGCCGCTATAGATCGGTTTGTTGGCTTCAACGAACAGTTTCTCATGCGCTTTTGATTTGTTCTCGATGTTCTTCTTGATCGGCAGTTCAACACCGCCTACCGCATCAACAATATCCTTGAGCCCGTTAAAGTTAATCGCGGCATAGAAATCCACTTTATTCTCCAGCAAATTCTCCACCGTATCCATCGCCATCTTGGCTTCACCGTGGGCATAAGCTGAATTGATCTTCGACTTCACATCCCGGCCGACAATTTCGGTATAGGAATCACGTGGAATGGACAGCAGCAGCACTTTATTGTCTTCTGGACGCACGACGGAATAGATGATGGTATCCGAACGGCTTGGTTCGTTATCGCGTTGGTCAATACCGAGCAGCAACAGCGAGAATGGGTCCGTATGCTCCACAACAGGGGCATCCTTATCGCCAGCTGGCTTATAGGAGTCATCCAAGGCTTCCTTCACCGTACCTGAGGCGAACATGTTAAAGGCAAACACGACGAGTTGCTTTTGATAGATAAATCCGAGTCCTCCCAACACAAGCAGCACACTTAGGGTGATGATCAATGGCTTCTTCCATTTCTTCTTCGGTTTCTTCGGCTTCCGTCTTGTTAAATGTGCAGCACTGTTTTCCATCATATCTCCTTTAATAACGGGTTCTTAGAATCATTTAACTATATTAATAACACGTTTTCAATAGATTACGTTATAATCTGCTATACAAATGCATGTTCAAAAAGTCTGATTTTCAGTACCGAGAAGATGGAATGAAGCTAGAAATGGAGTAGCGGAGCGTAGGGAAGACTACGTGAGCAACGGACATTTCGGCTGAATTTCATATTCGATGCTGATGATGCTGCCAGGCATCATTCGTAATCAAAAGCGGACTTTTTGAACTACCTCTACAAGATGAACAGAGAAGGAGCGACGAATGATGGAATATCGACGTTTGGGCAATAGTGGTCTGCGTGTGTCGGCACTGGGGCTCGGCACCAATGCGTTTGGCAAACGCGCAGATGAAGCAGCTTCTACCCGCATTATTCATGCAGCGATGGATCAGGGGATCAACTTTATTGATACCGCCAATATCTACGCAGGTACGGAATCGGAACGCATTATTGGACAAGCCCTTGCAGGTCGACGGGAAAACGCGGTGCTTGCTACCAAAGCCGGATTACCCCGGCATGATGGTCCCCATGGGCGGGGGTCCTCCCGCTACCATTTGCAACAAGAGCTGGAACATAGCCTGCGGCGTCTGCAAACGGATTATGTGGATCTGTACCAGATCCATACTTTTGATCCGCATACACCGCTGGATGAAACACTGCGCACACTGGACGATATGGTCACTTCCGGTAAAGTTCGTTACATCGGAGCCTCCAACTACGCAGCTTGGGAGCTGATGAAAGCTTTAGGCATCAGTGAACAGAAAGGCTATGTGCGCTACATCTCCACCCAAACTAGCTACTCTCTGGCAGACCGTACACCCGAGCTTGAACTGATTCCGATGTGTCTCGATCAGGGTGTAGGCATTATTCCGTATTTCCCATTGGCAGGCGGTATTCTGACAGGTAAATATAACGGACAGACCAGCGTACCTTCCGGTTCCAGAGCAGACACCGATCCGTCCTTCAACCGTTTCCTACTGGAGCATAATATCCAACTGAGTGAACAAGTGAGTGCAAAAGCTGCCTCATATGGTTGCTCCCCGAGCGTGCTGTCGCTCGCATGGCTACTGACACGTCCAACTGTATCGACAGTGATTGTCGGGGCTACACGCACCGAACAGCTGGAACATAATCTGGCTAGTCTGGACATGTCACTGCCCGATGAGCTGTTGTCCGATCTGGATCAGATCAGCGACTCTTTCCGTCGCCGCGAGCCATTTGCATCCTATCGAATCGATTGAAACAACCGAAATAAACCTCCCGACGGATAAAGTCAGGAGGTTTATTTGTCTTTTATAGCGGCACTATAATTATTAGTAATTAGAAAAACTTCCAGTTCCACTACATTCTGTAGTTTAATAAAATAAAAAATATATATTATGAATTAACCCTCTGTTTTTTGGCGAAGAAACTCCTGCATGATCTCCAAATACTCTCCCTTACGATCATCCAAAGTTTCGAAGAATGCCTTGTCCGATTCCTCGACAAGATGAATTCCCTCCACAGCCAATCGGGTTCCTTCTTCCGTTGTTGTGATAATATTGGCACGCGTATCCGTCTGATGACGAGCGCGGGTAATTAATCCCCTTTTTTCAAGAGCACGTAGAACCTGAGAAGTTACGTTAACATCCACCTTGGCAAACTGAGCAATCTGAACCTGAGTTACGCCTTTGCCTTCCTCATCGTGTTCATTGAGCCATAAACAGGCGTGCAACAACACAAATTGGGGCTGTGTTAGTTCGAGTGGCTCCAACACCCGACGTACTTCCTTTTGCCACATCGCTGTAACCTGCCATAGCAGGTATCCCGGGCTTTCTTGTGCGTTTTTATACTGTGAGCTTGTCATCTCATACCTCCATGATGTGCGACCTTGTGCAACAGAATATGTATCCATCAGACATTACAGAAAGTCCGTTATTCATATAACGATGATGGAAACACATCCGTTGCAACTCTGTGAGTGCTTTTTCAAAAAAAGTTAACGTGCAGGGATAAACTGCTTCACCCATTGCCCAAATCCTTGCGGATTGCGGCTCTGTATAAGAATGGTTCCTTCTCCACGGAACCGGCATACCAACCCTTCTCCACTTGTAACACTGGATAACCAGCCCTGTGAAGCTTTCTCAATACGGTAATCTACATAATGAGGCCATGCCACCAAATGGGCGTTATCCACGATCATTTCTTCACCTGCGGCCAGATTGATCGCATGGATTGCACCATAGGAAGATAGAAATACGGTTCCACGCCCACTGATCTCAATAATAAAGAAACCCTCTCCCGAAAAGAGACCTTTCTTCAGGTTTTGCATTTTGGTATTCACCTGAATGCCCTCGGTTCCTGCCAGAAATCCGTCTTTCTGCACATAGAGCGAATAGGAACCGTCCAATTCAACGGCTTCCACATCGCCCATGCTTGAAGGTGAGAGCAGAATCTCTGCCGATCCGCCCGCAGCCGTCAATTCTTGAAAGAAGAACTTCTCCCCGCTCAGCATCCGACCGAACCCAGCAAACATTCCACCTTCTGCTGAACCCTTCAGTTCAACCGTCGGAGTCATGGATACCATCGCACCACTCTCGGCCTTGAACCGCTCTCCCCGCTGCAAATGTACTTTAAGCATCGCAAAAGCACCATCATATAGAATCTCATAGTTCACGGTTGCACCAGCTCCCTATTGTCTGAGTTAAAATCATTGAGCCCATTGTCCTCCAGCACTGCTGATTTATCTCCGTATTCCTTCACAATATGCTGATCTCCCCAATTACAGAGCGCATTGAGAATCGGTTCCAAACTGCGGCCATAATCACTCAATTCGTACTCCACCTTGGGAGGGACCTGATTATATACAATTCGGTTCACGATCCCGTCGTTCTCAAGCTCCCTCAGTTGCTGTGTTAACATTTTCTGTGTAATTGCGGGCATAATACGCTTGAGATCACTGGTTCGCTTCTTCCCATGTGTCAGATGACAGAGAATGACGCATTTCCACTTGCCACCGATCACCTCAAGGGTAGCTTCAACCGAGATATTATATTTTTTTCGAACCATAACTTGCTTCCTCCCTGATGAATTGGATTACATCCGTCGCATGCTGTATAGGCACCAAAAAGTACGTAGGGTACTAAAAAGTACGTACTATTCAATCTATACTGAATAACTCATAATAGCATTTGCCGGTACGTAAATCTACATTCTGGGGAGTTGAGCAAGAAATGTTACAAGATTCAAAACGCAGCACGTGGGCGCTGCTGGCGCTGGCTATTAGTGCGTTCGCTATCGGTACCACAGAGTTTATCAGCGTCGGACTACTGCCCCTCATTGCAGATGATCTCGGCATTTCCGTAACTACAGCGGGACTGACCGTTACTTTATATGCTTTAGGCGTTACCTTCGGGGCTCCTATTCTGACCTCACTGACGTCTACCGTATCACGCAAAACGCTACTGCTTGCCATCATGATTGTCTTCATTGCCGGTAACACGATGGCTACACTATCGACGGGTATCACCATGTTACTCATTGCACGAGTGATCTCCGCTCTGGCACACGGCGTATTCATGTCCATCGGCTCGACTATTGCAGCCGATCTGGTACCTACCAATCGTAGAGCAAGCGCCATTGCCATCATGTTCTCTGGGCTAACGATCGCCACGGTAACGGGTGTGCCTCTCGGTACACTCATCGGTCAACATTGGGGTTGGCGCGCTGCCTTTATCCTGATTGTCGTTGTCGGCATCATTGCGATGATCGGAAACCTGATACTTGTGCCATCTACGTTGAAACGTGGAACACGGACGGCATTCCGGGATCAGCTGAAGCTGGTTACCGGTGGGCGCTTGCTTCTTGCTTTTGCCATTACTGCTGTTGGGTACGGAGGAACATTTGTTGTCTTTACGTATCTGTCCCCGTTGTTGCATGATATCAGCGGCTTTTCCGAGAAAACGGTAGCATTCATTCTATTGTTGTACGGAATCGCCATTGCAGTCGGCAATATTATCGGCGGTAGAGCAGCCAATCGCAACCCGCTCAAGGCCCTCTTCTACATGTTCATCATTCAGACCATCATTCTGGGCGTGATGTACTTTACCGTCCCGTTCAAATTGGCAGCTCTGCTCACCATTATGGGCATGGGCCTGCTCGCCTTCATGAATGTGCCTGGTCTTCAGATGTATGTGGTAACCTTGGCTGAACGATATGCACCACAGGCGAAAGATGTAGCCTCTGCCTTTAATATCGCTGCTTTTAATGCAGGCATTGCCATAGGTGCCTATTTGGGTGGCGTGATCAATGACTCCATCGGTTTGATTCACACGACATGGGTTGGTGCTTTGATGGTTCTCGTAGCCGTAATCCTGACCGCATGGGCTAAAATGCTGGAAAGTAAGGATCAACAAGTACCCGCCTGAATGGAGAAAGCTTTGTTCTAAGTTTCATTCCGACCATGGGATGCACCCTTTTGTATATCAGTTCCAGCCAATGAAGGGAACCGGTTTCAAATCGTATTTTACTATACTATATACGTTGAGCCCTATTTGATCTACTATGATTTGATTTTGTATGATGAACTAACGGAAATTCAGCTTGAAATGACTGATTTTTACACATTTAAAGGAGGAACTCTCATGACAACAGCTCAAACCGCACAACATTTACAATCTACAGTAACTTTGCATAACGGTGTTCATATGCCTTGGTTTGGACTTGGCGTATTTAAGGTAGAAGAAGGATCTGAATTGATTGAAGCTGTGAAAAATGCGATTAAACATGGCTACCGCAGCATTGATACTGCCGCAATATACGGCAATGAAGCCGGAGTGGGCCAAGCGATTGCAGAGGCATTGAAAGAAAACAACTTGAAACGTGAAGAGTTGTTCGTGACATCCAAAGTATGGAATGCAGACCTCGGATATGAGGAGACACTTGCCGCATTTGATACCACATTGAACAAACTGGGATTGGAATACCTCGACCTGTACCTAATCCACTGGCCTAAGGCAGGCAAATACAAAGCAGCCTGGAAAGCAATCGAGGAGCTGTATGCAGCCGGCCGTATTAAGGCCATTGGCGTAAGCAACTTCCAGATTCACCATCTCGAAGACCTGATGCAGGATGCCAAAGTGAAGCCGATGATCAATCAGGTGGAATACCACCCTCGACTGACTCAGGTTGAACTTAAAGCTTTCTGTGAAAAGCATAGTATTCAACTTGAAGCTTGGTCACCTCTGATGCAGGGTCAGTTACTGGACAATCCGGTGCTCACGTCGATTGCTTCAGCCAAAGGCAAATCGGTTGCACAAGTAATTTTGCGTTGGGATCTGCAAAATGGGGTCATTACTATTCCGAAGTCCACTAAGGAACAGCGGATTATCGAAAACTCCTCCATCTTCGACTTTGAACTTTCAAATGAAGAGATGGATCAGATCAGTGCCCTGAACGAAGATGTACGCGTTGGACCCGATCCTGACAACTTCGATTTTTAATTAAAGAATGATACTCCAAAGCCTCCATACTCTTCGCGTCAGCGGGGAGTATGGAGGCTTTTATGATATTTTATAGTAATCGTTCTGCGCTTATCCTAGTTTCTCATGTGGCTGCCAGCCATCATTGCCGGATAGCACACGGGATATGGAGTACTCCGCAGCTTCCTGCTCTGTCAGTAACTTGGCCCAAGGCACACGACCCGAAGTATCCTCCGCACCAGGCCCCGCGCTGTTATACTCCGCATATCCAACCGTCGCTTCAGCATCTGCCTTGTTCCAGTTATGCCAGCCCTCCTGTTTCACATGAGCACCGATCCAACAGTTCAAGAAGCAGACTTTGGCATGATTACGCCATGGCCTGCCGAGGTATACCGACTGAGGAGGTGCATTGCTGGTGAGATCACAATCGATAAATACATACCCATACCGTACATCCTCCGGTGTAGATGCTGCGGTAATCCAGCCGTTCACTTCACCGTTCGCAGTCGCCGTATCGGACAAACGGTTCTTCGCAAAGATCTCACAACCCTTGAACACTGCCGTAGCCGAGCCAAAAATAAAATCGATGTCGCCTTCAATGTAGCAGTGCTCATAATATTGACGCAGCTTACGCCGCTCCGCCCCATCCCGTGGCCCGCCAAAGTAGCTGCGATCGAGTGGCTGCTCCGGCAAAGGCCCGGTAAAAATCGTATCCTGATGGCCGATGAAGCGACAACTGCGGAACGCTGCCCGATCTCCATCCACGTACACAGCCAACGCCTGACCTACTACCTTGCCCGGCCCAGCTGAGTTAACGAAGGATATTTGCTCTGCTGTAAAATCGTCTGCTCCGATGAAGGCTGTGTAGGAATGAAAAGTATGATATTGCGACCCATCCGGGAACTTCTTGAGCGCATAATCATCATATGTAATGACCGTATGCTCCGCTCCCTCACCTATCAGATGAATCATAGGCTTCTCAATATCCAGCTTCTCGTAATATACGCCTGCCTTAATTCGAATCGTGAAGCTTTCGGTTCCGTGGTCCGGAGCGGCATCAATTGCAGCTTGTATGGTAGCATAATCACCCGTCCCATCCGAAGAAACGGTATAATATCGCATCGATTGACCCAGATTGGTATCCGGTGACACATGCTTGCTCATGGCAATCGCTCCATTTCCAGCGCAGCCAGCAATAACGGAGCCACACCCATAAAGGAATCGCTTACAATTTCTTCGCTCACATAGTAGCTGTAAGAGCCGTCGCGGTCCAGACTGAGTCCCGCCCCGTGGCAGATTCCATTCAGCTTCACTCCGTCAGCGGTTTCTTCCACCAATTTGGAGATGAGTCCGTTCCAGCCTTTCTCCGCTGCTTCTCTGAAATGCGGCTCTAGATAACGTAGCCGTACACCCTTCGCAAGTGCATATACAAACATACTTGAGCCGGAAGCTTCCAGATAGTTTCCTTTGCGGAAACCCTGATCAAGTACTTGGAACCATAACCCGCTCTCCTGCTCCTGCACACGTACCAACGCGTGGCACATCCGTTCGAAGATGCCAATGATCGTTCCACGCTTCGGATGATGTACAGGGAAATGCTCTACGCTGTCTACAATAGCCATTGCATACCAGCCCATGGCACGACTCCAGAAATGTGCGGAGCATCCGGTCAATGAATCTGCCCAGACCTGTTCCTTCGATTCATCCCAGCCATGATAAAGCAGTCCGGTCCGCGGATCACGGGTCTTGCGTTCAATCAACAGAATCTGATGAGCTACCTCATCCCATAATTCCGGACGATTGAACTGCTTCGCATACTGAGCCAGAAAAGGAGACGACATATATAACCCGTCCAGCCACATCTGGAATGGATAGATCTTTTTGTGCCAAAATCCGCCTTCGGATGTTCTGGGCTGCCCTGCAAGTTGTGCTGCCAGGAGATGAGCCGCTTCCGCGTAACGCTGATCTTCGGTAGTATCCATCAATCCAAACAGGTTTTTGCCCTGATTGATCTGATCCAGGTTGTATTCTTCAAGTGAATACGTCGCAATGGAACCATCTTGCTGCACATACATATCCATATGTCTCTTCATAAAAGCAATATAATCATCCTTGCCGTACTGTTTACCCGTTTGCGCCATTGCCATTAGTGTCATACCCTGAACATACGCCCATCGTTCAGAAGGAAACGCATGATAGCCGTCCCCATCACATTGCTGGATAATCGTCTCTGCTATTCGCTCAGACCAGGATAATTGCGTCTGTACCTGCATAACGGACCCCTCCTTGAATGTTGTACCATCCTTAACGTGCACATGTGCGTCTAATCATTTTTACTCTTCGCCCCCCACACAGCGTTACGCGATCCCAAAGAGGACGAAGATACCGGCATTAATGGATTACTGACACTTTGCCGTTGAATTACGATGATTCAGCTTCGGCTGAATGACTACCGGATAGTCCACCTGTTCATCACGGATCAACGATACAATCAGCTCCGCAGCCTGCGCAGCCAGTTCATCCAGCGGTGGTCCGATGGTTGTCAGTGCAACCTCAGCGTATTGCATATCGGGCAGATCATCGTAACCGATCAATGAGATATCCCGTGGAACACTGTAACCGGCTTCGAGCAAGGCCCGCAGCGCTCCCCGGGTCACCAGGTTGTTTAATCCGATAAAAGCCGTTGGTGACTCCGGGCCAAATGTATGATTACGTATGGCAAAATATCCATCCTCCCAAGAGGAGTGTGCTGGCAGTACATGGTCTTCGTTGAACATCAGGCCGGTGCGCTGCATCGCTTCCCTGTATCCCTCCAGTTTGATATTCTGCGAGTTACCAATAAAACCGATTCGGGTATGACCCAGCGATTGCAGGTGCTCAACTGCTTTGAATATGCCCTCTTTGCGATCAATCTTAATGTATGGAGAGTTCGGCGTTTCATCTGTACCCAACACGAAACATGGCATGTTTAGGGTCGCAAACTTTTTCCAAAATACATCCCGATTGTCCAAGGCATAGTCCCACAGGATACAACCGTCCACACGTAGCTGGCTGAAGACATCCACCCCATCATCGGCGACGACCAGAATCATCTGGTATCCCCGTTTCTTCAGCTCTGCGTGCAGACTGCCAGATATGTTCGAGAACAGCGGGTTACTCAGCTCATCCAGTACAAAACCGATGATATTACTTCTGCCTGTGGAGAGCTGCCGAGCCAACATGTTTTTCCGATACTGGTGTTTCTCCGCAACGGCGAGCACCTTCTGCTTCGTCGCAGGTTTGATTCGAGGATCATCGTTAAGCGCCTTGGATACCGTGCTATAGCTCACCCCCGCCAGTTTGGCAATGTCTTTAATGGTTATCAAAATCAATCAACACCTCTCATACGCCTGAAACCCTATTTCCTATTTCTGTGCAGCCTTATATCGATCATACTGCGCCTGTCTGCCAGCAATAACCTGCTCAATATTCATCTTTTTCAAAGTTTCAATATAACTGTCGAACTGATCCAGACTGGCATCTCCACTAATAAACTTGAAGTTCATCTCTTCCACATAGGTCGTGATGTCAGGCATCGCCATACTCTCTACACTCGCCTCATCCGGCAGTGCGTAGACAAACGGGAACGGTTCACGGATGTACGGCTCCAGTTCCTTGTCGAGCTTGGCATGCCATTCGGCTACGACGGAATCGGCAGAGTCGGTGGATTGAATATTAGGCAGATTAACCGGTCCGATCCCGAGCTTTTGAATGTATTCATTGTCTTTGCCTTTGTCCGTGAATGTCTTCACGCCATTCTCTTCCGTATACGTATCGTCCTTGATACCCCACGTATAATACGTCTGTGCTTCCTCACTTACGGCATAGTCGAGGAAACGGAAAGCAAGCTCCGGATTTTTGCTATCACGTGTAATGCCGAAGATACCACTTACCGGTGTACGTCCTACATAGAATTGATCCCCATGCGGTCCTTTCAGTGGCAAAATGCCTTTGAAGATGGGCTCAGCCGGATCATAATCCTTGAAGAGCGGGCTATAGACCATTGACATGTACCAGCTAAAATTAAACGTCGCTCCCGTCACATCCTGAGAGATGCGCGAGGTCACCTGATCACTTGTCGTACTGGCATAATCCACACCAAGCAGACCTTCTTTGTACAACCCGTTCAAGTAAGTCAGATATTCCTTATAGGCAGGCTCATAATAGCTGAAATGTACCTTGCCCTGATCGTCTGCATAGAATTGATTGGACAGATCCAGACCAAAGGCAGGACCAAAAGCCAACGATACAAATTTCGATTCCATGGACAGCGGAATTTCATCAGCCTGCCCATTGCCATTCGGGTCATCCGTCTTGAATTTGCGCAGCATCGCTGTGAACTCATCCAATGTGGTCGGTTCATTCAATCCCAGCTGCTTCAGCCAGCGTTGATTGATCATAAACACAGGCATATAGTTTCGGGTGAGCGTCTGCTGCGGGATATAATACATTTTACCATCTGGCGCCGTTAAACTGGCTTTAACCGAAGCGGACTTTTCATATATTTTTTTGAGATTCACGCCGTACTTCTCCACCAGTTCGTTAATCGGGATAAACAGACCACTGTTGATGTATTTCATGAGCTGATCCTGATCCGGCAGATAAACGATATCTGGCAATCCCGTACCCGCAGCCAGCCTCGGATTCACAGCATCCGCGTAATTCTGTGGTGGAATCAGATCCCAATCGACCTCAACACCGGCATTGCTCTCGATTTTCTTCACGATGGCGGCGGTAGACAGATCCACATTGGTCGTCCATGCGTTGGTTCCGAGAACAGACAATTTAGCATCCGGCTGATCGGTTACAGGACCTGCACCAGTGTAATTAAATACTGGTTCCGAGCTAGTTGGGGTACTTCCTGCATCAGTCCCCGCCCCTGTTCCGCCGCTACAACCCGCAAGGCTGATTGCCAGTATCGCTGCCATTACACTTTTTCTTCCTGCCCCTTTAAATCTCATCCATCATTCCTCCTTGGTATGAACAATCTGGAACAACCTTGGTCAATCCTGATGCTCGGGTAAAAAAGGCTATCCTTTCACGGCTCCGAGGGTGATTCCCTTAACGAAGTACCGTTGGATAAACGGGTAGATCGTAACAATCGGCAGAATGCTGACCACAATGGATACATAACGAACCTGAAGGGAGGAGACCGCCAGTGCGCCCGAAGTCATCGTGCCTCCCATCTTCTGCATCACTTCCGGCGAAGCCATGATCAGCACTCTTCGCAGGAACATCTGTAAGGGCTGCATATCTTGTTTGCCCAGATATAGTAGGGCCGAGAAAAAGTTGTTCCAGTGAAATACCGCATAGTACAGGGTAAGCACAGCCAGTGTCGGCTTAATGATCGGAACCGCCAGACGGTACAGCATCGTCAGCTCGTTGGCCCCGTCTATACTGGCACTCTCGAAGATTTCATTCGGAATGCCTTCAAAAGCCGAACGGCAGATCATAACGTTAAACGTAATGACCAGCACAGGCAGGACCATGACCCAGCGGGTATTGTATAGCCCCAGTGAGGTAATGAGCATATAGACCGGAATGAGTCCCCCCGAGAAATACATGGTGAATGCGATAAAAAAATTCAGTTTTCTACGCAGAAAAAATTGCTGTCTCGATAACGGAAAGGCGGCGAGGCATGTTGCCACGATGTTCAACAGTGTACCAACCACGGTGTACCAGACGGTGTTATAGAATGAAACCCACAACTCCTTGTATTGCAGGACCATTTGGTAACCTGACAGGGTGAACCCGACAGGCCACAGTACGACTTTTTGTTTGTCGATAGCATCCACCGAACTGAATGAAATACTGATCACGTATAGGAAGGGATACAACGTAATCACGACCGCCAGTATGGTCAGCACGTAGACACATCCGTAGAACAACCGATCACTACTCGATTTTTGCATACAGGATCTCCTTTGGGTTCGGTTATGTTGTTACCAAAGTGACATTTTGGTCAGGCGCCGGGTCATGGAATTGGCTGCAAAGACAAGCACAAATGTGATAATGGAGTTGAACAAACCCACTGCTGTGGCGAAGCCGTAGTTCTGTCCCTCAATCCCCATCCGGTAGACGTAGGTCGACAATACATCGGCGGTTTCATAGGTGGCTCCATTGTAGAGCAGATATACTTTCTCGAAGCCTACGCTCATAATGCCGCCAAGCGACAGGAGCAGGAGGATGACAATCGTTGGTTTGATGCTGGGAAGGGTCAGGTGCCAGAGCTCCTGAAACTTGTTGACCCCGTCAATTTTGCCGGAATCGTACATCTCGGGATCAATGCCCATAATGGCTGCAATGTAGATGATGGAGCTGAAGCCGAAGCTCTGCCAGATGTCTGAACTGGTGAAGATGGTCCGAAACCAGCCAGCCTCCATCATGAAGTTCACTTTGTCCATGCCAAGCTTGGCGATCAGCGTGTTCACGATACCGTCTGTTGGTGACAGGAAGTTGATAATCATGCCGGCTACAACGACGGTGGAGATGAAGTGGGGAAGATACGTAACGGTCTGGGCAAATCGCTTGAATGTGCGGTTCTTGATCTCTACGATGCAGACCGCGAACAGAATAGGGATGGAGAAGCCAAACAGGAGCGGTAGAAATGCGAGCAAAAACGTGTTACGCAGCAACCGCCAGAAGTAGATGGAATTCACGAACTGCTCAAACCAGCGAAGGCCCACCCAGTCCCCGCTAAACATGCCCTGCCCCGGAAGAAAATTGCGAAATGCCAATAGCACGCCAGGCATCGGGAGGTACATAAAAATAAGGTAATACAGAAAGATTGGCGAGAACATCAGCAACAGATACTTATCCCTTCTGATCAGGCTGAACAACGTGGACATGCGTCTCTTCACCTTAAATCGCTTCCCTTCGTTCATAATTACAACGTTTGAATTTTTCAATAAAATTCATGATCAGTTCACTGACACGTTTATTATTCAACCCATCTACATTTTGTAACAACCTATATTAATTTGCGTAATAATTAGACAATTGCTTGGAATAGTCCTCCTTACACCGTAGTTATTTCTCTTCAATGCTTACCAATACCACAATTACAACGTTGTAATTTTACCTTAAATGTATACGCTTACATAAACTTTTTCCCATCTTAGCAAAGTCTACATCGTTTGGCAACAACAAAATTCAGTGTCATGCTGTAACGTTCTGAATACAGTCCCCCATACGCGAGACTGCCCATTATAATCTACACGTGATTCCGATACTCCATTGCTTCCTCGTCATATTGGAACGGTAAGAACAGCGTAATGAGCGTTGAAACCTCTTTCGTTTTGTGACTACAATACACCTAGGACAATTGAGGATAACAGAAGGAAGGAATAACGCATGATTATTGATGTACAGCATGTCACGTGGAAAAGGGGCCCTCTCACCCTGCTGAACGATGTCAACTGGCAGGTTAATAACGGTGAACACTGGGCATTGCTTGGCCTGAATGGCTCCGGCAAAACAACACTCCTGAACATGATCACCGGATATCTCTGGCCAACCGAAGGCAAGATATCCGTGTTAGGCCATGAATATGGCGATGTGGATCTGAGAGAGCTTCGCAAATCCATTGGCTGGGTCAGCTCATCTCTGCAAGAGAAATTGCACGGCACAGACCGCACACAGTATGTGGTGATCAGCGGTAAACATGCCACCATTGGCTTATATGACAAGTTGTCAGATGATGATCTGGATCAGGCACAAGAATTAATGCGAACACTGGGCTGTCAGCACCTGTGGGACCGGGAATATCGCACCTGTTCTCAAGGCGAGAAACAGAAACTTCTCATTGCCCGAGCACTCATGGCCAATCCGCGCGTACTCATTCTGGACGAGCCTTGCAATGGACTGGATCTGTTCTCAAGAGAGCGACTGCTGGAGAGCATCCGTGAATTATCCCAGCGTCCGGATACTCCTTCACTCATCTATGTCACCCATCATACCGAGGAAATATTGCCCGTATTCAGTCACAGCCTCTTGCTGCGCCGAGGCGAAGTCGTCAGTAGTGGATTAACCGGCGATCTGATGAACACGGAAGTGCTGAGCAACTTCTTCGAGGCACCTGTTGAAGTTGATCGGCATGGAGAACGTGTCTATGTCAGAGCTGCAGCGGATTCATAATCGCGTGGTTATACACAGCAAATGTATCAAAGGTCACGGAACAGAAGAGTAAAAAGCCCAATATCTTATCCACATGTGGATAGTTTTCGGGCTTTTTACTCCTATATCTAGTGTTATCCACCGTTTCCTGTGTAGAACTTTCTGCTTTTTGAGTATAACTTAGCTATGTCCTTCTATATTCTTCTCCACGATCTATTTCCGGGCAGCCAGGAAAAGAAACAATGGAATACGCTGCCTGCGCAGATAGGTTTCCTCGTTTACAAAATGAGCACGCTGTGGTGCTGACTCGCGCAAATGTTCCACACGGAACCCCGCTCGTTGCAATGCCATATAGTACGATTCAATGGAACGATGCATCTTTCTCACAGAACCGCCAAGCCACTGCTGCTCACGAAATCCTTCCACAAAATACTGATCAACCACCCAATCGGTTCGAGTCCCGGAGGGTTGCAACGTGGACGTGATCACAGGGTGTTCTACCGAAAATATGAATGTGCCCTTCTCTTTCAAGGTATCGTATATGTTGCGGAACAGGCTGTCCACATCCTCAATATAGTGAATGGCAAGTCTCGATATGACCAGATCATACACTCCCGCCGGGTAGGACCAGTCTTCCATGAACGCTTGCTCGATCCGGGCATTCAATCCTTTTACTGATTCGTTAGCTGCCTGAATCATATTCACCGAACCTTCAATCCCAGTATAGGTTGCACCTTCGCGCTCTCTACTCAGTAATTCTGAGGCGAACCTTGCATCTCCACAACCGAGATCCAATATATTCTTTCCAGCAACGTCTCCGATCAACTCCAGCATTACAGGCTTCTCCAATGTATCATTGGCGTTCTCCTGCCACTTGCGACGTTCCATATACTTTTCGAAATTCGCCTCATTATCGTAAAAGTCTGATCCTCTGCCCTTCATTCCAGTGACCCTCCATTTCGGATAAGCATACTCCTATTTACAGCCTGTAAGAGTATACAGAATATGGATGTGCCTGGCTATAACAAAAAGGCTGTTGTCTATTCGAGATTATCCATGTAGGGTCGCCGTCCACCCTTTTTGACAAATTTCCAGTCCACTTCAATGTTATGACGCATCTTTCTGAGAAGATGAATAGCTGTCTCGATCTCTTCCTCCGTTAGACCGTCCAGCGTCACCTGATCTGAATGCACGCCCTCTTTACGAATAAATTCCCATGCTTCAAGCCCACTTTCTGTGGGATACAACACCTTATTCTTCTTATTACCCATTGCTGGCTGTTTAATAATGAATCCATCCGATTCGAGTTTGCTAATGGCTCTGGCCGCCGTCGTGCGATCCACTTTGATCAGTTCAGCGAGCTGATTCGGAATAATGCCCGGATTCTCACAGATTCGATATAGATATAGATATTGTCCACGGGAAAGGTTCAGATGCTGAAACTCAACATTACTGATGGAATCCAGACAGCGGGCAATCATACCAATCTCACGCAGCACTTCTTTTTTCTCAGTCAACACATTCACGCCCCTATTAAATTGTTGCATTCGCAACATAATTGATGGTATAACTACAGTTGAATTGGTTTCAATTTTAAACATATAGCTCAAATAGCTCAAACCGTATGCATGGAACGAAAATCGTCCCATCTTCCTGTTATGTATCAGTTTATCACGCCAGGATAATATTACGATGACCCAAAGGAGAAACATTCATGAATATAACCATTGTTGAAGTTAATAACCAGGAATTGCTTGATGCCTGCTTCGCGATTCGCACAGCTATTTTTGTTGAAGAACAAGGTGTACCCGCTACGGATGAATTCGACGCTTATGATAAATTAGACGCTGAAGCACGTCACATTCTGCTCTATGTTGACGGTGTACCTGCCGCCTCTTCCAGACTACGCGTGGTGGAACAGGTCGCCAAATTGGAACGAATCTGTGTCATGCTCGATTACCGCAAACATGGTCTGGGTCGTGTGCTGATCGACAAGTTGGAGCAGATGGCTCTCGCTCAGGGGCTTGAAAAGGCCAAGCTGCACGCACAGGTACAAGCTTCCGGGTTCTACGAACGTCTCGGATATACGCCTGCGTCGGACGTATTTATGGAAGATGGCATTCCCCATCTGCTGATGACCAAAAAACTAAAATAATGACACCCCAAAAACGCCTCTGTCATCACTTCTCAGTGATATACAGAGGCGTTTTGTATTCAGGTAACGCATTTGTGATCCAACAACGGTAAATGGCACATACAGAGTACAAGCACTGATTATAGCAACCCACGCATCCTATTTATCTGCCAGCCCCGCGTTGTGTCTTATCCCAGTGCCAGACGGCCTGGCTCGGATTCGACAGCGTTGTTCTTCATTTGTTTACTGCGCAACTGTCCGCAGGCAGCATCGATATCGGTACCATGCTCCATACGTACAGTGGAGTTGATGTTGTTCTTTTTGAGCGTATCATAGAAGCCCAGAATCGACTCTTCTGTACTCCGTTGATACTGACTATGCTCATCCACCGGATTGTATGGGATCAAATTCACACTGACCATACTTCTGCGACTGGACAACAGTTCAGCCAGCTCCGCTGCATGCTCACGCTGATCGTTAACATCACGTAGCAGGATGTACTCAAACATGATGCGTTTGTTCGTCGTAGCCAGATAATAATCCACCGCATCCATCAATTGCTCGATCGGGAAAGCCCGATTGATCTTCATGATGTGTGTGCGTAGTTCATTATTCGGTGCATGGAGAGAGATCGCCAGGTTAACCTGCAGACTGCTGTCTGCAAATTCCTTGATCTTGTCCGGAAGGCCACTCGTGGATACAGTAATCCGTTTGGCGGCCAATGCCAGTCCTTTGCGATCCTTGATGACTTCGATGAAATTACTCATGTGCTGGAAGTTATCGAACGGTTCGCCGATACCCATCACAACCACGTTTGTTACCCGCTCGTCTTGACCTGCTGCATCCAGATGTCGCTGTACGTGCATGATCTGTTCCACAATCTCACCAGCGGTCAGGTCACGGCTCTTCTTGATCAGACCGCTCGCACAGAAGCTACAGCCGATATTACAGCCGACTTGTGTGGTCACACATACGGTAAGTCCGTATTTTTGCCGCATCAATACTGTCTCTATCAGGTTGCCGTCCTGCATCCGAAGCAGAAATTTCACGGTACCATCTGCCGACTCCTGCTTCACATGCTCGCTCAGCGAGTTCATTGTGAAATGCTCAGAGAGAACGTCCAGACATTCCTGACGGACATCGGTCATCGCAGGAAAATCGTGTGCACGCTCTTGATATAACCATTCCCAGATCCGGGATGCTCGGGATTTTTTCTGCCCATGCTCCGGCAGCCAGGAACGTAATTGCTCTAATGTTAATCCATATATGGATGATTTGTTCATTGTATAATCCTCTTTTCGCAAAAAAGCTATGGCTTATCGGTCCTACCCAAAAAACCTCTACTCCGTATTGTCCCAAAATTGACGCGGGAAAACAAGGGCTTTTGCATTTCTTCCAAGAGGTTTTATCCATGGTAAATCTGCACAACAGACAACATTTATGCCTATCTGGTCTTCACTTCTAGAAATGAATGATACCGGATGTGTGCAGCAGAACCAACAGAACCAGGATCGGAGCTACGTAACGCAGCATGAACAGCCACACCCGGAACCATCCGGAACGCAGGCCGGAAGCTTCCGCAGCCGTTTTCCAGAAGTATCCGGCAAAAATCGTCACAAGCAATCCACCGACAGGCAGCAGGATGTTGGACGCCATAAAGTCCATCCAGTCGAATACACTCTTCGATCCAATTGTCCATTCAGGCAGCAAACCGAGCGATAATACGGAAGGGAGTCCCACGATGAAGACCGCGAGTGAAATCACCCATACCGAACGGTTGCGGCTCCAGGACAAACGTTCCATGAAATATTTCACCGGAACTTCCAGCAAGGATACTGCCGACGTCAATGCCGCGATAGCCAACAGGATAAAGAACAATCCCGCAAACAGGAATCCAAGTGGCATGGCCGAGAAAGCAGCCGGAAGTGCGATGAAAATCAATGATGGCCCCTGGTCAGGTGCAATCCCGAATGAGAACGTCGTCGGGAAGATAATCAGACCCGCAATGAGCGCATAGATCAGGTCACCCGCACCAACGGCAACGGTTGCTGCACCGAGGGATTGATTTTTATCCACATACGAACCGTAGGTTACAAGAATACCCATCCCGAGTGACAGGGAGAAGAAGGCATGTCCGAGCGCAACCAGTGCGGATTCGGTTGTCAGCTGCGAGAAGTCTGGATTCAGGAAGAAGGATACACCCGCACCTGCACCCGGCAATGTAACTGCACGGATCATCAGGATAATAAGCAGTACCAACATCGCTGGAATCAATACTTTGTTGAACTTCTCGATTCCATTAGATACGCCTTTGGCAACAATCCAGCCTGTAATCAGAACTGAAACCAGTTGCCACACGATTGGCATATAACCGCCTACGAAGGAATTGAACTGTCCGGCATAATCCGGATTGTTAAACAATGAACCACTGAAGGAAGTCACTGCATATTGCAATGTCCAGCCCGCAATAATGACATAAAAGGACAGGATGATAAACGGCGTCAATACTTGCAGCAATCCCGCTGCGAGCCAACCTTTATGTCCACCAGCTTTGATAAAAGCAGTAGCTGCACTACCTCTGCCACTACGACCAATCGCAAGTTCAGCAAGAAGAACTGGCAGACCAATCAGCAGCAAACAGACGATGAAGAGCAGGAAAAACGCAGCTCCTCCGTTCTCACCCGTAATGTACGGGAATTTCCACATGTTACCCAGACCAACCGAACTACCAATAGCGGCAAGAATGAAGCCTGCTTGGGAGAAACGTTCCCCTTTGCTAGCGTTGTCTTGATCCAGATTAGGCTTACTAAAATTCATCGTATCTACTCCATCACTTTAAAGTTTTCCCGTAATTATATACTACTCCACGTGTCAGGTCATTCGAAAATCGAAATTTGTCGAAATGTTATTTATTTACATAAAAATACACACGGAAAACTTCATCCCATAAGTTCCCCTAGAAACAGTATGTGATAAAGTTCAGCTGCCCAACCGTATGAAGTTAAAATGACGTAAACCATCCTAAAACTCAAGCTCAATACAATAAAAAAAGAGGTGTCCCCTCAGCCACTTAACGACTGCGGAGCACCTCTATTTTTATATTACACTTTAATTTGAAGCAACTCATATTTGATAACGCCCATCGGAGCATTGACATGAATGACGCTGCCCACTTCTTTGCCCATTATCTCCTTGCCCAGCGGGCTCTCGTACGAAATTTTATTATCCGCAACATCGGCCTCGGCAGGGCCAACCACTTTATATTCAATCTTCTCGGCGAACTCAATGTCATTAAGCAACACCGTCGATCCAATGCTCACTTTGTTGGAGTCTATATTGTCTGAAGAGATGACTCTTGCTTTCGTCAGCATCTTCTCCAAGATCAGAATTCGAGTCTCCATAAAGGCCTGATCATCTTTGGCTGAATGATACTCACTATTTTCCTTCAGGTCACCGTAACTGATCGCGAGTTTCAGACGAGCTGCCAATTCCTTACGCTTCACCGTCTTCAAATCCTTCAGTTCGTCCTCCAGCTTTTCCAAGCCTTCCTGTGTCAAAATCACTTCATCATTAGCCATTTTTCCATCTCCTAATCCTGCTATCTATCTATATTCTAACCTATATCCACTCCAAAGGGTTAGCATACCCCAGAAAAAGAAATAGCTCATCCATATATTGTATTTCATTGACATCAGTACCATGTTTATCTCTTGAGATGATTTTCAAGGCTCTGTTCATTAATTGTACCGTTACAATCTGTTCAACTGATGATGTTGTTTTCGCCCGTTCACTTTTACAATGAACTCAGGGCAGCAGAAGTTTATAATAATTCGGGCTGCAGCCCAATATATGACTTGAGGTGATCTGGATGAATGAACCATTGAACGCAACTGAAATACAGGCCTACCTGAGACGGATCGGCATTGATGTTATAAAGAAACCTACACTGGAATTCTTATTTGAACTCCAAAAAGCACATGTGCAATATTTATCCTGGCAAACGGTCGATATTTTTGCAGGTCGTCCTGCGGGAATCAGTCTTCAAGAATCGATTCAACTTATATTACAGGGCCGCAGCGGCTACTGCTTTCATCTAAATGGTGCCTTCAGTGTTCTTCTCCGCTCTCTTGGTTATACAGTCGATTGGCATCGCGGCGGAGTGCAGCCTCATGGAGAACAACCACGTGTGAACTCATTCCATCTCGGTCTGTCTGTCCTTTTACCGGATGCTGACCCGACAGTTGAGCGCTGGATTGTGGATGTAGGCCTGGGTGGAATGCCCTTTGAACCTCTGCCACTTCGTTATGGAACCTATGGTTCAGCACCATTCACATATCAATTGATGCCTTCATCTGTTGTTGCTGGCGGGTGGCGACTCGAATATGAACTGGACGGACCAAGCAAAGGTGTAGACTATGCTCCTGAAGCAATTACCAGCCTGGAAGAGTTCATTCCGAAGCATGAATTCTACAGTCAAGCGGCCGAATCCCCTTGGCATAACGTATTTTTGCTTCGTCAGCGGGATGAGAACCGCAGTAATGAACTACGTGGATGTATGCTCCGAACACATGATATGGAAGGAATCCGGAAAACAGAGATCACATCCTATACCGAATGGCGTGACGTCTTAACTGGCATATTCCATGAGCCATTGGTGAATTATAGTGAGCTGGAATGCCAAGACATGTGGGATCGCGTACAGGCTGCCCATATGGAATGGAAGCGAGAAGCTTGAAGATGCAGATGCACAACCTGAAACCTTAGCATGAAAAAACGGATATCCTGATTGCTTGATAAGAGCATCCGTATAGAGATTAGTTAAGGGGATATTCGGTCAGTTCCATATAAAGGAAAGTTATTGATACGCGCCGAATATGTCCACAGGTGATAAATGATGATAACTATTCGTGTGCTTCAAGTTCCAGAAGTATTGCCGGAGGCGTGCTGGAACCACTTTCTGTCACAAGTCTCTGCCGAGCGACGTGCTCAGGCTTCGCGTTTTGTGCGTCAGGCTGACGCGTATCGCTCCGTGCTGGGAGAGATATTGACTCGTGTGACTCTAAGCAAGTTAACTGGCTTGAGACCTGCTGAGCTTTCTTTTACCTGTAATTCCTACGGCAAACCTTCACTCATTCACCATTCGGATGTACAATTCAACGTCTCCCATTCTGGCGATTGGATTGCTCTGATCTCTGGGGGTACAGATAAACTCGGGGTGGATGTGGAGAAAATAGCACCGATCGACATGCAGATTGCAGAGCGTTTCTTCTCTCCAACGGAAAGCCAGTTCCTGGCTGCCGAGCCTGACGATCGTCGGCTGGAGACCTTCTACCGTCTATGGACGCTGAAGGAAAGCTATATCAAGGCAGTCGGCATGGGCCTGTCCATGCCACTGGACTCCTTTGCTATCCTACCTGATGAGGGAGGAGGGTGGCATTGCGAGCAGGCTGAAGCACATCGTTTCTATAGTCAGCGACTGGATGATCAGCATATTCTTGCAGCCTGTTCGGCCGGGGGAGAATTGCCAAGCAAGCCGGAAATCGTAACCTTGCAGGATCTGTATACGGAGTTGGTGTAGTTAACCACTACCTAACCAATCAAGAAAAAGAGCGAGTCAATCTGGCGACAATTTACCCTTGTCCGGAATGACTCGCTCTTATTTTATGGAAACTCTTTCAGGTAGCACCTACTTGGCTTCCATTACTTCGTTCACAAACTCAATCCTATCCTTCTTGCTTTGCCACCGATTCTGAACCCACCGTAGACGAACGTTTCAACTTGCTAAATAATCCTCCAGCCGGCGTCTTTCGTATCGTGGCTGCCGCGTCCGCATCGCGGATTTTCAGGGCAAACCACAGCCCGATGAGCAGAAATGCAGCTGCCCCCAGTAAAGCCAAACGGTACGCCAGCATATTCGGCTCCATCGTGCCTGTCGCAGTCACCGTTGTTGTACCCACACCTGCCAGAACAGCAGAGAGCAAAGCCATGCCGATTGCTGACCCCAGACGATTCTGCACCGTGAACCAGGTGGAAGCTCGTCCCATGGATGCAGGCGGAATTTGGGCGAAGGCAGCAATCTGCACTGCTCCTACCGTCTGCCCCAGGAAAATTCCTACGCCGAATAATAATGAACGGATGAACCATGGGTTCGTATCCTCTGTGATCTGACTAAGGGTTATGAAAATGACTGCCGTACAGATCAAGCCCATCGATATCAGCTTGCGTGGGCCCAGCCGCGGATAAGTCCACGGGACAAGCTGAGAAGCAATCATCAGTCCCAGCGCTTCCGGAAATGTCGTTAGCCCGGTTTCCAGCGCAGAAGCCTGTAGTACATTTTGATACATTAAGGGAAACACATAGAGCATGCCCAACAGCCCGGCTGCTCCACATACGGATACCAAGCCTGTGTAGCGGAACAATCGGTGCTTTAGCAAACGCAGATCAAGCAGCGGCTGCTTCGCACGCAGCTCCACCACGACGAGCAACGTCAGAAGCAGAATGCCTGCACAGCCCGCTCCCATAATAAGCGGTGACGTCCAGCCCCGTAGCGGTCCCTGACTGAGCGCATACATCGTCAGTGCAAGCCCCGGCGCAGATAATAACCAACCCGGTAGATCCAGTCGACCAGCTCCCTGTTCTCTGTGTTCCTTCAGATACAGCATGCCAAAGATCACGGCTGGAATACCAACAGGCAGATTCACATAGAAAATCCAGCGCCACGACAGCTGATCCACAATCAATCCGCTCACAATCGGCCCGAGAGCTGGAGCAAGGGCAATCGGCAGCACCAACATGCGAGATACCTTAGCCCGTTCCTGCGGAGGAAAGGTCCGAAACAGCATCGCCATCCCTACAGGTGTAAGCAGACCACCCCCTGCTCCCTGCAAAATACGGAAAAATGTCAATGTGCCTAGACTATCAGCCGTTGCACAAAGCGCAGAGGATACTGTAAACAGTGTCAGTGCCGACAGAAAGACCCGTTTTGTGCCCCATCGATCACCAAGCCATCCGGCGACAGGCAGAAATACAGCCAAACTCACCAAATACCCCACATTCAAGGTACCCGCAGCAGCCGGAGGAACGCCCAGTTCTTCACTAATGGTTCGTAGCGCTACATTTAATACCGTTGCATCCATGGCAACCATAAACATCGCCAGAACATAGACAACGCTCACAATTGCCTTTGGATTCAGACGAAACCTCATCTGCCAACCTCATGAATCATGCCCGGCATCCCCGTTTCATCACAGAGACTCAGCGGCTTCAGGTCAGTCCACTGCTCCGCAATGTAATCCAGACATACACGTCGTTTGGCCTTCCCCAGCATCAGGGTCCAACCTACCGGTACCGGAATGGATGCAGGCCACAGCGAATACTGTCCTTCATCATTCATTAACACCAGATAATTGCTGTCTTCATATTCAAAAGGGTTGCTCATCAGCTTATCCTCCTATTTGTGTTGAATGTTACGCTTCTTGTTCAGCATCTCCAGCCGGACGGACAGGGTACGGCAGATCTCCTCCAATGGACCCGGCTGACAAAGGTCTTTATGACGACAGGCAATATCATGACGTTCCAATTGTCCTCCGATGAATGCATTCCACATCTCCGGTTCGATCGGATCGAACCAGTCAGGAATTATGGTGGACCGGAAGAAGATCAGGTCACCTTCGAATCGGGATGGCGTGTACGCCCCCAAGATCCGGACGGAATTTTCATAGGTTTTCCGCAGCTTCATGATCGTCTCTTCATCCAAACTCGCCAACGCACTGCCTTCACTACGAAGGATACGCATCGCTGCTGCCATATCCAGCGGCCCATCCCCAATACTGTCCGGATCATATCCACCGAGTGCAAGCAATGCCGTTAGCGCCTCTTCCTCATCCGGTTCCCCGCGAATAGGCAGATAATGACTCGGATATGCATCCAGCATAGCGAGAAACTCTACTTCCTCCCCTTCGGACTGAAGCTGCACGGCCATAGCCTGAGCCACGTTGCCGCCCAGTGACCAGCCGAGCAAACGATATGGGCCTTCGGGCTGCACAGACCGGATGTGACGGATGTAATCCGCCGTCATATCCTCCAGTGTCGACGGGAGCACCTCGTACTCGGCAATCCCCCTTGCCTGCAATCCGTACAGCGGATACTCCATGCCCAGATGTTTCATCAATCCGGCATAACACCAACTAAGTCCTCCGGCTGGATGCACACAGAATACGGGCAGATGCTGACCATGCGTCCGGAGGGGTAGCAACACTTGCAGTGAGCTTTTACCGGAATCTGCACCCATCTCCAATCGCTCGGCCAGTCCAGCCACTGTGGCCGTTTCGAACAAAATGCCGATACCCGGCTCCTTGCCCATCGCTTCACGAATTCGACTCATCAGGCGCACCGCAAGCAGCGAATGACCTCCCAGTTCGAAGAAACTGTCATCAATACTCACACTCCTCAAACCTAATACTTCGGCAAACAGATCACAGAGAATCTGCTCCTGCGGATTGCGCGGTGCTCGGCCATTAGCCGATAATTGCATCTCTGGTGCAGGCAACACCTTGCGATCCAGCTTGCCATTTGGCGTAAGTGGTAGGACCTCCATCACAACAACCGCAGATGGAACCATATAATCCGGAAGGCTCGCTCCCGCATGTCGGCGTAACGCAGCCGTTTCCAGTTCTGCTTCACTGTCCGGTACAGGAACAATATAAGCGACAAGACGCTTATCCCCAGGCTGGTCTTCACGAACGATAACAGCAGCCTGAGCCACACCCGAATGTTTTGCCAATACAGCCTCAATCTCCCCAAGCTCAATGCGGAACCCGCGGATTTTCACCTGCTGGTCGGCTCGTCCAAGATAATCAAGCGAACCATCGTGCAGGCGCTTGGCCAAGTCTCCCGTACGGTACATTCGTGTACCCGGTGGACCATGTGGATCGGCGACGAATCGCTCTGCCGTGAGATCTGGCCTTCCCCAATACCCACGAGCCAGACCCGCTCCCGCCACATACATCTCCCCAGTTACACCTGTCGGCACAGGCTTCAGATGATCATCCAGCACATAGACGCGCAGATCGGGAATAGCGCATCCAATCCAGCTGCTTGCACCTTCTGCTGCGCTGCCTGCGTGAAGTTCTTTGTAGCTGACATGGACCGTTGTTTCCGTAATACCATACATATTGATGAGTCTTGGGGCGTCATCCGCATGGCGTTCATACCAGTCATCCAAACGTCCCAGCTCCAGTGCCTCGCCTCCAAAAATCACATAGCGGAGTACAAGCTGCTGTCCCCATACCGGATTTTCCCTGTCAGCCTGCATCAGTTGGTAGAACGCAGATGGCGTCTGGTTCAGTACGGTTACTTTTTGCTCGGCGAGCAGTTGCAGGAACGCTCCAGGTGATCGGCTAATCTCATGGGGAACCACAACCAAGCTGCCTCCATACAGCAGAGGGCCCCAGATTTCCCACACGGAGAAGTCAAACGCATAGGAATGGAACAACGTCCACACATCGCTCTCGTCAAAATGGAACCAGTGCTGCGTTGCATCCAATAACCGGATGACATTCGCATGTGGAATAACGACACCTTTGGGTTTCCCGGTTGAACCCGAGGTATAGATCATATAAGCCGGACTCAGCGGAGTTACCCGTCCGTTCCGTTCATGGTCTGCCGGGTTTCGCTCATCCATGGATTCCAATTGCCGCAAGGTATGCAGATCGTCCATGTTAATACATTCAATGTTCTCAACTTGCGGTAGCAGGGCATACACCTCTGTACTTGTAATCATCACTTTCGGCGCCGCGTCCGTGAGCATATGCGATAATCGATCTGCCGGATAGTTGGGGTCCAGTGGCAGATAGGCAGCGCCCGTTTTGAGTACAGCAAGAATGGCCACGACCATCTCTACCGAACGAGGTAAGGCTAATGCCACCATCTGTTCCGGCCCAGCACCTTCTGCGATCAACAGTCTCGCCAGTCGATTAGCCCGTGCATTCAGCTCCCTGTAAGTCACACGGATATCCTCACAATGGAGGGCTACCGAATCTGCGTAAGCGGCTGCCTGCACTTCAAAACGCTCGGCTATGGTCAGCTGTGGACCTTCATCCAATGTAGATGTCCACTCCTTTTCAAGCTGGGCATGCTCTGACGGTGTAACCAGGTCAAATCTGCTGATGCGTTCATCCATCTGTTGTACAGCATCCTCAAGCACCTGCATCAACCGAACGACCAGTTCTGCGGCAGTCGATTCACGGTAGAGGTCTGCACTATACTCCAGTACACCTTCAATTCCGGCCGGAAGTCCGTTCTGCTCCCGTTTCTCCGTCAGTTCAAGCGTAAGATCGAATTTGGATGAACCCACCCCGTGAATGCAAGTCTCTGCTTCAACCCCTGGCAGGTCAAGACGAACATCTGGCGTATTTTGCAGCACCAGCATCACCTGAAAGAGCGGATGTTTGGAACGGGATCGGGGCGGATTCAGCACTTCGACCAGCCGTTCAAACGGTAAATCCTGATGTTCATAAGCAGCAAGATCTGCTTCCCGCACGCGGGCCAACAGCTCTCGGAAGGTCGGATCACCCGAAGTGTCTGTACGCAGGACAAGCGTATTAATGAACATCCCCACGACATCATCCAGCGCATCGTCACTCCGTCCGGCAATCGGTGTGCCTATCGTAATATCCGTGCCTGCACCCATTCGAGTAAGCAACACGGATAAAGCCGAATGCAGAAGCATAAACAGACTGACTTTATGCTCACGGGCAACTGTCGCAAGCTGCTCATGCAGATGTTGACTGATCGTAAATGGCACCGTCCCGCCTCGGTAACTGGACACCACTGGACGGGCATAGTCTGCCGGGAACGTGACTTGTTCTGGCAATTCTGCGAGCCGTTCAGTCCAGAACGCTAACTGCCTCGCGATCAGACTGTCCTGCCGCTTCTCATCCCCAAGCAGGCTCTCCTGCCACACTGCATAATCTGCATACTGAATGCGTAGCGGCTCCCAAGCCGGTGCAGCTCCACCCTGACGAGCTGTATAAGCCTCCGACAAGTCCCGGATAAGCCGTGATAAGGACCAACCATCCCCTGCAATGTGGTGAATCAGCACCAGCAATGTATGTTCGTCCGCATCCGTATGGAACAATTCCGCACGTATGCCCGGCTCGGTACTAAGCTCGAAGCTGTAACGCGACGCTTCTGCCAGCAGCTCGGGCAGCTTCTCAGCCGAAGCCCGGGTAAGTTTCATATTCACTGTTACATCTGCTGCACGGAGGATATGCTGGCTAGCCGAACCCAGATCTGGCGGATACAATGTGCGTAACGTCTCATGACGTTCAACAATATCCTCCAAGGCGTTTTGGAGAGCGTCCACATCCAGCTTCCCGGTCAACCGGGCAACCAACGGAATATTGTAGGTGGGATTAGCACCCTCCAGGCAATAGAGGAACCATAACCGTCGCTGGGCAAAGGAAAGTGGAATCTCACCCGCACGCGGAACAGGCTGAATACCGGGTCTGACGGACTTCGCCTGATCCAGCTTCCGGGCAAGCCCTGCTGCTGTCGGTGATTCAAACACACTGCCGATGTTCAGTTCTACCCCGAATACATCACGTACTCTGGCTATAATTCGCCCGGCCAGCAGGGAATGTCCACCCAGTTCGAAGAAATCATCATCAATGCCTACCCGGGCTACACCCAGAATCTCGGCAAACAGACTGCAAAGGATCTCCTCCTGCGGTGTACGCGCCTCCCTCCCGTTTGCATTAGATGTCAATGCAGGCACAGGAAGCCGTTTGCGGTCGATTTTTTTGTTCGGTGTCAGCGGCATCTCTGGAAGCAGCATGAAGGCAAAGGGCACCATATAATCCGGTAACGCATCAGCTACGTGTGCTCTGATATCAGCTATATCCATGTCAGCTTGACGATCTTCCCCATCAACCACGATATATGCCGCTAACCGCTGGTTCCCAGGTTGGTCTTCACGTGCCATAACCGTAACCTGTGTTACACCCGGATATCTGGAGATGACCGACTCAATCTCCCCCAGTTCAATGCGGAAGCCCCTGACTTTGATCTGATGATCTGCCCGTCCCAAATAATCGATGGAACCGTTCGGTAACCATTTGGCCAAGTCTCCTGTCCGGTACATTCGACTGCCCGGTTGTCCGAAGGGACTCGCGACAAAACGTTCTGCGGTCAGATCAGGTCTGCCCAAATATCCCCGTGCAAGTCCCTCTCCTGCGATATATAATTCCCCTGCAACACCCGGAGGAACAGGTTGCATGCTCTGATCCAGCACATAGAGCTGTGTGTTACGAACCGGACCACCAATGGATGGTTTGCCTGTATGTTCATTCCCCAGTGATGCAGCTGTAGAATAGATGGTTGTCTCCGTGGGCCCGTACTGATTATTGACCTGACAACCCAATGCCTCCAGCGAAAGCTTCAGCTCCTCGGATAAAGCCTCTCCTCCCGTAATCACCGTTAGCCCGTCGAACCTTCCCGGGCGGCTGGTCACCAGAGACTGCCATAACGTTGGCGTAGCCTGCATGATCGTTGTCTCTTGCTCTCTCATCTTCCCTGCCAGTGCTACCGGATCAAGAATCGTTTCCTTTTGCGCGATATCCAGTCTGGCCCCAGTCGTCAGTGGCAGGAAGATTTCCAGTACAGAGATGTCAAAAGCAATCGTGGTCACCGACAGCCAGCGATCCTGCGGACCGACCTGCAGTCTTGTCTTCATATCTTCAAGCAGGTTGGCTAATCCCAGATGAGTTACAGCTACACCCTTGGGTTTACCGGTAGAACCCGAAGTATAGATCAGATACGCGGGGTTGAGCAGAGAAGCTATGCCTGGCAGATCATCACCTTCGGGATTGCTTCCCGACTGGCAGATCACTGCCTGCATCATATCCGGTTCATCCATGACCAGAATCGGTACACTGGACGTCTGCGGAATGTGAGAGAAGTTGTTCATTACCGTCACTACACAAGTAGGTTTGGCATCCTCCAGCATATAGATCAGGCGCTCTTCGGGATAATCCGGATCAAGCGGCAGATAGGCTGCTCCTGTTTTGTGGACAGCCACAATCGCAATGACCACTTCCAGTGAACGAGGCATCGCAATGCCAACCACCTGCTCCGGTCCTGCTTCGTATGTCTGTATCAGTTCATGTGCCAGTTGATTCGCACGTTCGTTCAGCTCTGCGTAGGTCAGCGATGCCCCTTCAAATGTCACCGCGTTTGCAAGAGGAGTGCGCCGAACCTGCTGTTCAAATAGCGCTGCTGAGTTCCACTCAGCGATGGCATGATGCGTCTGATTCCATCCTTCCAGCACTTGTTCGCGTTCGGCAGGAAGCAGGATGTCCATCTGTCCAACCGATATGTCTTCTGTCCCTTCTGACATCAGGGATTGCAGGATTTGCACATAGCGAAGCTGGTGATCACGCAATTCCGAGTCCACATAGATAGAAGGGTTCGCATCAAAAGCAATACTCAGTCCATGACCATGTCCCTGGTCCACAATATGAATCGACAGATCATCCACTGGACCCGTGGACAGATTATGGATCATGCCGCGTGCGCCCGCAAAATTCAACTCATGATGGAAGGGCATCACATTGATCATCGGTCCAAACAGACGCCGATTCTCTCCCAAGAGCTTGAGATCACGCCTTAGATCCTGATGCCGATATCGCTGGTGTTTGCGAACAGCCCGAATCTCCTTCACGATCTGTCCCATCAAATCAGACAGATTCATCTGCGAATCCAGGTACAGGCGGAGCGGAAGCACATTCATGACCATGCCTGGAACACGCAGCGATGCTGAACCCAATCGGCACATCACGGGCAAGGCCAGAACAACATCGGCTGCCCCTGTCATCCGGTGCACATAGATCGCTGTTGCCGCTACACAGAGATCCGGCCAAGTCGCACCGAATCTACCCGCTGCTGCTTGCAAGTGCTCCCGTTGTGACGACGTGAGCACCGCACTCTGCCGCAGGAACTCGGTTGATGTACGCGGAGCACGTTCACCCAGACTGACCACATCCGGTGCGTCCGCGAATCGGTCGATCCAGAACTGTTGATCTTGCTCTCGGTTGGTGGAGGATGAGTAAGCTTCATCTTCTTCGAGAACGGAAGTCAGTGATCCAAATGTTGCCGTAACCTGTACCTGTGCTGCACCCTCTCCCTGAATGCTTGCAGAGTACAAGCTGGCAACCCTGCGTGTGATCAGGGATACGCCGTACCCATCAATCGCAATATGGTGAATGCGTTGGTACCAGTAATACCGATTCTCACTCACCCTGAACAGAGCTTCTGTGAAAAGTGGACCCATTGCCAGATCAACAGGCCGTGCCAGATCCTGCTTCATCCAGTCGAGCGCAGCCGTATGAGAATCAGCCTGATCACGCACATCCATGACATGGAATGTCCAATCATTCATATTGGTGCGCAGAGACTGCCACGGGCCTTGCTCGTTTTCGCCATATACCATATTCAGCGATTCGGCCTCCATCACGGTCTGGCGTACACTTTCTTCGAATCGCCCCTCATGGATCTGACCGTCAATAACCACGTACTCGGCCGTGTTGTACATCGGGTTGTCCGGATTCAACTGTTGGGCATACCAGATGCCAGACTGTGCAGAAGATAAAGGCCAAGCTGTGTTCCGACGATGCGACATCTGCACCGCCCCGCTCAAAAGTAGTCTCCGTTCGGCAGTACTTTCGGTTGGGCATTATCCAGGAGTCCTGCCCATGCTGCCAATGTAGGCTGCTCCGCCAGATCAACAAAGGTAACCTCTGCGCCTTCCGCGCGAAAACGTTCAGCCAGACTCATCATGCGAATCGAATCCATTCCCCAGTTCTGAATCAGATCATCATGCTCCCCAATTGAATCGGGCTGCTCCTGTAGCAGATCGGCAACCTGAGCCCGTAACGCTCCCAGCCTTGCCTGATCAACGCCTTCTCGTCCTTCCACGACATACCCAGAATCCACGGTGGATGCCAATTGCTGCTGCGCCTCAGATGTAGCTGTACCTCCAGTTCTGGTTGCGGCTGACGCATTCAACAATGCAATTGAACGTTCGGTCGTTAGTGTTACCGCACATCGTTCTGATGCGTACGTCAGCGCCATGCGATGTTTCTCCGCCGAAAAATCAGCAACTGCATCGGCAACCAGAAACGCCTGAATGTCTCGCATAAATGCCTCACTTGACGTCATCAGACATCCGATATGCGCATATATGCCGCAGACAATCAATTGATCCCGGCCCTGCCGCTCCATCAGTTCAAGTAATTCCGTCTTCTGAAAGGCGCTGTAGCGCCATTTGGTCATGAAGGTGTCCTGTGGAGCGGGTGCGAGCGATTCAACAATTTCTTTTTGCACAGGCCCGCCATCGATCCCCGCTCCCCAGAAATCCAACTGTAATCCGCGCTGCTCCGGTGTCTGTCCGCCCGGTTGTGCCGAGTAGACCACGGGAATCCCAAGCTCATGACACGTTGAACGAAGTTGTGCAATATGATCAATCAGTTCGACCACCGGGGATGCTCCCGCCGTAAATGCATTCATAAAATAGTTCTGCATATCGTGGATCAAGAGTACTGCACGCTTCGCATCCGGTGTCCAGGCTACCTTGTTGACCGGAAGCTCCGACGCTACAGGCATTGCATATGGTTGAATCACTGGAAGTGCCATGAATATCCCTCTTTTCAGCTATATTTATCAGATCATGTTCAGCCATATCAGTTGAACTAAAGAATGTTTACACTTGCCACTCCGATGACAGAATAACCTTCCGATCGCTGTTATCCCCAGATTTTTTGATTCAATTTTACAAAGGTGAAAATCCGGTGATAGCGTATGCTTCCGATGTAGCTTTCTTGCAGAAAGCTTTTGGGCGAACGCTTCGCTTCTTCAGGTTATTTCTGCCCTCTACGTTCTTGTGTAAATGGTTAGTTCAACTGATAAAATGTAACGTTATCTGTTAGTAATTCTTATTTAGATACAGGTTGCTCGATGGTCAACATTTCCCGTAATGCTTTTTTGCTGACCTTGCCCACTTGTGTCTTCGGAAAGGCATCCACCCACTCAATCCGATCCGGGATTTTATAACTGGCCAGGCCCCGATTGCGTAGAAAAGACTTGATCTCGGCCACCGCCAGAGCTTCACCGCTTGGCACGATAAAGGCGCAAGAGCGCTCGCCCAGATACTCATCGGGCATGGAGACCAAGGCTGCATCATGCACACCAGGATGGGCCAGCAGATGATTTTCCACTTCCTCGGCAGCCACCTTATCCCCGCCACGGTTAATCTGATCCTTCGCCCGCCCCTCGACAACGAGATATCCGTCAGCCGTCAGACTTGCAATATCGCCTGTGCGATAGAAACCGTCGGTAGTAAACGATCTGGCGTTATGCTCCTCCGCTTTGTAATAACCACGAATGGTATAAGGTCCTCGTGTCAGCAGGTGTCCGGCTTGTCCCTGCTCCACCTCAACGTCTTCGTCATCCACAATCCGCACCTCGTCATAGGGAGACATCGGTTTCCCTTGTGTATGGGTAATGACATGCTCCGAATCGTCGAGACGTGTGTAGTTCACCAGCCCTTCGGCCATGCCAAAAACCTGCTGTAATGTACAGCCAAGAACTGGTTTGACGCGTGCCGCCACCTCTGCACTGAATTTAGCTCCTCCCACTTGAAGCACCTGGAGCGACGGAAGCTTGGTTCCTCGGGCAGCTGCTGCATTGAGCCAGACAAGAGCCAGCGGTGGCACCAAAGCCGTGATCGTTACCTGATGGCGCATAATCAGCGGAAAGGCTTCATCCGGGCTCGATCCTCGTGACAACACAATCGTGCCACCTGCGTACAACGTGCCCAGAATGCCAGGTGAGCTCATTGGATAGTTATGTGCTACAGGTAGTGCAGCCAGATAGACGCTTTCGGGACTGAGACCACACACCTCAACGCTTCTTCGTAAGCTGTAGATGTAGTCATCATGGGTACGTGGGATCATCTTGGACAACCCGGTGCTTCCACCCGACAACTGTAGAAAAGCAACATCTGAAGACGTCGGTTCACCCGGCAGTGTGGTAGGTTCTGCATAGACATCTTCTAACGCTGTAAAGGGCCCGGCCTCTACCGCCACGAAAATATGCCGAAGTCCCGGAACCTCTGCCTGTACCTCCTCCGCCAACGTGCGGTAGTCAAACCCTCCATCCTGATCCGGAATCAGGTATGCTACGGCCTCAGAGAAACGAGCAAAATATGTGATTTCGCTCTTTCGATGCAAAGGAAGAGCGAATACAGGCAACGCACCAATGCGGAATAAAGCAAAACAGGCTTCAATAAACGCTGTAATATTGGGCAGCTGAATAATAACCCGGTCATGCTGCCGTATGCCTTTGGCATATAAACCGGAAGCCAATCGATCCACCCGTTCATCCAGTTCTGCATAAGTGAATTGGTCTTCACCACTAATAACGGCTACTCGATTGCCATATAGACCAGCACGCTGGCGAAGCATCTCTCCAAACGTAATCCCTTCCCAGCAACCCTCCTGCCGATAACGCTCTGCAACTTCCTCAGGCCAAGCCTGATATCCTGACAGCATTGCTCATTCCTCCTTCCGACTGGACACAGTCGAATCCAAACCCATCGCGAGCAGCATTGTTCTGAACTTGGCAGCCGTCTCTGCCAGCTCAGCTTCTGCCGTAGAACCTGCTACAATGCCCGCTCCAGCGAACAATTTTACAGCTGTGCCTTCCACTTCAGCACATCGGATCGTTACCGCCCACTCGCCGTCACCCTCACTGTCGCACCAGCCCACCATTCCCGTAAATAATCCCCGATCGAACGGCTCCTGTTGCTTAATCGCTGCCCGCGCAGCCTGTACAGGTGTTCCACAGATGGCGGGTGTGGGATGAAGAGCCAAAGCCAGATCCAGTGACGTTGTGGCCGCGTCCGCTAGCTCCCCGTATATTTCAGTGGATAAATGCCACATTGTGCGCGTCTGAATCAGCGAAGGTTCTGCTGGAACGGATAGTTGTCGGCATAATGGGCGCAGCGCATCCGCAACTGCCTCAATGACTACGGCATGTTCATGCCGATCCTTGGCTGAAGCCAGCAGTGCCTCTGCACGGCGGCGATCTTCCGCTGGATCTTCACTCCGGGCAGCAGAGCCTGCCAGTGGATTGGCGCGTACTTTTAATCCTTTGCGGGTAACTAATAGTTCTGGGCTTGCCCCAATGAAGGTGCGACTCGTTTGGTTTCCAATTTGTTCGTCTATTTTTGAATGTTTTTCCTTCGTTGTTAGAGTACTTTTTGACTGAGTTATACTCTTCATGGGTACAGCAAATGTATATCCATGCGTGTTGTCTCTGAACAGATTACGCAGTAATTGATGCGTGTCCACGATGGTCTGTGATGTCACCTCAAGTGTACGGGATAACACGACTTTGTGGAGATCACCCTGGTTCAGATCAACTAGTACGTTATCTACACTTTGCTCATACACTGTCCCCGCAGGTGCCTCAACGACCTCACAACCTACAGCTGCTGGCAGCTTCTGAATTAATGCTCGTGATTCCGAGGGTAGCGGTTCAGCCCACTGCACCGTCTCTGGTATATATAGCTCAGCAGAATCGTCTAGCGGATCAAACGGAATGGCGCCAACCACCATCGGGTTCGATTGACCAGCTTGTTGGGCCTTGTCCATAAGCTGTTGAATACCATCTATATAAAGATCTATCTCTTCCTTATAGTTATGTTCAATAACATCAGCAGAATCACTCGAATCTGATTGGATTGCGTGCTCCGCATGTAGCGGAGACCAACGAATCCGTTCTCCTTGCGCGAGCAAGGTATGTTGCGGTGAAGACCAGAAAAAGGACGTCCCCTCCCGATATTGCTCCAGAAGGTGTATGGCGGAAGTTGCAGTAACCGTACCCGCTTTTGACATGATTCATCATCTCCTTATCTCATGATTCAGGCACCGAGCGTGGCGCCTCCATCCACACACAGATCATGCATTGTTATATGTCTGGCTTGATCCGATACCAGGTAGACCACCGCGTCCGCGATGTCCTCTGGCAATGCCATTCTGTTCAGCGGTATGCCCAGGCGAAAGGTTTGCGGTGAGCCTGCAATGACTGCCTCTGCGCCCTGCTCATCCTGCCACATAGCTCGCTGCATTGGCGTGTCCGTTGAGCCTGGAGAGACAATATTGCAACGAATATGCCGATCCGCGTATTCCAGAGCCAAACATTTGGTGAAGATGGTCGATGCGGCTTTGGAAGCCGCATAGGCAGACATGTGCATTCGCGGAACACCTGCAGCATTCGAACCAACGGTAACTACCGCACCCGTCTGGCGTTCAGCCATATTTCTCACTACCGCTCGCGACATATAAAATACACCATGTGTATTCACATCAAATGTCTTCGTCCATTCTTCATCTGTCAGCTCACTGACTGCCCCTGTGTGCAATACACCTGCAGCATTTACCAGAATACCAATGGGTCCCACGGTCTCCTCGATCTGTAGAACGGTATCCTCAACGGCTTGACGATCCGATATATCAGCAACGTGGGCTGTTGCCTGATGGCCCTGACTGCACAGATCGGTGACCAGTTGATTCAACGCATCTTCCTGTCGATCCACCAGAGCAACGATAGCGCCATTCTGTGCAAGCAATCTCGCCACCGCTTCACCGATCCCTTGCGCAGCACCGGTGACCACGGCCACTTTTCCAGCTATTCCTGTGTAGCTCACCTCGTGTACCTCCCTTACTGCCCCATAGCTGTGTTCTCCCATGTTGAAGTGAAGTGTTAGCTTGGTTCTATCCAGTTGAGTGTGATCATCCGTAAATCCGAAACATAGCTGAAACTTGGCTCCTGCCGCTCACTGATCCTTGATTCATATGACTTTCGTCTGCAAACACGTCACTCATTCCAACTTTCTATGACTCCGGACTACAGGCAAAACGCATCGTACGACTAATCAGAAAAGGCAATACCGAGACATGGTTCTCTTCCTCGAACTCAGTGTAGACGATATCTAACCCCGGCTGCTTCAATGCGGATAAGCGCTCCGTCAGACTTGATGCTTTATCATTGTTGCGCGCCGGGTGAGTTTTCTCTTGTTCTCCCATACCAATCCACACCTTGACGTTCACCGGATGCTGCTCCAGCCTTGTGACGAATTCCTGTTCCTCCGCCTGCATCACCTTCTGGTTCCAGTGCAATGAGGGACTTCCCGCAATGTAATATCGAAAAGCCTCTGGCTTCGTGAACAACGCATGGATCACGAACAACCCACCAAGCGAATGACCAAATATAGTCTGTCTGTCCCGATCAATCCGAAATTGCTGCTCCATATCCGGCTTCAGTTCTTCTTCAATAAATCGCAAGAACTCATCGGCACCTCCTTGTTCTGGCAAAGGTGTACCGTCGGATTTTGCGGTATATTCCGTTGTGGCCTTTGGAGTAAAGTCATAGTATCGATGAGGGGAAAAGGGGCCCGCGATCGGGTACCCAATGCCTACGACAATGGCCGGGACTGCTCCTGTCTTCTCCGGTCTGCGTCCCTGCACACGAACAGCTTCCACCATCGTGCCGAATACGGAATTGGCATCCAGTAGGTAGATCACCGGGTAACCGGACGGGGGCGGAGGTTCGGCAGGCTTGAATACCATAATCTGATAGGCATGATGGCCTAAACGTGATTTCATGGTCCATTGTTCGGCATGTGGAATCTGAACGGTACTGCGTGCGATATGCTCAAGGTTGCCAGGAGCGGTTGGGTTGGGCTGAAACGTCATTACGGATGGGTCCTCCTCGTTGTTCTGCTTATATAAGTTGAATACTGAACTACATTCTGTATATGAGATTGATTCTCATTACCAATTATAAAAGAGTCAATCCGGCTGTCCCATGGACGATATCCAGAAATTATTTTGATTATCTCCATATTTCCATATTTATGTCATATAATGTTCACGTTTTTATCGTAAAAAAAGCTCCCTTACGGTGTGCCGGAAACGCTGGACTAACATCCGGTTCCCGGCACTCCAAAGGGAGCTGCTCTATTCCAATTATTGTGTTAACGCTTTGAGCGTATCATCAATGACATGACCGTATGCGATCAGTCCACCGCCCAGCCACGGAGCTGGCTCGACAGCGTACACATGTCCTGCTTTTACCGCCGGCATACTGTTCCATACGTTGGTTTCCGTCATTTCTTTCATGCTGCCTGGACCTTGTTCCACGGTGAAAATAAAGTCGGCGTCAATCTCGGGTAATACCTCGGTGGATACAATGGCGCTGTTCTCCGACTCGACCAATGCAGGCTTACCTAGTCCCAGTTGTTCATATACGACGTAACCGCTGAAGTAGTTACCACCCATCATACTAATGCCACGCGGGGCAAAACGGATAATGGCTGCTTTTTTGCCTTCGGCTACTTTCGCCAATTCAGCTTTGGCTGACTCAACCTTGGCATGGTAGGTTTCAATGGCTTTTTCGGCTTCAGCCGTTTTGCCCAGAAGATCACCAATGACCTGCAAGGACTTCTCTACATCACCTGAAGCGTTCGTAAATACGTAGGTCGGTGCGATCTTGGAATAACTCTCGTATACCCCATTCTCGGCATATTGGGCCGTATGCAAGATAATAAAATCAGGATTATACGACATCAACGCTTCCGGCGAAGGCAACCCACTGGAGAAATCAAGTGTAGGCACATCACTGAGCTGATCCTGGAGATAGACATGCCCTTTCGTACCACTCGCCCATTGGGCTACCGGCTTAACACCAAGGGTTAACAGGGAATCTTCCAGATATGGTGCAAACACCCGCTCTGTACTGGCTGGAACAATTACATCATGTCCCAAGTCATCTTTTACGGTGCGTTCACCCGTCGTTTCTTCCGCTTGCTCTTCCTGCACAACCGTCTCGGTTGAAGCCGGGGTTGAAGTTTCCGTAGCGGGCTGCTCCTCTTGGGCCGCTCCTGTATTTTCGGATGCTGCTCCACAGGCAGACAACAGCCCTGTAATTAACATCAGCAGGATCAGGGCTGAGAGCCGGGCACTGCGGAATTTGCTACCAACGGAACGTTGTCCGATGTTTTTGATATAGTGAAACATGTGTGATATCCCCCTTGATAAACATTCTCATTTAGATACAAGGATTATATGTCACGTCGCCTGGGAATCACCATGGACGTTATCCAGATATATATTTGGACAATATCCCGTGAAGATCAGTAGAGCTTCATCCAACATACGCATCACACCTACAGCCGAATAATCAAACCAAGGGTCACCTGTGATCAGATGGACCTGGTACTGACGAATGGCCTTGAGCTGACGCCATGTAACCGAATGCTGCAAGCTCAGCCAATACGCCCTTGAAGCCGCCTCAGGACATACCATAACGAGAATGCGATCAGGGTTCATTGCAGCGAGTTGCTCCAGCGTTAACGGATTATTGGCACTGAGATCAGAGTAAGTATCCAGTTGCAGCGCTCCATACAACACTTCTTCAATACCCGGATTGCTATAAAGGTAGAGATTCTGCCCGTAGATCCGCACGACGATCACTTTCTCCCGGCCCACTTCCCGCTGTACCGATTCCCGCGCCTTCTCTGCTCGCTGGTTGTACATGTGTATCCATTGCTCCGCCTGTTCCTCCCGCTCCAGGAATGATCCAATCATGCGTAGCTGTGTTCGCCAATCCGAATGATGTTTGGGGACAAAACAACAAGGTGCAATCTCGGCCAGTTGGGCCTGATCCTGTTCACTGATCTGATCTGTGCCCACGATGGCATCAGGGCGAATATGAACCAACCGTTCCACATTGGCCTCAAACCGCCAGCTTGTGTACGGGTCCGTCAATTTCAGATGGGACTGAATCTCTGTACGATGTGCATTATAATAATAGGCCGTCCATTTGGGATCGATAGGTGCAGCTACGGGGATGACATTGAGCGCCAGAAGCTGTCCAATCACACTGGAAGAGCAGGTGGCAATCCGTTTTCTGGCGTTTTTCGCATAATCGGAAGGAGATACGCCAACTTCCTTTTTAAATTTACGGCTAAAATAGTACTCATCACTATATCCCACTCTCAGAGCAATATCGCGAAGTTTGTATCTGGATTCCTTCAGGTATCGCTTGGCGCGGTTAATGCGCAGATCCGTAAGATACTCCATTGCGCTCTGTCCGTACGTTTTCTTGAACAGATCCACGAAATATTTTGGACTAATCCCCGCTTCCGAAGCGAGTTCTGCAATGGATAGAGGCTGGTCGTAATGTTTGTCCATGTATATTTTAACGTTGGCAAGATCCGTCTTGGGACTGCGGCCGGGAACAGGCTGGTGCGCAGCAATCTGCGAATCATTTTCCAGTAACATGAGGCCACTCCTTTCGATCTGCTTGATGTGTAGCTAGAGCTAGAGAGAACTATCCGGCAACTTATGCAATATTTAAACGAAAATGATAATCATTATCAATAAAATACCATAACTATTTCCAGACCGTCAATCCAAATATGGTAAAATGTACACACCCGAATCCACACGATACCCTCTACTACTGTTCGCAAAGATGCTTATAGGCTGCCTCCAAATATACTAAAAAAGCCAACGACGTGAGTATCACGCGTTAGCTTTAATGAAGTTCATACTCTGATGATGACGTTATAAGAAGGACTAATCCCGGCTCCGCAATTTGCCAAGCAGACGGATGATCTCAATGTACAACCATACCAGCGTCACCATCAATCCAAATGCACCGTACCACTCCATATACTTGGGCGCACCACGTTCAGCGCCACCTTCGATGAAGTCGAAATCCAGGACCAGATTGAGGGCAGCAACAATGACGATAACGACCGAAATACCAATGCCGATCAAGCTGTTATCATGCAGATAAGGAATCGAAATGCCGAAGAAACCCAGTACAAAGCTCAACAGATACATGATCATGATGCCGCCAGTTGCAGCAACAACGCCCAACTTGAAGTTCTCCGTAGCTTTGATCAATCTGGTTTTGTATGCCATCAGCAGGGCGATGAATACAGCCATGGTCAACAGGGCCGCCTGCAAGGTAATTCCGTTATACAGGGACTCATAGGTTGCAGAAAGTGCTCCCAGAAACAGGCCTTCTGCCACCGCATAGACGGGTACAAGGTAAGGTGCCGCTACAGGTTTGAACGAAATCACAAGTGCCAGAATGAAACCAACGATTAATCCGCCATAAGCGAGCGGCATCACTTGTTGTCCGTTAAAGAACATCATCCATGTTGCAAACGCACTGCCCAGCAGGATCACCAGCGTAATAAACGCTTTGTTCACCGTGCCGTTGATCGTCATGTAATTCTGATACCGATCTTCTCCATATCCTTTGTTTTCAAACGTGCTGTCTTTAAGTGTAGGGTTACCGCTACGACCGATCAACACAATCACCTCTTTATATGTATTTGATATATCTGTGATGCTACGTTCTGTGATACTTATTTGAAAGCCTGGCATTTCTACATTTCCAATTCTACATGCTACTCCCTGGCATTCGTGTTCAAAAAGATCGGGATGGTCCCAGGCGAAGTCGGATGCAATCCTGCGATCACATCCTTCTGCACCGGCATAACACTTAGGACATATATCCTAAAAAATCATGTTCATTGTGTTTTATATGCAATTTATTTGTACAAGACTTTATCTACATTGTATTTCGCACGCATCGTGTTAATGATATAGGTCTCGTAAATTTCACGATCTACCGGATCTTCAACCAGGCATACTTCAATCTTCGTTACTTCCTCGCGGTGATTCTTGATTGGCGATACAGTGTCTTCAAAATGCTTTTTAATGCGGGGTCTTAATTTTCGTGCTTTCCCGACAAATAACAACTCTCCAGCGGCATTGTAAAACATGAAAATCCCGCCTAGTTCCCGGGTAATCAGGTGAAAATCAGTAAATCCATAAATGTGGCTAAGCTGTGGATCAGCCTGCTTTGTGATGGTTACATCCGGTGTTGGCACGGTAATATTAATCAATAGGCTCACTTCCTCATTATCTATAGGTCTACATCCTATCACATATTATAAACGGACACCATTTCATTCTATATGAAGTACAATTCACGCAATTTTCGCTATTACGACAAATATTTCAAAAAAAAGGTTAACTTCCCTGATTCAAAGTGGTACTATAGGGGTATGAGGAAGAAATTGGGCACTAAGACATATGTCTTTATATCTACCTTCGTCTATTGTACCCTATGATTGATCATCTTTTTCATACTGATTTTTGTTACGTGATCACGACAAGAGTACAGTTAGCAACAACCTTAGCTTATAGATTGTGGATTCATCCTCTATTCGACCTTGCAGCAAGCAAACGTAGAAAGACCTAGATTCATGATATCACTGTAGATTTTAAGTATCACCTAGAAAGCCTGCAATTATAGCCGTACAGAAGTTAAATAGACACATGTAGAAGGTCAGATAGCTATCGATCCTAGAGAGATAAGTCATGCAATGCAACTGTAGAAAGTCATAGCAGCAGAACTATAGAAAATGGATCAAGTTTAACCACGGGTCCTGGCATAATGCCAGGGCTTTTTTGCGTTTGCGCGAACCACCAACCACTCCCGCAGGGAAACAGAGGTATCGTGGTTCTTTCTGCTGGGTTTATAATATGGCAAGATACCAGTAGAGGGAGTGATGGGATGTATTCCGATCTGCAACTGACGGAGGACCGCCCTGTATATATACAAGTCAAAGATTATATGAAGCGATTGATGCTCAAAGGCGGCCTGCAAGCCAAACAAAAACTGCCCTCGACACGTGAACTCAGTACACTAATGAAGGTTAGTCGAAGTACGGTCCTGCTCGCTTATGCCGAGCTTGAAGATGAAGGCCTGATCTATGCAGTCAAAGGCAAGGGCAATTACGTCAGCGCCTCCATCGAAACCCCTGAGGCAACAGCAAGCTGGGAACTGGACTGGACAACGGAGGTAAGCGAGTATGCGATTCAGGCAGAGCAGTACGATCTGATGAAGCATGGCTCCGGAGCAGAGCGCGGTGAGATATCTTTTACCAGCATAGCACCGGATGAAAAGCTGTTTGATCTGCACAACGTGAAACGGGCTTTTCTAGATCGCATGTCACTTGAAGGCGAAGTACTGCTGAATTACGGGTATGCGCAAGGATACAGACCCTTGATGAAGTATTTACTACGATATATGGAGAACAAAGGGGTCGACCTCCTTGGCAAGGATATTCTAATCACCAACGGATTCACGGAAGGCTTCGATCTCGTGCTTGGAGCGTTACGCAAAAAAAGCGGTAAAGCGCTCTGCGAGAATCCAACGCACCACACGGCGATCAAGAATCTAAAGTTGCATCAGTTTCACCTGACCGGTGTGAATATGGAGCCGGATGGCCTGGACTTAAAGCAACTGGAACATGAGCTTGAGGCAAGTGCATATGATCTGGCCTATCTTGTGCCCTCCTATCACAATCCGACCGGGATTGTGACATCCCCTGCGAAACGGGCGGAGATTATCCGGTTGATGAACCAGTACCAGGTACCGATTATTGAGGACGGATTCAACGAAGAATTGCGCTATTCCGGTTCGCACGTATCTCCCCTGATTGCCAGCATGGGCAAAGGGAACGGACTGGTGTATCTGGGCAGCTTCTCCAAAGTCCTGTTTCCAGGACTGCGGGTCGGTTGGGTTATTGCGGATGCGACGCTGATCGATTATCTGGAAAGTATGAAACGGGCACGCAGCATCCACACATCAACGCTGGATCAATCGTTATTGTATCAATATCTGAGCAACGGTAATTTCGAGAAATACTTGAAGCGAGCCCGCACGGAATATAAGCGAAAATATGAACTGGTTGTGCGATGCCTGAAGCAGCATCTGCCGATGTGCCGGATCTCCGGTGAGGGCGGTCTTCACCTATTCGTGCAGTTCCCGCACGAATACAGGACTCGTGAACTGCTCGCGGCTTGTAAGGAGAAAGGTGTGACGTTCACACCTGGAGATACTTTTTATCTGGAACCCGGTCAGGGCGTAAACACGATGCGTCTGGGCTTCTCCAGAGTCAGCGATGAGCATATACGCAAGGGCATTCGGATCATTGGCGAGACAGCAACTCAAATGAGATAAGGAGGATTTCACATGAAGGTTGGCGTGATTATGGGCGGTACATCTTCAGAGCGGGATATTTCCCTGCTCACCGGACAGGAGATGATTGCGAATCTGAATAGAGACAAATACGAGGTAGTGCCCATTGAGCTGAATACCAAGCGGGATCTGATCGACAAATCGGCCGGGATCGATGTGGCACTGCTTGCCCTGCATGGCAAATACGGCGAAGACGGTACCGTTCAGGGCACACTGGAATCCTTGGGCATTCCCTACACAGGCTGTGGCGTGCTTGCAAGCAGTGTATGCATGGATAAAGACATGTCCAAACAACTCATTCAGCATGCGGGTGTGCTTACCGGAGAGTGGCTGCGGGTGAGCCACATGGAGGAACTGTCCTCTAATGCTGTTCAACAATTAACATACCCTGTGGTGGTCAAACCGAATTCAGGCGGTTCCAGCATCGGCACCCAAGTAGTGAAGGAGGCTACCACTTTACCCGCTGCTGTGGAGGCTGCCCTCGCCTGGGATGACACGGTCATGATCGAACAGTATATCGAAGGTGAAGAGATCACTTGTGCCATTCTGGATGGAAAGATGCTACCGGTGATCTCCATTCGTTCGAACGCTGAGTTTTTCGATTATTCTTCCAAATACGATGACCACGGAGCCGATGAGGAGGTTGTGCAATTGCCAGTGGACCTTCACCATCGCGTGGAAGCTGCGGCATTGGCCTGCTATCAGGTGCTTAAATGCAGCGTCTACGCGCGCGTGGATATGATGATTCGTGAAGGCATGCCTTATGTGCTTGAAGTGAACACGCTGCCGGGACTTACCCGTAACAGTCTGCTGCCCAAAAGTGCAGCTGCTGCAGGCATTTCTTTTGCAGAGCTACTGGATACCATTATTGAACTTTCGTTGAAGGAAAGACCCAAGGAGGATACAACATTATGAGCCTGGATGTGACGATTCGACATAGCTCCACTACCGATCTGCAAGATATGGTCATTCTGATGGATCAACTCGGTTACCCAACCACATACGCGGAGATGGAGGAGCGCTATGCCCATATCTCTGCGGACCCAAACTTCACTACACTGGTGGCTGAAGCACGCGGACGCGTCGTTGGACTGATTGGATTACAGACGTCTTATCTGTATGAAAAGAACGGAAGACACTGCCGTATCATGGCATTGGTTGTGCATGACCAGTTCAGGGGCTCAGGCATCGGCCGTCAGCTTATTCTGGAAGCCGAGCAATGGGCCGCCACGCATGATGTGGACTCCCTTTCTCTGAACAGTGGCAATCGCCCGGAACGTGAAGCCGCACATGAATTCTACCGCCAGATGGGCTTTACGGCCGGGAGTACCGGGTTTAGCAAAAAGCCTCAGATTCTACAGCACACTTAACCTGCGGATAAGTTACACTGAATCCTGAATATCACACCAAAAAGAACGCCCCACTCAGCACATTGGCCAGTTAAGGGCGTTCTTCAGTATATATTTATGCTGCATCGATATGCTGTTTGATGACTATGGGATCAATATTTGGCTGACTGCGCACCATCAATCGGAATAATGGCTCCATTGATAAAGGGGGCTTCGCCAGACAGCAGGAAGGCAACGAGACGCCCTACTTCCTTCGGTTCACCCAAGCGCTTCGCCGGGTTGTCCTTCACGAACTCTTTGGATGCTGATTCCCAATCATTCGGATTGATCTGTTTGAACGAACCGATAACCATGTCTGTCAGAATGGCTCCGGGTGCGATTGCATTCACACTGATCCCGTGCTCGGCGTATTCAATCGCCGCATCTTTGGTCATGCCGGCTACGGCATGTTTGCTCGCTCCGTAGGCAACCAGGTTTGGCACGGCGCGAATCCCACCAACAGAGGACGCATTCACGATGTAGCCTTCGCCCTGTTTCTTCATCACAGGCAGAACGTGCTTCAACCCGAAAAACACACCCTTCAGGTTGATGTCGATGACTTTATTAAACATCTCCGTCTCGTAGTTCTCGATCAGATTTTGCTTGCCTTCAATGCCTGCATTGTTGAAAAATGCATCGATACGCCCAAATTCATTGACCGTATCACTAACATACTTCTTCACAGCTTCTTCGTCCGATACGTCACCTTCGATTAACAGAAACTCGGCATGCTGTACCTCTTCCGAGATCACACGCTTGGTCTCTTCCAGCGCCTTCATGTTCACGTCCACCAGGGCAAGCTTGGCCCCTTCACGTGCAACTTCCACAGCTGCCGACCGGCCGAGACCGGATCCACCGCCTGTAATCAGGACTACTTTACCTGCAAATCGTTCAGTCATCATTCCTAGACCTCCCTATGCTTGTTTTTGACATCCTCCATACTAAGTACCCGTTTCTTCATTTGCTCTATCAGACGGGGATCTGTTACCCCCAACATCTCAACCGGATTAGTATGCTTCTATATTCGTCCTGCCATTCGTGTGACCTGGGATGACACAACAAAGAGGAGCACCTCCAATAGAGGCACTCCCCATGCATTTCGTTATTTTTAAGTCATAAGAACTTAAGGACGGTCAATGTAAATCCAGCCGGTTTCTTGTTCTTTATCTACAGTAGCCCCAAGGGATTCAGCCACAAAGCGCAGCGGTACATATGTCTTGCCGTCCTTGCCTACATAAGCGGATTCCACCATGGTCACTTCTTTACCAGCAACCGTCGCCTTCTTGGAACCTACGGTCAGGACAATCTCATCACCAGTAATGTCGTCAATGACAACGATTTGGTTCGAGCCTTTGGTCCATTTCACTTCAGCATCCAATTCTTCAGACACGTAGCGAAGCGGAACAAATGTTGTATTCTTAACGGTGATCGCCCCGGCGTATTCATCATCCGGGAAGAGCACTACACTTTTACTCGTGATTCCAGCTTCATCTTTCAGCAATTGGTATGCCAGTGAATTGGAATCAAAATTGCGCAGCATCTGTCCAGGCGTAATATCATCCTTCATCAGATCCATAACGCCGCCGGATACATCCACTTCATCGACTGCAACCGTACCACCAATATTCCACTGTTCACTGTCTCCGCTTACGGTTACGGATTTCAACGGTAGTTCGTCGGAAGCAGGTATTGCCACTTTAAGCTCAAAGTTCTGTTTGCGGATATCCAGCTTGCTGTCGAGATAGAAGTCCAATTTCAGTTTGGTTTCTGTGCCAAACAGCGTTTTCAAATCAGGGTCCTCATTCAACAGGTTGTTAAGCTCCTGATCATAATTGACCAGCATACTGTCCAGTCCAACTTTGATCATGGCATATAGTGAAGCCACAGCCTCATCTTTCGATTCAGGAACGATGGAATTCAGCGTTTCGTCTCCCCCACCTTCAACCTCATTCACGGCTTCAAGTACAGGGTAGAACACATCGTACAGATCTCCAATCAGATCTTTCAGTCCTTGCTCATCCTTCGAAATACTCGTCAGGAACGGTTTAACCATGGCAAGCATCTCTTCACCACTCACTTCCAGATGCAGCTTGGAGAGGCTAAGCGCTTCGCCATTCACAGATTCCTGTACCGGAGTCACGGAAATATTCTTCGGATTGGACAGGTGCTTCAGGACAAAAGAGAACAGTTTCGGGGAAAGCTCCTCGAGTTGCTTCTCCAGGGCCTTCGTATCTACCATCGGAAGCGCTTGTGCATCTTGGAACGTATCCAGAGATATGTACAGCGGTTTCTGGGCTCCGTCCAGATCAATGACCAATTGGGACTCATTCATGGACAGGTGGAAAGGTAGCTTCGTTCCCTCCATGCTGAATGTACCTTTGATCGATGCTGTCTTCGCATCTTTCATTTTGGCTTGATCAATATCCAAGGATATGGAATTAATAAGTTCAATCATTTCAAGGTCTTTCTCTGTAGCCAAATCCGTAGCCGGTTCTATGTTTATATTCATGGATTGTCTGGATTCACCGGACTTGATACTCGCGCCATTAGCCATGGCTTTGCCAACATCTACTCCACCCACAGCCTGACATCCTGTAAGAATAACCATTAATAGTACTAGTGGCACTGCCATCCATTGGACTAACTTTCGATTCGTAATATGATCTCCTCCTTAGAAAAATATGGTTCATTCCCATTATGAAGGTACAGGTAATTCTTGTAAACGGATACGCAAAAAAATAAACCAAAAGGCCGGAACATGTCCGACCTCTGGTCTATCTATATTTCAGCATATCATAAGTTTCGATAAAACATCCTTCTTCATTATGCAACGCTAGGAGTTATTCTTGCTCTTGATCTTCTGCAGATTTCTCATCAGATTCTTCATCTTCCGCAGTTACGGGAGTCTCGAATTGATCCGGCTCGTCCTCTTGAATCGCTTTGTTCTCTTCGTTCTGATCCTGTGTCATATCGCATTCCCTCTCTTCTACCGGGTTGTCATGTCATCAAGGCCTGAGCCTTGTGTCTATCAATAACCCGAATAGGCACAGTTCAAACCTGTCTCAGCGGCGGCCCACCATTTTCCATCATTATTTCAGTACTCACTTAGAAAACATAAAAGACGATCCCGTTTCCACTTTCAGCCGTTGCCTGAAACAAGGCCTGGATATGATCCACGGTCTGAACGATCTCCTGAAATGTCTCTTCTGCATCCCAATCTTCCATTACTGGATAGACGCCTTCAGCGATCATCTGGTCCAAACTATACCGCTGCTTTAATTCTTCCGGCGTGAGCTGCTCCAATGCCATGTAGGCCTCCAGCACTTGCTCGTTACTAAGCAAGAACAGATCCATGTCCGAATAGTTTCCCACGTACTGCTCACCTGCGAGCGGCACCACATAACCGAGAGGCGGCTCCCCCTGTACAAGATTACCGTTCAACGTAAATTGAAGCATCTGCCACGTTTTATCGATATCCAGATCCACTGCACAATCATGCACACTAACCTCGCCAGACTTGATGGATTCCATGAGCTCCTGCGTGACCACAAGATATCTGCCGGACATTCCCATACGGTATCCCTCCTGTGTAATTCGTTCTATTGTTCCCCATTAACCGTGCATGTTGGATCAGAATCGGGGTAATCCCTATCAAGGAGAGTGTATACATGAAAAAATTTGATTACAGTCTCAATTATGATGAGTTGGATCTGCGCAAACATCCTGAGCTGTACACCGTAGGCCGGGGCGAGCAGGGTGTTCTGATGGTAGAGCCGTACAAAGGCGAGATTCTGCCACACTGGCGGTTCAAAACACCCGAGATTGCAACGGAGTCATCGGAGAAGATCTATGAGCTATTTTTGGAGTATAAGAAAAAAGGAGATTTCGTTGGTATGGATATGGCTCGCAAATTTCTCCAGATGGGCTATACACGGGCCAGACGGTATACGAATCACAAAGGAGGACGCAAATATTCGAAGGAGGATGACTCGATCTTGCCCTATCAGAATGACAAGTTGAAGGCAGAAGCCGCGGCCATATTTAAAGCGCAATGGGAGATTGCCAAGACCGATCCGGACTATGTAAAGATGAAGAAAGAGCATCGGGAAAAGTACGAGTCAGAGCAGGCGTAGGAATACCGGATATATGATTGACTTATGGAAACATTTGTCTCAGAATCGATCTTGTTACTGTACATTTTCAACCATTATATTGGAGAAGAGAGGCGCATCCGATTATGACAGATTCGTTCATCCACTTAAACACAGGCCAGAATATCAGTATCAACGAATCCACCCAACTTCAGGTAACCATTCAATGTACATCATCTCCTTCTCCCTTGGATGTTAGCTGCTTTATGGTGAACGAAGAGGGAAAAGTCCCATCCGACGACTATTTTGTATTTTATAATCAGAAGGCCGATCCCCATCAAAGTGTGCTTTTGCAACAGACAGAGGAACTGAAATCCTCTTTTGTACTGGATACGAATCAATTACGGCAGGCTCCAGTGGAAAAGTGTGTGTTCACGGCTACTCTGGATGCGGGAGGTACTTTTGCAGATGTTCAGGCATGTCAGGCGATTGTAACAGCTGGTTCCCAGCAGATCACCTTTGAGATCACGCAGGTCACTGCGGAAACAGCACTTATTCTCATTGAAATCTATAAGTATCGTGACGGATTCAAAGTTCGTGCGATTGGACGAGGTTTCTTTGGTGGATTACAGCCGCTGGCAGAATCATTTGGTGTTGAGATCGAAAGTAACGACACCTCGGAAGCTGAACAGATTCTTAACACGGCACGAGCTGAAGTTGCAGCCGCCTCTCTAGAAGCCTCTGCACCTGTTGCTGAACCGAACACGAATACTCCGCCACTTAACCTGACCAAGATCGATCTCCTCAAACGTAAAGTAACCCTGTCTCTGCAAAAGAAAAAGATTGAACCTATCCAGGCACGTGTTGCCGTTGTATTTGATGCATCAGGCTCCATGTACCATCTGTATCGCAAAGGCATCGTGCAAGAAGCCTTCGAGCGTATCCTGGCGATTGCATCAGCGTTTGATGATAACGGAGAGTTGGACGTATGGTTCTTCGCCAAAGACTTCTTGCGTGCACCTAGCGTCACCGCCAAGGATTTCGAGAATTATATTGAACGCACATATACGCTGGGAAGCAAAGGCGGTACCAATAACGAACCTCCTGTGATGCAGGATGTCATTCGCAAGTACACAATCGAGGAACCTAATGTGAAGATTCCAACGTATATTATCTTTTTTAGCGATGGCGGAGTCAGTCAAAAAGGGAAGATTATGCGGCTTATTACCGAAAGCTCAACCAAAAACCTGTTCTGGCAATTCGTTGGCCTGGGACAAGCCAATTACGGTATTCTGGAGAATCTTGATGATATGACTGGACGTTTCATCGATAATGCTGACTTTTTTGCCTTGGATGACATCTCCAAGATCAGTGATGAAGAATTGTACGATCGTCTACTCACTGAATTTCCAGACTGGATAAAGGAAGCTCGGGCCAAAGGCATTTTGGCCTAAAGCTTTCACCCTACCACCACTAATTAGGCTTGTACTTTTTCTGGTTTACCACCCTTGGAACGTGGACCGAGCATAATCCCTACGATTCGCAACATGGACTTGCGTGGTATGAGGCGAGTGAACTGCGCTGTCCAGTAATTCCTGGCCCCGGGCACAGCATAAGGTTTGCCTGACGCCAGTGCCCTCATGGCCACTGCCACGACATGCTCAGGTGTATCACGTTTACCTACGGAGGCTTCATCAGCACCCACTACATCAAAGAACGAAGTCTCAGTTGAGCCCGGACATAGCGCTAAGAACTGGACACCACGCTTTCTGTTTTCTTCGTACAATGCCTCTGTAAAAGAAAGTACAAATGCCTTCGTCGCTCCATACACAGCCATATACGGATCAGGTTGAAAGGCAGCCGTCGAAGACACATTAATGACAGCACCATTTTTCTTCTGCAACATGCCCGGCAAGAAAAGATGCGTCATGTTCGTCAAGGCAAGCACGTTCAACATAATCTCCTCCTGCTGCCGGGAACCATCCAGTTCTTCAAATAATCCATGAGTAGCGAATCCCGCATTGTTGATTAAAATATCGATGTGTAATCCACGATTCTGACATTCCTCATATACGATCTGAGGTGCCTCTACCTCGGAGAGATCCGATACGATTACCTCAGCCCTTACTTGATATGTACGTTCTATACGTTCTGCCAATTGATTCAGTTTGGACTCTGTTCTGGCCACCAGCACGATATTTTTACCCTTGGAAGCCATTTCGAGTGCAAAAATTTCCCCAATACCTGAAGAAGCACCTGTAATAAGTACCCATTGATGCTGATCCTTTATCATCTCTCATCCATCCTCTAAGCGTAGTTTGAACACTTGTTTTCATTAGGAAACAACGTTTCTGTATAGAATCATCGTAACCAGATTCCATGGATCTGTCAAATTGTATCTGTTACATATGAATTTAGATCATGGTGCTTACTTTCTACATTCGGATTAAATTGACGTTATCCGGCGTAAAACAGTAGAATGACCTTAAGAAAAGGAAACGTAGTTTCTGTTCAACAACAATACGGTTACGAGGATGAAATCAATGAAGGATCTTAATTCGGGTTCCACGGAATCTGCACATACGGTAACAACCTTTCAGGAAGCCAGACTCCAGCACTCGGATAATCTGCGGCAAAATATTGTGCATGCTGCTGCTGCTCTACTGCAAGAGCATGGACCAGAAGCTGTCACGGTACGCCGGGTAGCTGAACGCATGGAGTGCTCCACCAAAATCATATATAATCTCTTCGGTAAAAAAGAAGGGTTAGCCAAACATTTATATTTAGAGGGATGCTCCCTTATGGCCCAGTATTTTGAAGCTATCCCCCGGCAGGCATCGTTCGAACAATATTTCCGTGATCTGGCCTACGTCTATTGGGAATTCGGCATTTCTCAATCCAGCTTCTATCAGCTGATGTTTGGAGGGTCTTTTTCCGAATTCAAGCCAGATGGAGAGACTTTGCAGGGAACTGCGACTGCACTGAAGCAAGTATCTGCCTTGGTGGAAATAGCCATTGAACAGGGAATGATTCAGGTGCAAGATCCCCTGCTTGCGGTACGAATGATCTGGGCTCCCTTACACGGTGTTATTCATCTGTACCTGGGAGGTCATATTGAGAGCGAAGAAGCTGCCAAAACCCTCTATGATCATACGCTGTCGATGGTTATACACTCCCTTGTGAGTACATCTGTGAATGGATCAACATGAAATCGGTGATGTGTTAGAAGCTTTTAGAAGATAAACGAAAAAGGAGCATCTCCATTGGCGTAATACGCCTAGGACATGCTCCTTTTCTTCTTTGTTCACTCTATCTAGTTCCGTATCGACTTTCAGTCGATTAAAGTGTCTCTTGGTTCTCGGCTTCCCAACGTGCAATTTCCTTGCGTACGATTGGAGCGACTTCTTTACCGAGCAGTTCGATCGCTCTCATTACTTCGTTGTGCGGCATGGTGCCGAGAGGAGTGTGTAACATGAAGCGGGTAATGCCAACTTCTTTGCGCAGATAGATAATCTTCTGAGCTACCGTATCCACATCGCCTACATACAATGCACCTTCAAGGCTACGCGCCGCGTCAAATGTCGCACGACTGTAGTGGCCCCATCCACGTTCACGGCCCAGTATGTTCATGACCGCTTGCGCTGGCGGGAAGAATTTTTCCACGGCTTCGTCTGTTGTATCGGCAATGAAGCCGTGAGAGTGAGAAGCAACGGTCAGCTTGGAAGCATCATGTCCCGCATGTGCAGCTGCTTTCTTGTACAGTTCCACCAGTGGTGCGAATTGTACCGGACGACCACCAATAATGGCAAGCACCAGTGGCAAACCAAGCAATCCTGCACGAACGACGGATTCCTGATTACCACCACTGCCAATCCACACCGGAAGTTTTTCCTGTACCGGGCGCGGGTAGATGCCCAGATTGTTAAAGGAAGGGCGATGTTTGCCTTCCCAGGTTACTTTTTCCGAATCACGCAGTTTGAGCAGCAAATCCAGTTTCTCGTCGAATAACTCATCGTAGTCGTTCAGATCATAGCCAAACAGTGGGAAGGATTCGATAAATGATCCACGCCCTGCCATAATCTCTGCACGCCCATTCGAAATGCCGTCCAGTGTCGCAAAATCCTGATATACCCGTACCGGATCATGCGATGACAGCACCGTTACCGCACTCGTCAGGCGAATATTCTTGGTCTGCGAAGCTGCGGCCGCCAGAATGACTGCTGGTGATGAAGCCGCATAATCAGCACGATGATGCTCTCCCACGCCGTATACATCCAGCCCCACCTGATCTGCCAAAACAATCTCTTCAACGACATCGCGAATGCGCTGCGCATGACTGATAAGTTCTCCTGTTTTTACATCCGGATTCGTCTCCACAAATGTACTAATTCCGATTTCCATTGTCTGTTCCTCCCTGGTATGAAGCGATCCGTTGTCCATCTAACCTATTGTAAGTAGATCACCTTTTGTTATGTATCTTAATATTGAACTATTTTGATGAAAAATACAAGTACCCTCTGTTTCCAGAGGGCACTTGTATGATTGTTTTCTATAATTATGGCTTATCTATACTTAGTTCCATCAGGTTGGTATTAATTACAACACCAGTCTGTCTCATAAAATTAAATCCCAAAATTCCGTCAATCTCTAAACCATAATCCATATTTCCTATTTCAATCTGAAAATTATTAATCGTTGTTCCGTCTACAGTTATAGAATCGAGTGACTTGGTATAAACATACTCTATACCGCCTACACCTCTTATAATCTCAACGAGATCATTCTCTTCAGGAACCATTCCTACTTCCCGAACTACATCTGCATTCAACAATGTACTGGCTGATCCAGTATCCAAAAGGACTTTTTCTAAAAGTAGTACTTCTCCTCTAAATTCAAGTTTTATGCTTATAAATGGTAGACCATAAATCTCTGAAATTTTCATCGAGGACCTCTCATACCAACATATCGTTCTCTTGCCACAACTTCTGGACGTGAAGTGTGAAAAAAGCAGTATTCCCTTCTGGGATCTTCCTGATGCAATTCACCATAACGTTTTAGTGCCTTCGTAGAATCATCAAATGAATCAATCACTGCCATCTCTTCAATATAACGCTGGCCTTCTCTAGAATGCGCCTTGGTTGCCTCAAAAACGACCCATTCATTAGGGAATCGCTCCTGAACTTCCTTCCATTGCATAGTGACACCTCCAGACCATTAGATAGAGATATTATATCATGTGGAAACAGTATTCCATGGGCTGACATTCTAAATTAAATACATTTTTTAGAGTATTGCCTGTAAATCTATTATTTCTTTCTCCCGATGTACAGCAAGTGAGATGAGATCCCCAGTATGGAAGGGTCCTTAGCGGCTTCAATCATATATTGAATGAGTTCCTCATACTCGCCACGCTCTTTCCAGTATTGCTGCTGCTCGTCCGTAAGCATCGCTCTAAGGCTGGATGAACCAATCAAATCGACGGTTTCAAATCCATGTTGCTCCATGAAGGGCATAACGTCCTGAATATTAAAATAGTATGCTCCCGTAAATCGTCCGTGATCCTGATGATCGAATATACCCTTTTCCACAAAAGAACGAATGGCTCCCATATGGTCATTCGGACTCCAATGCTGCGGGGATTGCAGCGAATTGATACTCATGCGCATTCGGCTTTGCATCGCTACAAACACCACGCCTCCTGGCTTGGTTACACGATACAGCTCTCTTACAGCAGCCACACGCTCCTCGACAGTCTGCAGATGATATAACGGCCCCAGCATGAGGGATGCATCATATTTCTCGTCAGCAATACCGGAGAGCGAAGTGGCATCAAGAACATGAAATCCATCGAATTGCTGTGTCAGACCGAACTCCTGAGCCTTTTCCCGTGCAGTATCCACGGAGGACGGTGTCAGATCAGATAAAGTGAGTTGGTACCCCAGCTTCGCCAGTTCCATGGCATACTTTCCCGGTCCTGCGCCATTATCCAGAATACAACCAGTAGCGGGGAGATGCTCCCTGATGTAATGCATGTTAATAATGAACTCAATCGGTTCCCGCTCCAGTCTCCCCCACTCATCAAACCCGGAATAATATTCAATAATGTGATCTCTCTTCATCGCTCTGACACCTGCCTTTTCTTATATGAAGACTACTCATCCATGTTCAAAAAAATTAAATTCCAACCAGTATATATCTACTAAATATTTCCTGTCAAACAAAAAACGTTCAATTCCCATTGGATGCGGAACGGAACGTTTCTCAATCTTATATCTTTTTCACAAACTCAGACTTCAACTTCATCGCACCCAAGCTGTCGATCTTGCAATCAATATCATGATCCCCATCAATCAGGCGGATATTCTTCACCTTGGTGCCCTGTTTGACCACAAGGGAGCTACCTTTTACCTTCAGATCTTTAATGACCGTAACGGTATCGCCATCATTTAGCACATTTCCGTTGGCATCACGGATTACTTTTGTATCCTCTGCGTTCTCATTGTCTGCTTCCAAAGACCATTCATGCGCACACTCTGGGCAGACCAGCAGGTTACCATCCTCGTACGTGTACTCAGAATTACATTTCGGGCAGTTAGGCAAATTAGACATATGTATTAAACTCTCCATTCTACGATTGGCTTTCCCGCAAGTATACGGGATTTCGGCGATATGTTCCATACGCTTGGTCACTGCATGAATGGATTTAAACCAAATTTAAGGTTCATGCCTCCCTCACTTTAAGGGTAACTACTTATGATGTAACTATTAGATACGCGCTATAAATACATGATATGAATCTCTATTTCTCCATGAGAGTTACTATATTTACTACCAAAGGAGTGCCTACTCATGTCTTCATATGTTTTCCCTGTGCAAACGGCTTTTTTTATCTTTGTCGTCGCAGCCATGTTCTTGCTGGTACCGTGGTTGATCTATGGATATCGCAAAGACGGCTTCTTCAGTTGGTCGCGGTTTGGCGTCAGCTTTTCCTTTATCTTTTATATTCTGGCTGCCTACTGCCTTGTCATTCTCCCGTTTCCGACTACGCGAGATACCTGTGCGCAGCAAGCCGCTGACACGATCTACTACAACCTGGTTCCATTCACCTTTGTCAAAGACATCATGAAAGAAACACCCATTGTATGGTCTCAGCCTTCCAGCTATCTCAGCATGATTCAGGGCAGAGCCTTTCTGCAAGTTCTATTTAACGTCCTACTTCTCATGCCGCTAGGTGTATATATCCGTTATTTTTTCCAAAAGAGATCGTTCTGGACGTATGCCTTGCTTGGCGGATTCGGGCTTTCCTTATTCTTCGAGATCACACAAATCACCGGATTCTACGGGTATTATAATTGTCCTTACCGTCTCTTCGATGTAGATGATCTGTTATTGAATACGTCAGGAACCGTACTTGGATTTGTCACAGCTCCCATCCTGCTTGCTTTATTCCCATCACGTGCAAGCATTCAGGAAAAGAGCGAACAGATTGTCGAGCAAAACCGAGTGTATACTATGCCTCAATTGCTCGCACTGATGATCGATGGAGTCATTGTTGTCTTCCTTTCGAATCTGATCTCCATCTTTACAGCGTCTGATGCGATCAGTGATGCACTAAGTACATCCATTTCTATGGTCATGGTCCTATTCTTCATCCCTTGGGTGCGAAATGGGGTAACTCCAGGTTCGACCATCTTGCGATTCCGCTATGTGGATCGTCAGACCGGCACACCTACCAGTGAATCGTTATTCAAGAGATTTGTCGCAATCTATGTTCCATGGCTACTATTTACGATCGTTCGCTTGGTCAACGATTATGCGTTTTCCGGTCATCCGGATGTTATGCTTCAGCCTTATCGCGCATGGATCTCTGTGGGAATGTTTGGTCTATCTATGCTGATCTCCTTCATACTGTTCATCCATATCGTAATTGTCCTGTTCTCCCGTGGAAAACGTTCCTTCTACTTCGATGAGGTATCCCGCACGCGGGCCTCTCGTAAATAGTTAATATGTCTGCTGTGCATCCGTAACCCGGCATTAGAAAAGTCGACTTCCATGATAAAGAATGGAGGTCGACTTTTTTTATAATTGTGGCCTTATAGCTAGTTATGCATTGCATGGATGCGACAGCACGTTCGGACTACAGCCCCAGTAACTCACGTTTGGATGCCTCAGGATCATGTACAACTTCAATCTCATGGTTGAAGATCAATGTCGCACGATCCTGCTCATAAGCAGGCCAGTCCAACCCTGCGGTGGCTGGTTTACCGTTCTTGGCAAAAGAAATCCAAGCATCCTGTACTTTGAGCGCCAGTTCTGCTGCGGCCTCGTCCGGCTCGGCATTCATATATTTCAATGCAGGCAGTGTGTTGAAGACAAAGTACATTTCAATGCTGTGAACCGATTTATGAAGCAACGGATGCTCTGGCATCACCCAATCGAAACGATACATCCACACTGGCGCATGTTGCTGCTGTGCAGCCGCATATTGTACCGAAGAACGCCAGAAATATAGATCGGTCATGACCTGCGCCTGACCATCTGCCGTTTTGGGATAGCTGTCTGCAATAGCTGCCCGATTCTCCAGATCCGGCGTCATAAAGTCAACGGCTTGTACCATATCGATCTCTGGTGAATACGGAATATGTGGCTGGATGAATAGCGAACCTTCATGCAACGTTGTGCCGATTAGCACAGGAATATCCTGCGCCGCACCCTCGATTACTGCCTGAAGCGGCGTCTGAGGCAGAGTTACTCCATCCAGTACAGGCTGGAATAACAAGGCCATCCCTGCACCGCTCTGCTGTTTGATCGTTTCTGCGGCTGCAATGATTTGCTCTGCCGGAATGGTCTTTAGCTTCTGGAGATTATCTGGCTCTATGCCAAGAATCTTCAGCATGCCATCGCGCACAGCAGATGCTTGTTCTGCTGGCATGAACTGTGAAGCTCCACTTTGCATAATGACACGTTGGAACAGTCCCTTGGAGGCAGGCATAGCCATCAACGCTGCGATACTCATGCTGCCCGCCGATTCACCGAATACCGTGACTTGGTTCGCATCACCGCCAAAAGCAGAGATGTTATCTTTCACCCATTGCAGCGCCGCCACCTGATCCAGCAGACCAACATTCGTTGCAAATGAGTCACCAAGCGGTGCCATATGCATGAATCCGAGTGGTCCAAGTCGGTAGTTGATCGTCACGACGATTAAGTCACCTCGAAGGGCCAACTGTGTACCATCATATACAGGGAAACTTCCGGAGCCGGCTACAAAGGAACCACCATGAATCCACACCATAACCGGTAGTGGTGCAGCCCCCTTTTCCTCAGGTGCCCAGATGTTCAGATATAGACTATCTTCTGATTCATTCGGGGTTCCTGTCACACCTTCTGGTTGATGGTTTCGTGGCTGTATATTCTCAGGTCCAAATTGAGTGGCCTGTCTTATTCCCTCCCATGACTCAGGTTGAACCGGAGCCTGGAAACGTAACTCATCTACTGGGGGTTTAGCATAGGGTATACCCTTCCATACGCTTGCACCATGCAAAAGCTCGCCTTGAACAGTGCCGTGCTTCGTTGCAACTTGAAGTTCTTTCATGCCGCTTCTACTTCCTCTCCATGAATAGGTTAGACTAGCGATTAATCAGTTAATGTGTACTTATTTGAGTATAGTTTGTACGCGCACTCGTTTACAACTTTACCCAGACTTATGTGCTCACACTACGTTTCACGTGGAACTTTATAGTCAAAATCCGATCAATTTCTATCTACATTCTTACATTAACAATACACTTAATGAGTTCCAGATCATATGGATTAACATCCCTGGCAGCAGTGATTTCGTTTTATAAAATATATAACCCAACACGAGTCCAAACATGGAAGTAGCTAAAAAGACATCACCGTGCAACAAACCGAAAATCACTGAGGAGATCACTAAGGACAGCCATGTTCCGTATTTGTTTGAAAGAGTTGAGAAAATTAACCCTCTAAACAGTAGTTCCTCGTAGAAGGGAATACCTATACAGATGGCTAAAATGACAAAGATATTTTGAAAAGTCATGATTGAGTCCAGAGCGCCCAAGTTAAAGATTTCTCTCTGACTCTCGTTGGATTCCATCCCCGAACCTAGTATGAAAATACTGGTTAACCCAAATAATACGAGTCCACTTATGATATAAAGGGCGGCTGTCCTCATATTTATTTTGTAATACAGTGACTCACGTATGTATTTTCTGAACCTTTTGTTAAGAGCGAGAAACCACGTGTAGGATATCAATTGAAATAACAATATTATAAATGCTTCATTTACATCTTTTACTCCTAACCCCCCAAAAATTAAGGATGCAAGTATAAAAGTAATTGCGGGAAGTATAATTATTAAGCCTGTTTTTATAGCTATCTCTTTCAAATTATAATCACTGTCTAGCCGCATTAGCAGGTTCCACCTCTTATAGTAATGTGCTCATGGGGACTATCAAAGGAGTTGTGCACTACTTCTCAAACTGCGTTAAAAAAATGTTCAAGAAAGTTTCCTAGCTTTTGTCCCAACCCATAGAATCCTTCTGTAAAGAAAACTGCACCTTTTATGAAAACATTAAATGCATAAAAGATAATGATTGCTAGCATGGGTATAATCAAAGGTAACATCGATTTTCCAAATGAAGTCCAGTTGATCTTTTGCATGGAAAGTTACTCCCTTCAATGAAATTGTTTGTCCTTATTCACCTACAAATAAAACGAGATCATACTCAAGCTCATTGCGATTTTTTCCAAGCCCAATATAATTGCCTCCTCTTTTTTTAAGAAATTCAATATTACCACTCTCTCATATCCAACATGACAGGAATCAGATAACAAAGGTACATTCTACCAGAATCTAAACACTCTAATCCATCAAGTTAATTTCAATACTAGTTTTGTATGGAATTAGAACCATATTATCAATAAAGAGCCACCCATAAGAGTGACTCTTTCTCTCTAAACTACTGAGAGTCTTACTATACGTTCTACTTTGGTAGCCTTTTTTAGGTACCACCCTAGGTACACTATTTAACTACCCTTCACAGGATAACGCACCGTAAACTCAGCACCCTCGATCCATTTGCTCGTAACAAAGTTCCGTCCCTTCACAACCACTCGATCCCTATAAATCTCCACATGAAGCCCTTCACTGCCTTCCAAATGTTCATCCTGATCCGTCCATAGATAACCTACAGACGACGCATTGAACATGGTTGGCATGTGGCCTGCACCATCGTACATCGTATGCTGTGCCTCCAATTGCCAGTGGGTATGGCCCGAGAAGAGGATCGCTTGCGGGTATTTAGCCAGAACGGCCTTGAGTTCCACATCCTGATTCACACCATACCATCCCTGTTCCTTCAGCGATCCAGCTACCGTATCCATAAGCGGCTGGTGCAAGAAGAGAAAGATGGGTTGATTCGGCGTTGCTCGCTCAGACAATTTCGACTCTAGCCACTCCAACTGTTCAGCCGACATATCGCAATCCTTCGGATGAGGTTGCTCGGTGCCCAGGAAAATATAATGATACCCATCAATCCAATGATCGTGGTAAGAGCCTCTCATGCCTGTTGTCCCTTCAAAATCACTTAATCGACGTTGCCATAACCCGGCGACCGTAATGGATGCAGCTTCGTCTGAGATATCTTGGCCCACCTGCTCCAAAGGTGCAGCAGACAACGTATAGGTTCCGCCGGATAGCTGCTCAATCAGTGCAGCTGATTCAGCAGCGGTTTGTTTTTTGACTAGCTCCATGTCTGCTTCTTGCTCCAACAACTTGGCTACTTCATCCTCTTTCATCTCGAGCAAAATGATCGGCGGATCTTGCCATACCACGGCTCCAATATCATGATTCCCTACCGTGTAACGGATGTCCGGCAAGTTCTTCGCATGTTGCTTCCATATACGTTGCAACTCACGATATTCGCTCGGCAGCCCTCGATCCGTCACATCGCCCACATGCATGATTCCGCTACTACCCTCACTGAACGTAGCTATGTCGGCTAACGCTTGCTCCAGATGCCGGTTATGAATATGATCTGCCTCATCCCGCACATGTGTGTCCGTAATGACCTGAAAGCTGGCAAGAGGTTGCTCAGAGATATGTTTATTTCCCATCAAGAATCACTCCATTTCAGTCCAATAATGCCAATCAGAATAAAACCGATCCATACCATCGACGTGAGCCGCAGACGTTCACCGAAATAGTAATGCCCTACGACGCCAATGAGCGTAATGCCGACCCCAGACCAGATCGCATAGGCTACAGCCAGCGGCATATACTTCACTGCAAAGTTGAGGAACGTAAAGCTTGCTCCATAACAAACAAACATCAACACCGAAGGCCATAACCGTGAGAATCCATCCGATACTTTTAGCAAAATAGTAGCACTCAACTCTAGTCCGATGGCCAGAGCCAACAGAACCCAGCCCAAGTAAGCGTGACTGTTCGTCATCGATTCAACCCACCATTCAGCAATTCATGGAACGATTGAATCGTTCTATCCGCCAAGCGGATTTTTCCCGGTTCGCCAATCCCAATCCTGTACCCCGCACCAGCGGTTCGTGCCATCTCCATGTCTCCGTCCGTATCTCCAATGACCACCGTATGCTGCACAGATACACCTAACCGTTCACAAGCAAGTAGAAGCATATCGGGAAAAGGTTTCCCCCGCTCCACCAGATCTGTGCCAATCACCACGTCAAAGAAGGAATCCAGCCCCATCCACTGCAAGTGCTTGACTGCACTAGGTGTATCATCTGCCGTCACGACACCCATAACCACGCCTTCGGTACGGCACTGTTCAAGGAATTCTCGAACTCCCGGTAACGGACGTGCCGGACGATGTTTCTCCATCTCTTCCTCTGCTTGCGCCAAACACTCCCGAACCATGATCTTGGCTTCCGCCCAGCTGAGACCCGCACGATATCCATGCCACGTCAGTACGGCGTACACTTCATCCATTGTGCCCATGGCCAGCGGCCCCCGGACGTCATACCCATTCATTCGGCCTTGTTCATCGTGGAAAGTTCCCCAGATCTGTGGAAGTTCATCTGTGTTAATACGAAGTCCTTGGGTAGCTAGCTGGTCTCTGAAGTCGTTCAACACACAATCGGTCCAGAACCCCCACATGCCCGTAAAATCAAGTAATGTCCCATCCTTATCGAACAAAACAGCTTCAATCGGATTCGGTAATCCGTCCATATACGTCTCATCTTGCATTGGTTAAACTCCTTGTCTGCGATCTTGTATAAACGGAAAGGACGGTACAGCATGTACCGCCCCTTTCGCTTGATTCACTTGCCTGTATAAGTTTCTTATTTCGTTATACGATCCAGTTCTTTCTGCGCTTTCTCTTTCGCTTCCTTCAGCGCCTGTTCAGCAGGCATATTATTGATTTGTACTTTATCAGCTGCATCTTTCAATGCATCGTTGATTTTGCCACCTGTTGGATCCTGGAATGGAGCCGAAGCGTGAGCTGCTTGTTGCAGTGGTACGGTGATCTGTGGATTTTCTTCACTGAATTTCATGAACTCTGGATCTTGTTGAGCCGATTGACGTACTGCAATATATCCAGTGTTCATGGACCATGAAGCTGTGTTGGACGTCTCAGAGAAATACGTAAACCATTTATAAGCAGCTTGTTGTTGCTCTGGACTCGCTGCTGCCGGAATACCTGCCAAAATGGCATTCGCTACCGGTTTACCTTCACCAATGCCTTCCCAACCTGGTTGTTGCATCGCAGCGACTACGCTAAAGTCCAAGTCACCTTGGTCACCACTAGATCCGGTGTAACCTGCTGCTTTGTTTTTCATCACATTATCAATTGTTTTGTACCAATATTCCCAACCTTGACCACCATACTCGATACCCATGATTTTGTCTTCGTTAATCCATTTACGGAACAGGTCCCATGTCTCGATCCACTCTGGGGAGTCAATCATGACGGTTTTGCCATCGTCGCTAAGAATCTGACCACCCTTACCCAATACGGCATCAATCATGTTGTCTTTACCCCACATCGGTTGCCAGCCAGAGAAGGTTGTCTTGCCATTCTCTTGTTTACTCATCTTCGCTGCTGCTTCAGCCAACGCTTCCCATGTTGTCAGACTCGCTGGATCGATTCCGTTCTCTTTTAACGTATCCATGCGGTAATACATGATTTGGGTCGTTCCATACATAGGTAGGAAGTATTGCTTACCATCCACTTCCCCTTGGTTCAGGAACGTTTGAATGAAATCATCTTTCTTAAAATTCGGGTCTGCCGCGATCATCTCATCCATCGGTGCATAGTATCCTTTGCGCGCCCAGTCTATGTTAGCACTCAGTACAGCGGCCGGAACCTTCTTGGAAGCAATCGCTGCTTGCAGCTTCTGTTCCGTCTCCGTGTAATCTGCTTGTACAATTCCCTTCACAACGACTTCGTTCTGGGAGGCATTGAACGCATCAATCGTTTTTTTCATGTTATCGCCCAGATTACCACCCAGACCATACCAGAATTCAATCTCCACCGGATCTTTCGCCTGAGCTTCGGTTCCACTGGCAGCAGCCGTCGTGCTTGATTCTGCAGGTGCTTGTGTTCCACAAGCCGTCAGTAGCGCAAAGCTGGTCGCGAGTACCAGCGACATGCCACCCTTCCAGTTCAACCTCAATCTCTTTTTCCATGTCATGCTTGCCTGACTCCAATTCATTGTCGTTCCTCCCGTTTTAGGTGAAATGTTGGTTTGCATAAATTGAACTAAGAAATATTTACACTAGCCACTCCAATGACAGAACAACCTTCCGATCGCTGTTATCCCCAGATTTTTTTGATTCCTTTTTATAAAGGTGAAATTCGGGGATAAAGGCGAGCGCTTCGCTTCTTCAGATTATTTCTGTCCTCTCCGTTTTGTGTAAATGTTTATTTCAATTTATATAGTAGGGTAGTTAATATCAGTTCTTGTTCACACCAGCCGTGATATTCACGCTCTGCATGATGGTCTTCTGGGTGAACAGGAAGAGAATAAGTAGTGGTGCGATCGTGAAGGCACTCGCAGCCATAATCTGTGGCCAAGCCAGTCCATATGCCCCACCTTCTACAAAGAAGCTGCGCAGACCAGCCGATACCAGCTGCAGGTCAGGATCTTTGGTGATGAGCATAGGCCAGAAATAGTTGTTGTACTGTTCAATGAACGTAATCAGAACCATCACGGCGAAGCTTGAGCGAACAAGCGGCGTGATAATCGTCCAGAGAATCCGGAAGTGAGATGCACCGTCCAGTTGTCCGGCTTCCACCAATTCATGAGATACCTGCATGAACGCCTGCCGGATCAGGAAGATCGAGAACACGCTGACGCAGTTGGATACAATTAAGCCTGTGTAGGAATCCAACAGGTTAAGTTCGCTAAGCACCAGGTAACTAGGCAGATACACGGCTGTACTCGGTATCATATAACCCACCAGAATCAGGGATGTCAGTACACCTTTGAGACGGAATTTCATATGTGTCAGAGCGTACGCCATCATACTGGAGTTGACGATCTGAAATAGACAGATGGCTAATGCTACCCCGGTACTGTTCAGGATGTAACGGGCAAATGGTGCCGCATTCCAGGCGTCTACATAGTTGCTCCACAGGAATGTCTCCGGCCAGAAGGTCGGCGGGAACTGCCAGATCTCATCATTGGTTTTGAATCCGCTAATGACCATCCAATAGAAGGGAAAGGCTGTACCCAGCGCGATAACGGCTAACAGGAGATAGCGGATCATTTTACTTATTTTAAAATTGGTATGTGACACGTTCTGCAACTCCTTGCGCTTCATCCGTTTAGACTTTTTGTTGGGCAATGTCATTGTCATTAGTAGTGCACCAGACGTCTGCCAAGCAGGAAGGATACTCCCGAGAGCAACACGCAGATCAGAATAATCACAACGGCGATGGACGAAGCTTCACCTACGTTAAAGGATTCGAATGCAGACTGGTAATACATGTACAGCAACGTTCTCGTTGATCCCGCCGGTCCGCCCTGCGTCATGACATTAATCTGGTCATAGGCTTGCAAGGACTGGATTGTAAGAATAATCGAGAGAAAGAATGTCGTTGGTGAGATCAGTGGCAATGTGATACTTCTGAACTTGTCCCAACCGTTTGCCCCATCGATCGAAGCTGCTTCGAGTAGATCGGACGGTAGATTTCGTAGTGCAACCAGATAAAATACCATCGCCCACCCAATTGACTTCCAAAGGGTAACGATCAGAACGGCAACCAATGCCCAGTCTGCGTCACGCAACCAGCCAATCGGAGATACACCAGCCCAGCCCAGCATGAGATTAGCAAGTCCCACTTCGGGCTCGAAGATCCAGGACCACGCAATGGACACCGCAACTGTCGGGGTGACCCAAGGTGAGAAGAGTAATGTCCGGAAGATGCCGGATGATTTGATTTTGCTATTCATGAGCATCGCAAGTGCCAATCCGCCCACAATGGTTGGGATTACACTCCCCAGTCCGAATAACAAGGTGACTTTCAGTGATCGATAGAATTCAGAGTTCGTCAGCAGATAACTGTAATTGTCCAATCCAACGAACAACTTGTCCGGGCTCATGAAGTCCCAATCGGTGAAACTGAGATAAACGATATATCCCAGAGGTCCCAGCCAGAAGATCAGCAATGGGATTAGAGCTGGCAGCGTGAATAGAACCGCTTCAGACTCCCTCCATAGTTTTAAACGCAAATCCCCCACTCCTTACTGTCCAATTTTTCTTTAATGATTGGGAATTTTTGATTATAATCAGCTTTATATTTCTTATGTACAAAATTGATTGTACACTTGTATTGAAAATTCTAATTCCGGGTTATGTTAAAATTAGAGCAAGTCATGTAAAATATAAGGCAGCTAGTGGGAACGCTATCATAAACCAGAGGTGACATTGTGGGAAAAGAAACTGCCGGGAACCCGAATCATTCTTCGTTATCCGATCGGCATGCGCTGAGGGAGAGAGTCATTGAGGCCATCGCTAATACGATGGATCTGTATGGAGTTAATCATACGTTTGGCAAATTATACGGCATCATGTATTTTGAGGATCGACCGATGACACTTGAAGAGATGAAAACCTCGATGAATATGAGTAAGAGCAACATGAGCTATGCGGTTCGTTCGCTTACAGAGTCACAGATGATCTATAAACTTGAAGAAAAGAAGGACCGTCAGGATCAGTATCTGGCTGAGACCGACTTTTATCGTACATTTCAGAATTTCTTCGGGGCCAAGCTCCAGCGGGAAGTGGATGTCATGTTAGAAGGCATTCGTGAGGTCATCCCTGACCTGTCGGCCATGATCCTTTCGGAACATACCTCTTCCGATGATCGAGATGATGCACTGCGTGATCTGCACAAACTCCAACATGCGGAGCAGTATTACGTCTGGCTACAAGGATTCGTGGATCAATTGCGGGACGGTAAATTTTACGAAAATGCTTCGCAGACACCCATTAAAGATTAGTTCACTACATGGTGGAATAACGCCGCTATGATTCGTGTGTTGAGTCACACTAAACGCAAAAAGGAGCTGTCCCTAGCCAATGTATGGCTTTTGGAACAGCTCTTTTTTATTCTATCTATTATACTGTCATATCCTATCCATTATTAGGGGTTCTCTTTTCCATATGCTACTGCGTTAATGACCCCTTTATCATCTTGAAAATATTACTTCTGTGCTGCAGCTTCGATATCTGCATATGCCCAGTGTGTTGCTGGTACATCGATGAACGATGTTGTTGCTGCACCAGTTAACGGTGTACGGTTAAACAGTACATTCAACACTTTCACCGCTTCAGCACGCGTCAACTTGCTATCCGGTTTGAAGGTACCATCGTTGTAACCAACCATCAGCCCAGTAGATTGCACGTAAGCAATCGCATCAGCTGCCCAGAGGTCTGCGGATACATCTGTGAAGGAAACTTCAGTTCCATTCACGTTTGTTGCAATCGCTTGTTGCTGCTGCATCCAGCGATACGCAATCGTCGCCATTTGAGCACGAGTGATCGAACCTTCCGGTGCAAATTGGGTGTTGCTCATGCCGTTCATGAAACCAGCGGATTGAGCTTTTTGAATCTCACCCGTTGCCCAGTGTGTTGTAGATACATCCTTGTAGCTCACGCTATCCGCGGAACCTGCTGCCCCTTCAGTTGGAATATTACGAGCCAGCATTGCTGCCATTTGTGCACGCGTTACGAATGCATCTGGGCGGAAGTCCTCACCAAAACCTTGAATGTACGGTTGGTGTGTACCTTGTGAAGCTTTCAGTCCATCCACAACAACGAGGGTGAACGTACTGAATTTTGTTACAGTAAATTCGATACCTTCGCTGTTATCAGCGAGTTGTACCAGTTTGCCTTGGATCAACTCTTTTGTGCCGTCACTGTGTTCGATATAGATTGCCAGGTTGTCCAATGCTTGCTGACGAGCAGCCGGATCGGTTGGCAGACTACCACGAAGTGGCAACGTGAGTGTCACTTCACGGCTCTGCATATTTGTGTCGATCTCAACGGGACGAGCCAGTACGCGCACATTCGTGTTTGGAGCAATCTGTTGAATCAACTGCTCTTTCTTCGCACGTTCTTCCACTTCCTGGCGCTGGGATTCCTGTTTCAGTGGAACAACACGGAAGTACAAGTCTTGATCAAATCCGGCGATGGAATTCGTCGGAACGGAAATCACTACGTTCTCTGTAGAGATTTCAAGTTTCAGCGAACCATCATTCAGTTCTTTTACAGCTGCCTTAGGCACTTCAATACGTGTCTCGGACACGGCATCTTTGGTGTCTGGAATGACAATGCGTGCGGTGTTCATGTTCAATTGCTTCGCTTTTTCCACCGATTCCTTGGCAATCGCTTCGGTCATTTTCACCAAATCTTTGATCGTGCCGTTGGTTTCGGTCGTGCGTGTGATTGGTGTCTTGGTCAGATTGGTGCCGTTAGCTCCATTAACGTCAACCACGATCTGTTGCTGATTCGTGGTTGGTGCAGGGGTAGACGTTGGCGTAGTCGTAGACCCTCCGCCACCTGTGTTTCCACCCGGGTTAGGTGTTGGTGTATTTGATGTGAACGTAAGTGTTGTCCATTTCCATATCGGTGTATTGCCTTTGGCTCTTACACGAACCACAATTTTTTGGTTGCCTTCAAATCGATCTGTTTCGCTAAATTTATTCCAAGTCGCCCCATTATCTTTGGAGTATTCCATCGTTTCATCTGCACCGATAACCACATTGGCTGTATCATCAGCAGTCACTTTAGGCGCTGGGGGAGCAAAGAACAAGTCAAATGCTCTTTGAATATCTTTAATTTTTTCATATCCTCCATCAGGTCGTTCACTAAGCATCCACTCTGCGAGTTGTTGCTGCTCCGCATTCGTTGATAATGTTACTATCTGGTCAAGCTTCAGAGGGGATTCCTGAAGACTTAACCCTGGATTGTTGGCTAAAAGTATTTGGTACTGCATTTGAAGCATTTGGTATAAATTCAAGTTATTTAATATCTCATTCACTGTCTTTGCTTGGTTAATAGAAGGGAATTCTTCAGATAGCGTAAACATTAGACCTACAGCCGATTCAGTGTCCATTGCAACAGAAGTAAACTGCGCAATATAAGCAATTAACTGCTGATCCGCCTGGTTAGCTTTCAGATAAAAATCTGCTGCTCTCTTGAACTGTTCAAACTCTTCTTCAGAAAACAGATTAGCACCTTTTACAATGACCTGATCGTAAATGTTATTTAATGCAGAAGCCATATCACGGTAATCTAACCGATACCCCAAAAGGATATTGATACTTATATCTACAATAAATTGAACCTGATCTTCATTGTAAGATCCCGATCTCGGAGTCAACTGCACTAACGTAGCAGCAACTGTCTTTTGTTCTTGATCTGTTAGCTCACTAAACGCTTCAGGCTGATTAAGCAGATCTGTATCTTTCAAAATAGATAATACTGTTTCCGCTTCTCTAACAGCTACAGCCTGATTCAACTGCATCAACGGCGTTATTGTTGGAGTCGGAATCGGTGGAAGCGTTGGGAATGGAGGCATGGGTGGGAATGTTGGGAATGTTGGAAATGTTGGAAACGGTGGTATCGGTATTATTGGCGGAGGGATGATAACAGGCTCATTCACCTGCTCCGATGGTGTTTCTTGCGATGTTGTTGTTGTTGAACTATTATTACTTGGTTCATTGGAGTTCGACGGTGTGTTGATGGATGAATTCGATTCACTTGAACTCGTCGTTGATGAAGAAGTCTCAGAATTAGGGTCTGAATCAGCACTTACATATGTTGCAGCAGCTCCCTGCATTAACATTAGAGATACAACCAATAAACTAAACGTTTTGCAGATCTTACTCATTTTTATCCTCCTCAGATGTGTTGACAATAAATAGATTGTTTATATTTTTCTCTGGAAATATAGGCCTATTGTAGTACACAACTCTGAACGGATTCTGAACAATGGAGCAAATAAAAGTAAAAGTGTCCATAATAAAGAATTAAAATAGAATAAAACTCAATTTTTTTCGCCATTTTTCGTACAAAATATCATTTAAGACCTATATAGATATTTCTTAAATCCCAATATATCGGCCGTCCACTTACTTCCAACTGCTGCTCTGCCGTAAATTAAATTGAATTTCCGATAGATAGAAAGTAACCTATTCGTCAGAACGCAAAAGGCCACCTCGAAGGATGGCCTTTTGCGCTCTAATCATTATCTTTACACTTTTAGTTCTGTAGCAGTTATTACTTTTGCGCTGCAGCTTCGATATCTGCATATGCCCAGTGTGTTGCTGGTACATCACTGAACGTTGGCGTAACTGCGCCAGTTAGGGGTGTGCGGTTGAACAATACATTCAACACTTTCACCGCTTCCGCACGCGTCAGCTTACTGTCCGGTTTGAATGTACCATCGTTGTAGCCAACCATCAGGCCCGCAGATTGCACATAAGCAATGGCTTCTGCTGCCCACAGTTCTGCGGATACGTCTGTGAAGGACACTGCTGTACCATTCACTGTTGTTGTATTCGCTTGTTGCTGCATCCAGCGATACGCAATCGTCGCCATTTGAGCACGCGTGATCGAACCTTCAGGCGCAAATAGAGTTACGCTCATGCCGTTCATAATACCAGCGGATTGAGCCTTTTGAATCTCACTTGCTGCCCAGTGTGTTGCAGATACATCCTTGTAGCTCGCGCTACTGGTGGAAACTGCTGCCTCTTCATCCGATAGATTACGAGCCAGCATCGCTGCCATTTGTGCACGTGTTACGAATGCATCTGGGCGGAAATCTGCACCAAAACCTTGGATGTACGGCTGGTGTGTACTTTTCGAAGCTTTCAGTCCATCCACAACAACGAGGGTGAATGTACTGAATTTGGTTACGGTAAATTCGATGCCTTCGCTATTATCAGCAAGTTGCACCAGTTTGCCTTGAATCAACTCTTTCGTGCCATCACTATGTTCGATGTAGATCGCCAGATTGTCCAATGCTTGCTGACGAGCAGCCGGATCGGTCGGCAGGCTGTCACGCAGTGGCAACGTGAGTGTCACTTCGCGGCTCTGCATATTCGTGTCGATCTCTACCGGACGAGCCAGTACACGCACATTCGTATTCGGAGCAATCTGTTGAATCAACTGCTCTTTCTTGGCACGCTCTTCAACTTCCTTGCGTTCGGATTCCTGCTTCAATGGAACGACGCGGAAGTACAAATCTTGATCGAATCCGGCGATGGAACTTGTCGGAACGGAAATCACTACATTTTCAGTGGAAATCTCCAGCTTGAGCGATCCATCATTCAGTTCTTTTACCGCTGCTTTAGGCAGTTCAATACGTGTCTCGGACACGGAATCTTTGGTATCTGGGATAACAATGCGTGCGATGTTCATGTTCAATTGCTTCGCTTTTTCCACCGATTCCTTGGCAATCGCTTCGGTCATCTTCACCAAATCTTTGATCGTGCCGTTGGTTTCGGTTGTACGTGTAATTGGTGTTTTGGTCAGGTTGGTGCCGTTTGCCCCATTAACGTCAACCACGATCTGTTCTTGTTTCGTTGTTGGTGCAGGTGTAGAGGTTACTGGTGTAGTTGTGGACGAACCTCCACCTGTGCTACCACCCGGGTTAGGCGTTGGGGTATTGCCATTATCTGTGCTGCTATCACCATTCTGTGTAAAGACAATCTTTACCGCGCGTCCTGGCAGTTCATCACTAACTGCTTTATGACGAACCCATACCGTTTTATTACCACTGAAGTCCGTTTTCTGAATAGAGGCAACGTCAATCCAATGCAGTTTATCGTCAAAGGAGATTTCCATCGTGCTGTCCAAGCCCGTTATGGTGTTATTGATGTCATTCCCCTTCACATTTGGAGCCGTAAAGAATCGGTTAAATACATATTGTAGATTCCCAACATCCTCGTAACTGTCTTGTTCATTAAGGACCCATTCAGCCAATTCCTTCTGGCCTTCAGGACTGAGTTCTGCTCTTTTGGATAAATCAAGAGCGCCTCTAAGATTAAATTTGTATTTGCTGAAGAATGCTTCACCTGCAATCTGATTTTTCATTGCTACATCCAGCCATTGATCCATTCGCGGTATAGAGGTAGCTTGCTCAAATGAATCGATAGGCATAGAGAGGAGATTCAGGACAATATCAGGATCAACAATATCCCCTTTAGACACGCCTTCCAACCTTTCGAATGCAACTAGATGCAAGTAATTATATGCCAGTACACCTTTATCTACTTTGCTACGTTCCAAATGTTGTTGTCCAAGGCTGCGTAGCACATATGTCTGTTGGTCATTAAAGTATTCAGGTCCTTCTACCAATTGCTGTGCGAGCAGATCCAGCTTTTTCTGAAGAACACTGAGTTCCCTCTGCTCCCAAACAGATTGTGCCAATACACCAAGTTCAATCATATATTGGACCTGTTCTTTATTTTTGTAATCTTTATTTACATATTCAATCAGGAATCCCGCAATGAAATCTCTAACCTGCAAAGACAAAGCTCCGTATCCATTGGGTAAAGTAATACCCAAATCGGGATTCTCCATAGCCACACGCATACCCACTACATCACCATTAGTTTTTGCAGTATTTAAGACAGTCAATGGATCGCTTTCGTTATCATCAGGGAAAAATTTATTAAAGGCGTTTTGAATTTCTTCAAAACTTTTATATCCCTCATCCGGTCTTTCACTAAGCATAAGATCAGCCAATTGTTCCCGTTCTTCGTTTGTAAGATCGTGCACTTTACCTACATCCAAAGGAAAACTTCCAAGTGGGTTTTCCGGGTGCTCGGAGTTGTATGACTCGACATCTGATTGAATGTCATACATTTTGTACAACGAGTTCAACATACTTTCTGTCGTTTCAGCTCTATTTATAAATGGAGTATCATCCACTGCGGTTTCCATATAAGAAAGAATTTTTCTTATTTCAAGGTTCCTTCTGAGTTTACTTTCAAATAAAAAGGCGGTCATACGTCTATCGATCACGTCAGATTTGAGATACAGGTTTATACGTTCATAATATCCATCTTCGGCACCAGGATAATCAAAATGTTCCATCCGCTCTGCTAGTTTCCCATAAAAATCATCAAGTATTTCTCTTGAGGCTGATCCCCCGATTTTGCGAGGAAGTTCAAGTGCTTGCAGAGCCAGTTGCACCATGTATTGAACTTGTTCCTTATTCTCATACCCTTCACTAGTCGGAGGATCTATACGCAATAAATATTCTATGATGTCCTCCTGATCCTCGTCAGACAACGATTTGAAATCGGGATCAGCTATGAAATTTTTGTTACTAAGTAACTCGATTAGTTCAGGTGTGAAATCTGTATGCTCACTCTGATCCTTTCTTTTTTTAATATCGTTAAATTGCTCCAACAAGGCTGAACTATTGGGTTCGAAAAAAGCATCAAACGTAGTTTGAACTTCAGATACCGTTTCATAACCGTTCTGCGGCTTATGATCAATCATCCATTGTGCAAGTTCTTCTCTCTTTTGATTATTGTCTTCAATGGCCTCCATCTTCTCCATCTGAACTGGAAAAGGCTCCATAGTACTAATCATTCTGGTCATTCGGTTGTGTTTCATCATGGAGTCAAGTGCTACTTTCATACTTGATACATCACTAAGAGTATTAATTGGTCGATATTCATCGATTAATGTTTTCATCAAAGTAAGCTGTGAACCATAAGGTACAGAATCTTGTGATCTGTTTAGGAAAGCCCCAAACATAGCAATATTCACAAACATTGGCTTATCGGCACCACTCAACATGTTATAGGCGACGCTTGCCTCAACCATTGGTTGTGCTTCGTCATAAGGTAGAAAACCTCCCGCCTGACTATACAATCCATATATCTCATCCAAAAGATACTGTGCATTATTCGAATTCATCACTTTAGGCATTTGTAACAAGTTATATAGAAGTGTAAAAACATACTCAACTTGGCTTTGATTCTCGTAATCCATCCCGCGTGGCAGTAAAAGAATCATTCCTCGAGCCAGTTCTTTCTTTTGCTCATCATTCAGCAGGTTATAGGTGGTGGAGATATCAGTGATATCTATTAAACCACCTTCACTCAATATACCTTGTACTTCCGGAATGGCTACTTCAATATCCTCGTCTGAATTTCTGATTTGGTTAAGTTGGTCCAATGGAGTAAACGGGTCTGCACTTGCAACCTCACCCACACTAACCACCTGTAATAACAAAACAGCAATTAAAACGCAGCTTATTAGCTTTTTGTAATACATTAATCTGTTCCTCCCTATCTCATGTTTTTTACACACAAATCCATTACCTCTGATACGTAAGGCCTATTGTATTGCACTGCGATAAACAGAATCTAAACAAAAAGAGCAAATAAAAGGAAAAAGATCCACCCTGTAGTACAAAAACAGGATAGATCTCAACTTTTTTCGTCATATTTCATCATTTTATTTTAAAAAATATTCTTTTGGACCTATATAACTCCAGCTCTTAAATTAAGGTGTACCCGCCATCCACGTATAGCGTGCTGCCCGTCGTAAACGTATTTGTCATCAGATACGTAACGGTATGTGCAATTTCTTCATTGTAGCCAACCCGCTTGAGCAGGGACAGCTTCTCATAATCTTTAAAATGATCGCCGCGTGGCGTGCCTTCCTGCCCTTCCCGCCAGATGGTCCCGGGGGATACGACATTCACACGAACCGGTGCTAATTCCACCGCGAGTGCTTTACCCAGACTCTCAATTGCACCGTTACATGCAGCGTAGGAAGCACCTCCATCCAGTGGTCGCTGGCTGAATCCACCAGACATCAACGTGATCGAACCGGAAGTCGAAAGATGCGGTGCAGCGTATTTAGCCGCAAAGTATTGAGGCCAGAACTTGCCTTTGAAACAGCTCTCTGCCGTCTCCCGATCCGATGTCAGTGGTCCCCGGGTATAGGTAGCTCCGGGCGTGAACAGATGATCGAACGCTCCGATCCGAGCGAAAAACGTTTCGAGTTGCTGTTCATCCTGATTATCTAATACATGAACTTCAACCACCGATTCTCCATGCTCGCCTTTGCCTCCAACCTTCGTAATCTGCTCCCTCGCTTCCTCCAGTCTGGACGCTGATCTGCCTGCTATAATTACATCCGCACCTGCTCCCACTGCCTGGATTGCCGTAGCCAGTCCGATGCCTGAGCTCCCGCCAATAACAACGACCCGTTTATTCTCCAATGTATAGTGACTCATCTATGATCATCCTCTCATCTCCGGTTATATAAGTGCATGTGCTCTCACGTTGTGTTCATTATTCATGAAATGAAGAACGTTGAATAGTACGCATTTACATCGTACCTAGTACGAATATTCGTACTATTGGAGCAGCTCACCACGGTTTTCCCCCATTTTTTCATAGAGACGATCGAGCAGAGATCACGAAAATCCGGTATGATGGAGATACATATAGACATATAAACCGAGGTGATTACTATGGATTTACAAGAACCAAGGTTACAAGGAGTACTGACAACGCTGGAGACCATTAATGGGAAATGGAAACCACTTATCTTGTTTATTTTATTGAAGGAAGGTACGAAACGATTTGGTGAACTACGACGCATGATTCCTGATGTAGCCCAAGGTACGTTAACGAAACAACTGCGCGAGCTGGAGCAGGATCAAATTATTGTGCGCACGCTTTATGGGGATGTTCCACCGAAGGTGGAATACAGCTTGTCCGAACACGGACAGACCATCGGCACGTTATTGGACGGCATGTGTGGTTGGGGCAAAGAACATCTGAGCTACCTAAACAGCACACAAGGCGCCATAACGGACAAGGGTAACACGAGCGAAGCGACTTGAATAACAACTATAAAATGAAATGCTACAGCAAGGTATCAGGTATCCAACAATCCAGCCATTCCAAGAACACCTTTATCCTGACCGCCCTGCTTGTGTAAGCATTACCATTCCTCTATAATTTCGTTCAGATGCACAATATGGATATCGGGCGGAATCATCATCAGAGAAGATGCGCATTTAGCACGATGAGATGGAAGGGGAGGAGCTTCGTTGTTGCAGCTTTCGGAAAAACAGGCACAGGATATTGTCGATAAAATGATGCAGGACATCCCCTACAACATCAACATTATGAATGAACACGGCATTATTATGGGGAGCGGGCAGAAGGAACGTGTGGGCACGATTCATCAGGGTGCTGTCCGCGCGTTAACGACAGGAAGCATGATTGAAGTCTGGCAGGATGGCATACTTGAGAAAATGGGGACCAACGAACCGATTCTAATCAATCAGCAGCATGTCGGAGTCATTGGCATATCCGGTCATCCGGATGAAGTTCGGCCTTTCTGCAACATCGTGCGTACTACCGTGTCTCTCTTGATCGAACAGCGTAATCAATTGGAAAGTATGGCGCATGAAGCTTCACGTAAAAAAGCCTTTATCGAACGACTGCTGAATCAATCGGGTTCCTACTCACAAAAGGTCAAAAAGGAAGCCCTGCAATATCGTATCGATCTGCAGTTGCCAACCGTTCTTCTATATGTCCGTTTCCCCGGGAAATCCATCGCGGCTGACACTGAGATCAACCGAATATTGCTCCAAGTTCCCTCATTCTCTGTTGAAGGTGATGGCGACACACAGATCATCCTGATCCAGAATGAAGCAGACGTTGATACGATGGTCCAGCGTTTGAGACAGGTCACTCCCGAAGCATTCATCGCGGTCAGCCGAAAAGAAGCCAATATCGCCACCGGGTATGAACAGGCCCGGTCTGTGATGAACATTCTACTGGCACTTCAACCAGACTCACCGATCATTCGGTATGAGGATGTCCCCTTTCTGGTACGATTCAGTGCAGCTGATCTAACACCTCATGCTAACATCGTTAGCAAACTTGAGGATACAGCTGACCTGCTGGATACGTTGCGCAGTTTTATCCATCATAACGGCAGCATGACCACGACAGCAGACCATCTCAATATTCATCGCAATACCCTTCAATATCGTCTCAAACGCATACAGACCCTGACAGGCAAAGACCCGCGTAATTGGTTGGAGCTCATCGAGCTTACCCACGGACTACTCGCGTTCTATCAGTAGCGTCAGAACAGCTTCGAGGATGGCAAAAGACGAGACACAGATCACCTGATTTCAGGCATATCCGTATCCCGTCTTTTTCACATCTCATTCCAATACGTCGGATTTATGCAAAATGCTCACCTAAGATAGTAGGCCCAGTTTCAGCACCCGGGCAATATTCTCGGTTGTACGCTCCACATTCTCCGGCCCTTCTCGCAATAGTCGCTCGAGTTCTGCTGCCCCAGGCACAATACCAAATATGGCATCAATGCCTTCCCCGTACAGGGTGTCGATCCCTTCGCCCACGCAGCCTGCAACGGCAATTACAGGTTTACCCGCTTCCTTGGCTGCCCGAGCAACGCCATAGGGGGTCTTGCCAAATTTCGTTTGAAAGTCGATACCGCCTTCGCCCGTAAATACCACATCCGCAGCAATCAATTTTTCACGCAACCCGGTATATTCAATGACAATTTCAATTCCTTTACGTAGTACAGCTTGTGTAAAAATCAAGAGTCCCGCACCCAATCCGCCAGCCGCTCCGGCACCGGGTATATCACGGATATCTTTGTGCAGCTGCTGCTTTACGACATCTGCATAATGGGACAGGTTCGCATCCAGCTGCTCAACTATCTCTGGGGTAGCCCCTTTTTGCGGCCCAAACACCCTTGATGCACCATGCTCCCCACAGAGCGGATTGGTCACATCACAGGCTACAATGAACTCCACTTCCTGCAAACGCTCATCCAGACCCGACACATCAATCTGGGCCAGTTGATCCAAAACCCCGCCACCCCGCGCAAGAGGTTGACCCTGTGCATCCAGAAACTTCGCACCAAGTGCTTCAGCCATGCCCGCACCACCATCATTGGTCGCGCTGCCACCAATGCCGATGATGATTTTACGTATGCCAAGATCCAGACATGCTCGAATCAACTCTCCCGTTCCATAGGTTGTCGTCCGTAGCGGATCTCGGTTTTCTTTGGTTACCAGATGTATGCCACTGGCCGATGCCATCTCGATGGCCGCCGTTGTTCCGTCACCCAGAATGCCATACTGGGCAGTCACTGTCTGACCTAATGGCCCGCTCACCTCTTGCTGGTGAAGGGAACCGCCGGAAGCATCCACAAGGGACTGCACCGTACCTTCCCCACCATCCGCCATGGGTACATGAATATAACCTGCCGTCGGATATATTTTACGCAAACCTTTTTCCATAGCGATACATACTTCTTTCGCTGTCATGCTTTCTTTGAACGAATCCGGTGCCAAAACAAATGTCTTCTCTCTAGTATCTCCAGTTTCTCTCATCTCTCTCACTCCATCCGTTAGATTAAAGAATTAAAGAATAAATCCGTACAGTAACGTCGCTACGATAGCCATCGTGCCACCTACAATCGCTTCATATGGAATAACGCCCATCCGCTGACGAATCGTCATCTTCATGCTGTCAGCCGACACGTGGAAGTAATTGCCCTGTGGCAAGGAATCGATAACGGTTGCCCCGGTGTGCACCATAACGGCAGCTGCGAGCGGCGCTGTTCCCATGTTCAGGATCGCGTCACCGAAGGAGCCCGTTGCCAGAATAACCCCCGTTGACGTTGAAGCTGTCGCTGCCGCCATCAGAATCCCCGCAATCGGTGCGAGGAAGGTACCGGATATTCCCGATGCTTCAATCAGACCAACCACTTGACCTGACAGATCTGAAGCAGAGATGAGTCCTGCAATTCCTCCTGCACCCACCAGAATGAGCACGGTTGCTGTCATTTTATTTAATCCTGCGGTTGAATATTTTACGATGTTTCTGCCTTGTCCCATTGCCAGCATACCGATAATTCCTGCAATCGGCAGGATATACATTGCATCCACTTTGAATGTGGACAATGCTTCAATGCCCGCAATAGAGCCAATAGGATTGATCATCAACAGAATGATCGCAACCAACGGGGCAACAATGGCTTTGCCAAGTGGCGGGTATTGAGATGTATCTACATCACCCTGATCTGCTTCCTGATTAGAAACCATAACCCCTTTGTTCTTAAGCATTGAAGCTACAATTACAGTTACAATCAAGCCGCAGATCGCTGGAATTACGCCTGCCAACATGACGTTGCTCAGATCCAGATCGAACCCTCGCGCTGCTGCAATGGTATTGGGATTCGGGGAGATAATGTTCCCCGCCTTACCCCCACCCGATAAGGCCAGCAGTAATGCCAGTTTGGATATACCCATTTTATTACCTACAGACAAGGCAATCGGTGCAACGATCAGTACAGCTACGGGGATAAATACCCCAACCGCGGTAATGATCATCGTGGCCAGTGCCAGCGCCAGAATGGCTTTGCTTCCGCCAAATTTACGTACGATCGCCTGCGCTATCGTCTCCGCGGCTCCCGATTCCATCATCACACCTGCAAGCACCCCGGCAGCCAGTACCCGGAGTACGGTTCCCATGACACTTTGCGTGCCATCCACCAGTATATTTACGGTCTCTTCCAGATTCGCTCCGCCAATTAAAGCGCCTACAATTGCACCCAGAAATAAAGAATAGACCGGATTCAGCTTCCTCAAAATCAAAATGATCGCAATAGCCAGTCCTGCCAGAGCACCAATCCAGCTAATCGTTAATGGTTCCATTGTCAATTGCCCCCTATGCACTTGTTGAACACGCTTTCATTATAGTTGCTGGAGGCCAGAATAAATATTGATGAAAGGACGAAATTCATTGTGCATATGCACAATGAATCCCATCACCCTAGAGGAGAACACGGTTTTCCATGATATTTTTCATGCTGATATGAGATTTCGAGGGTCCAAGCTTCACCAGTGAATCCTGAAACTCGGCAAGTTCTTCGATGGACGCCGTCTGTACTTTGATCAGATAGTTATACTCACCGCTAATGCGATAGACGTCCGTGACTTCGATGGCCTGTTCACAGAACTGAACCAACTCGTCGCAATGTTCTGTTTTGAGCAAAATAAATGTTGTGGTACCACGGTTTAATTGGGCCAGATTATAGATCGTCGAATATCCCGTGATTACACCTCTCTCCTCCAGTTTCAGGATTCTTTCCTTAACCGAAGGCTGGGACATGTTAATTTCTTTGCTAATCTGTGCAATGGGCATACGTGCATGATGTTGCAGCAAGCGCATAATCTGCTGATCGATCTCATCTATGATGTGTTCCATTTGTAAACCTCCGAGTTATTGCCTTATTTAATAAGGTTTTCTGTATAAATAAACTAATAAATTATATATGTTATCTCATTATATCCTTTGATATCATATGGTTCCAACGCGAAATTCTCCCTATACTTTAGAATATAATCTGAAGAGGGAGCGATGAACGTGAGTGTTATAGGACTTGCACATGTGGCCATTCAGGCCCGAAATTATAAAGATACCTTGGCGTTTTATACAAAAGTATTAGGATTCAAGGTCGGTCACTCCTGGAGTTTGCCTTCCTTCCACATTACCGAGGCATGTATGTTGATCTCTCCGGATCAGCGTACATGTATTGAGGTATTTGACCCAAAAGCCGTCATTCCCGCCGAGGGTGAACCTGCCACCTCTCCTGAAGAGGTCCGGCACGGCGCACTATTACATTTCGCCTTTTACGTGCACGATGTAGAAGACATCTATCAGCGAGCGCTCGCATATGGAGCCAAGACCTATGTTGCACCGGATTGGATATCGCTTGGAGAACCTGCACTTCGGGTTAAAAACGCACTCGTCCACAGTCCCAATGGTGAAGTGATTGAATTCCTTGAAGAGGTTAATTTCGACCGATCCTCATCCTCACCATCATCTATATGAAGTACACAAACAGCCTGTTGCCTCTTCATCCGTGGCAGCAGGCTGTTTTATAGTGGGACTTTCTTGGGAGCATCAGCACATGCACCTACCCTACTCTTGCTCTGCATTCCCCAGCGTATACTCGCTTAGCTTCCCTTCATAGACCAGCTGCAATCGTTCACTCTGGCGAAAATCATCCGGTGTCACCAGCGCAGGCAGCTTGTTCCACAGCTTGATGCCTGAACGTTGCAGAATCTCGGCTACAAATTGAGAACAAAAGTAGGAGTTGCTGAACTCCACAGGTTCCTTGAGCGTAATGCCGATCACGCCGAGCAGATTGTACATATATTTCTGGCGACTGCGGATGAAGATGTGCAGCACACGTTTCATCTTTTCCACTTCACGATCCGTCACCTGAAGTTTGTATATGACACATGTGGTATTGGGATACTTGCTGTATGTACCTGTCTGAATATCTTCCTTCACAAATCCACCGTTCAACGGATTGCTTGGATGCTTGCGGCCGAAGCTGTACAGTTCGGTTAATTCCCGGTCAAATGAGATTGATGCGTGATTATATGGCGCCCGGGTATAGCTCTGAATAACCTTGGTAAACAGCGTTCCTGTATTCGTAAGCAGGATATAGATGGAGCGTTCATCTGTCATAGCAAAATTTCCCCTTATCAAGTTGGCACTATTCCTTCATAATAACATAGGTACCCTATAATGGAATCTTACTTTGAATAAGCAGGTGATCGGTACGTGAGCAGTTCACTCTTTACACTAACGCTAATCTTTACAGCTTTACTTGTGATACATATCGTGTACAAAATTATTGCAAAGCTTCAGCCAACCAAAGACTATTCAGGCATCGGCCAAAAAATCAAAACCTGGTGGGGCATGTTCGTGATCTTTTGCCTCGCCACCCTTTTTAACCCCATCGTGTCCCTCATCTCCCTCATGGTGCTTGCATTCTTTTCTCTCAAAGAATACTTCTCCATGATTCGCAGTACACGCAAAGCCGACCGCAGGCTGTTCCTATGGGCGTATCTGGCGATTCCGGTTCAGTTCTACTGGATCTACATTGGATGGTATGGCATGTTTATCGTGTTTATTCCACTATATGTGTTCCTGGTACTTCCCTTGCCACGCCTGATTAACAAAGGCACGGTCGGTTTCCTGCGCAGTGTCAGCTCCACACAATGGGGATTAATGCTGATGGTGTTTGGACTGAGTCACCTTGCCTATTTCCCATTTGCCACACCGGAGTACGGGTCCAAGCTGGTGCTGTTTCTCGTCGTGTTAACGCAGCTTAACGATGTGGTGCATTATCTGGTCTCTCTCTATCTGGGCAAACGAAAAGTGGTGCCCACGGCCAATCCTTTTGTCACCTGGGAAGGATTCGCCTGTGCATTCATTGTAACGACAGCAACGTCTTATTTTATCCATCCTTACCTGACGCCATTTGATTGGAAATTCTCGCTGTTCATCGGGGTGCTGATCAGTCTGGCTGGATTCTTCGGCAGTCTGACGGTGTCCGTACTGAAGCGCGACCTACTAATCGGGGATGATAACAAGTTCGATTCGCTCAAAAAAAGCTACCTAAGCCGGGTCGACAGCCTGACTTACACCTCTCCGGTTATGTTCCACGTGGTCCGTTATTTCTTTGACTTTATGTAGGCACAGATGGATCAGTGATCTTGTAATCATGGATGTCAAAAAAAGCAGCCCACGTGGCTGCTTTTCCTGTTCATCAGGCTCCAGACGGAGCGTTAATATTGTGTCTATTACTTCAACGTAATTTCTTTCTCCGACATGATTTGGTCTCCCTCATCATTCGTGAACACAAACGTGGCTTTGCCGCGCTCGCCCTTCATCTCATCCGAATAGATAAATCCGGAGAATTGTCCATTGCCGCTAAAGTAAAATCCATCTTCGCCGTTGGCGCCATGTTCAATGGCTTCCTGTAGCGAATTCACAATCGTGACCGTGTTAGACGTCCAACGCATCTCCGTTAGTGCATAACCCTTAGGAACCTGTTTAATTCCAAAATCAAAGCTGTTGCCCTCCATCGGTTTCTCCGACTGGTCGATGACGATATCAATCTGCTCCGACGGTTCAGTGGACTCCGATTGAGCCGTAGGCTTTCCCTCATCACCACTGGCGCTACCCTTATCATTGTTATTCTTCGCATCCGCATTGGGAACAGAGCTTTCTCCAGCTTCCTCTACGGGCTGCTTCGATTCCGGATAGGCATGTTCCTGAACCGATTCACCACTAGTGCCACAGGCACTGACGAATAACGAAATACATAGCACAGACATGCAAAGTGTAGATTTCTTTATATTCATTTTCATCATCTAGTTCTCCCTTCATTCATCTACAGCACATAGATCCAACACACCACTTACTAATCACTACACCATATCGTCCCTCATGAAGCTCCATTATATGTAAATGATTATTAAATTAAGTATGCGGTTGCACTTCGATGAATAAAGAAAGCACTCTGTTAATGGTGTCATGCACCGTTTATTTTATCGATCAAACCCTGGCAAGACTAAAACTTGTCCAATTTGGATGGAGTTATGCTCCAGTTCATTTACCTTTTTGACCGCTTCTATATATACACGAGTATCCATCTGCTGAGGTTTATGGGTCAAAGAAATACTCCACAGTGTATCTCCCTGAGATACAACGACCTTGTCCCCTGATAACAACTGCTCATCGCCGGCAAACACAGTGAACACAGCACTACACCCTATGATTATAATTAGAGCTATGATGACCATCTTCGATAGCCAGGTTGGTATTTTCACACGCTGCATGAATTGCTTTTTAACATACAGGGTGCGAGACTCGGACGTTTTTGTATAAACAGGTTCATAAATACTTTTGTACGTGGAATATCTCATTCTAGTCGACCTCCGAACTTTCGTTCCGCTAATCTTTATTTTTTATGCTTACCTATGCATTTTTCCTATAACAATGAACGGTCAATAATCATCTTTTTCGACAAATAGGCATCTTTGCCTAAGTCACTCCACTTGGATAGGTCTATATTACCAGTTCACTCTAAACAAATTCTGAACAAAACGGATTCCATCTCCAATCAGATTCAACATATCGAATATTCATGCCTGATTTTCGGCGATGCTTGCTGTAACGCTTTTCTATAATGGAATAAAGATAAAGATTCGATTCTAACGAAGTAAGGACGTGCCCCCATGATTTCTGCTGATCTAAAGGAACAATATTACGAGGCGCTTGTAGCCAAAAATTCAGAATACGAAGGTTTATTCTATGTTGGGGTCCGAACCACAGGTGTGTTCTGTCGTCCCACATGCCCGGCGCGAAAGCCAAAATTCGAAAACTGCGAATTCTATGAGACGGCTCAACAGGCACTTCTGGCTTCATATCGTCCTTGCCAGCGCTGTCGCCCGCTATCTCATCCCAATCAAGTATCGGATGTCGTTCGCATATTGGTGGACGCTGTCGAGAAACAACCGGATAAACGCTGGAAAGGACAGGATTTCAAGGCTCTCTCCATCGATGAATCCACGGCGCGCCGACAGTTCAAGAAGCGGTTCGGCATGACCTTTGTCGAATATGCTCGCGCTCGCCGCATGGGACTCGCCTTGAAAAACATTCGCTCCGGACGCACCGTGATCGATAGCCAATTATCTACCGGATATGAGTCAAGTAGCGGCTTTCGCGATGCCTTTTCACGGATCATGGGTGCTGCTCCCACTCAAGTGGATGAGGGACGTGTGCTAAAAGCGTCCTGGATTGACACCCGCCTTGGTCCGATGATGGCCATTGCAGATGACGAGGCCCTATATTTACTTGAATTTGTGGACCGTAGAGGTTTGGAGCGAGAGGTTGAGCGTCTGCGTAAACGAACCAAATCGGCTATTGTCCCTGGTACTACGGCTCCCATACAGTCCATTGAGCTTGAACTAAACGAGTATTTTCAGGGCGAAAGGACAGCATTCGACACACCGTTGTTCTGTTTAGGAACACCATTTCAAAAGCGTGTATGGGACGAGCTAATAGCCATTCCGGCTGGTGAAACGAGGTCATATCAAGAGATTGCAAATGCACTGGGAAAACCGACTGCTTGCCGAGCTGTGGCACAGGCGAATGGAGCCAACCAGCTCGCGATTGTGATTCCATGTCACCGAGTAATCAATGCCAGTGGCGAACTGGGCGGATACGGCGGGGGATTAACTCGCAAAAACTGGCTTTTGACGCACGAGAAACAGGAACCGGATAGCTGAATAACGGAATCAAGTAATGAAGTACGCATCAAATGTCCAAAGGAATGCATGATATAACAAAGGAGAGTCAACATAAATATGAGTACCTTAGAAGAGAAAGCAATGTTGTTCCAACAATACCATGTGAAAGGAAAACCACTTGTTCTGGTCAATGTCTGGGATGCCGGAAGCGCACAAGCCATTCAATCCGCTGGAGCAACGGCCATTGCAACCGGAAGCTGGTCCGTTGCTGCGGCCCATGGTGAGCAAGATGGTGAAGCCATGCCATTCCATCTGGTACTTGCCAATCTGGCACGGATTACAGCGAATGTGGAACTTCCTGTAACGATCGATATAGAGGGAGGGTATGGGAGGTCTGTGTCAGAAGTGAAGCGAAATATCCTGCAAGTCATCGATCATGGTGCTGTAGGAATCAACATTGAAGATCAACTTCCCGCTGGCTTGGGATTGTACACTGTGGAGGAGCAATGCCCGAGACTGTCTGCCGCCCGGGAAGCTGCGGAGCAGGCAGGCATACCGTTGTTCATTAACGCCCGTACAGATATTTTTCTGCAACATGCACCTGAACAACATAACCACTCCCTTCTAGAGGAAGCACTTATACGTTCGAGCCATTATGCAGATGCAGGAGCCAGCGGTCTGTTTGTACCCGGTTTGCAGGATCACCGATTGATTCAGGAATTGTGTGAGCGTTCACCGCTGCCAATTAACGTCATGGTTACGTCTCCTGAACCTTCACCAAAACAGCTTGCTGTACTCGGTGTAGCTCGCGTAAGCTATGGACCTTATCCTTATCTGCAAGCTATGGAACATCTGAAAGAACTCGGGCGAAGCATTTTGATGGGTAGTTCCGAATCGTCATAAGCGATCACCTATGTTATAATCACCTCTATTGAACATTTACAGGAGGCAATTATGCTTAACGTGGAACAAAAGCTTGAAGTGCTACAATCGTATCCCCAACTGCAACGCAAAGATGTTTCTCTCGGTCGTGTTAATTTCCACTACGAAGAAAGTGCGTATGATAAAAAGATTGTTGCTCTCCATATTCACCCGAACGGTAACGGTTATATCTATGCGGGGCTACTGCCCAACGTTGAGACCGATGCTAAAGGATTCGTCAATATTCGTGATTACTCCGAAGCAGATCTGCGCACATTGTTAGATGAAACGATCCAATCGATGTCTCACAATCCCAACGCAGTTGAATTCGAAGAGCCAGAACAAGTAAAAGCTGCTGCTCCTGCATTGGCTACAACCTCTACGGGCGGCGGAACGTGGATCGATGAAGATGGACATACGTTGACTTTAAAATATGAAGATGACATGTGGTATGTGTACTCCGGCGTTAATCTGGATATGGCTTTCGAAACGCGTAGCGAAGCTGGCGAGTATCTCAAAGACGAAGGATTCAAACCACAAGCTCAGGCTTAACGCATACACATTCAGTTTGGATTGCACAAAGATGGTTGATGTATATTCAGTGATTTAGGATGATACCAAAAACACGAGGCGCGTTCGCACCTCGTGTTTTTCTGATTACAGTGGAGTTTCATTCCTCCATTATCGCGTAATGATTAGTTCAACTTATACAGATTCTTTTATACAACAGTTTCCCGTTAGTCTTTTTTGGATTTCATTGTAAGAGGCGCATTCTTCATCATCGGGTACGTGCTCAGAAGTAAAACCCCTCCAATGACCCCCAGAACGGTGAACAGTGTCATCATATTCACACTCGCAATCCATCTCATCCACTCGCCAAAATCTGCGAAGACAACGATTAGGGTCATAATCAGACTCACCCCAAAGAACATAATGAAGAAGTTACGTAACCCCAATCGCATCCAACAAACCGTTGGGAAGACAGAGACTCCCAGTACGAGAAAGCCGCACATCAGATCGATCCACAGGTAGGATAAGAAATGATATTCGCTTGAATACAACATGCCTGGTTGATAAAGGGTAACGTCAACAATCCCTTTTTCCTGAAGCAGATGTATGAGGAAATACGCCACATGCAGAATGGCCATAGTGCCTGCAACCATCCATAACGAGTTCATATAGAAGGATTTCATGAATTGAACTCGTGTACTGCCTATACCGATCGCAACCGGAAACAGTGTAATGATTCCCCCAATCGCAAACGCACATATCCCTCCGTACATTGGACCAAACAGTTGTGTAGCATACGAGACATCAAAGATGAAGCCAATGGCCAGATATACGACGGTGAGCATAAGCGCAATAGATGAAAATATCATCAAATACAAACGCATATCATCCCGAATCAGTCGGTTCGTACCTTTTACTGCGTTCATGGTTTAACCCCCTCTTGATTACGGGTTCTGTTAACCAAATAATCCTGTAATGTCGCTTTCTCAATGGAAAGCCCCTGTGCATGAGCGATATCCTTCCACATTTTCGAGTAGGGCTCATCAATCATCACTTTTACAGTCGACCCCATCTGGGAAGACTCGATAACTTTAACATCCGCTGTGACTCGATTAATGTCATCAATTCCCCCTGTTAGAAGAACTCCTTTTTCGCGCATCTCTTCCATCGGCTGATTTAACATCACCTCTCCGGCTTGCAAAACGATAAGGGACTCACATAAGGGCTGAATCTCCTCAATATGATGGCTGGATATCAGGATCAGACGCGGGTTATCTTCATAACTTTCCAGTAGGGCATTGTAGAAGAATTTACGCTTCTCCGCATCGAGCCCATTGGTAGGTTCATCTAGAATGGTTATCTTGGCATTACTGGCAAGACCCAATATAATCTGGGCGGCAGTCTTCATACCCTTCGAAAATTTAATGATCTTCTTCTTCGCCGGTAGTTCGAACACATCGATTAAACGTTCCGCCAAATCCTGATTCCACTGCGGATGAAAATATTGTCCCATTTGAACCATATCACTAACCGTCCAGTTTTTCCCCAAGGGATGATTCTCCTGGATGTAGCACAGATTCTCTTGGGCAGCCAGATTATTATAGGGGTCTTGACCCATGATCTGGACGGTTCCACTGTCCGGGCGGTTATGCCCTGCAAGTAAACTCATCAGTGTTGTTTTCCCAGCTCCATTTCTTCCCCAGATGGCACTAATGATCGGTTCACTCTCATGTAGCGTAACCTGGTTCAACACAGGCGTCTTCTGGTAGCTGTAGTTGACCTGCTCCATATGAATCATAAGTCACTCTCCTTATCCTTCTTGCCGCGAATCAGATCAATGATCATGTCTTCATTCATGTGAATCCGTCTGGCTTCTTCAAGTAAAGGCTTGATGTATTCTTCATAAAAATCCTGCTTCCGTTCAACAAGCAATGCTTCTCTTGCTCCCTTCGCAACAAACATTCCAACACCTCGCTGTTTGTATATAATCCCCTTGTCCACGAGCTCCTGCAGTCCTTTGCGGGCTGTAGCCGGATTGATATTGTAGAAGCGTGACAGTTCATTGGTTGAGGGGACCTGTTCTTCCACCTTCAATCTGCCTTCCACAATATCGTCCATAATCATCGTGGCAATCTGATGAAAAATAGGCTGAGATTCATCCAAAGTCGATTTCATGTGCTTCCAACTTTCATACGTATTCATCAATCAGTTAGTCGGTTAGTTACTCATGTGACTAACTATAGTATACAAAAACGCAAATGTAAATAGGCGAACCTAATTTATAATCTTTCCTATCTTCGCTCTGTTGTATTGATTAATCAGACCGTCCAGGACTACGGATTGCTGGATCACTTCAGGATGAAGCAGACTGCCGTACTCCATATGCATGCGATATAACAACTGTCTGGCATCTTCAATTCGTGATATCAAATCCAGGCGATCCATAGTATCCCTCCTTTTTGTCATATTTTAGTGTATTATGCCAATCAAAAGCGCATGTAAGATACGACATACTTATTCTTCCACTTCAATACACAAAAAAGAACGCCTCTGAAATAAATCAGAAGCGTTTCTTTTAACATTTTATTAAGTTCCAAATCCATGATCAGCAGGTCTCATAATTTCGGGGTTCGGGATCTCCTTGCCTGAGACAGGTTCCGTAACAGGAGCTACGATAAACACAACGATACTACAGGTAGCTATCAGCAAAGCCAACTTTCTCTTCATTGAGTTTCTGCACCTCACTAATTATCATTTTGTATTGCTGTTTCGCCGTCTCAGATGCAAAATCCCTGTATTGCTCAAACAGTCCGACACCTCTAAGCATACCTCGTCCACTGCTAATTTCAATAGAAAATCTTAAACTATCCAGAACAAATTCTATACCTATATGAAACTCGTCTTTCTTTAAATAATATGCGCCCAAATCTGCTAAAAGTCGTAAATAACGATCATCCGTAACCTGTCTGCTGACTTTGCCAATTCGGTTACTCTGTTCCTGATAAGTAAAGTATGATTCATACTGTTTAAGTACATGATCAATATCCTTATCATAGCGATTAGCCGCCGTTACAATATCACATAACGCTGGGAATATCTCATTTTCCTTTGTTGAAATATAAGCCAGATAATCAGGTAGTACCTCAAACTGACCACCCATTAAATGATATATATAACGGTTAGCTTCGGCCCATTCCTGAAACTGATTCATAACGACGATTTCGTCTTTATCCGGACTCTTCACCCAACTGTTATCCGTATACAAAGAAACATACTTCAGCGCACCGGTATAGTCCTTCAAATGATAACAGGCACTACCAGAAGCTAGATAGGAGTACAGAATATAAAAGACAATTGGTCTTTTGGTCTCTTCTTGTTTCCTTCGGCCATTCATCTCATAATGGATGGACGCTTTCAGCTTCAATTTTTCAGATAATTCCTGAACCTTACTCCATCTATGCAATGCCCCAAAAGCATTAATCAGTTCGTTAAGCGCATCCAATTGATAGCGTTCATCCAGCCGATCCACATAATATTCAAACCGGGCTGCAATAATCAGATTCCGCTGCTGATCATTCGTCAGTCCCAACCTGAACAGTCGATATTGACAGAGTGCAAGCCGCTCGGAATGTTGCATTTTCTCACTCTCGGCGATATTTTCATATAGAAGAATGGCCGGTTTGAATTTACCCGCTTGGTAGAATTCTTCAGCCACTTCAAATAATAAGGGGATATAAGATAGATTATCCATCATCAGACGAATAACCTCTTCAATACAGTTTAACTTGTCCAACTCGGCACAGCGTTGAAGGAAGGGTCCCAATCTTCGCCAGTCCGGGGTTGCGTGTACAAAACATTCATCTATGTATAACTCATAGAAATAACCTTCTTCCAATCTCATGGCAGAAGTAATACGATCCAACTGCTGCATGGCAATAGGCCGATTTTTATTCAAAATATTGCTCAGCGTACCCGAATTAATCCCTGACGTCTCTGAAAAATGACTAATAGACATCTGTTCACGCTTCAGATAACTTTCCAAATGATCGCGTATCGTGGTTGTCGGCTCCAAACGAACACCACCCTCCAAAATAAAAAAACCATAAACAGGATTATCGGTATGCAAAAGTAATTATATGTAATTAGAAAGTAGCGGTCAATATAATAAATTCAACTAATTTGTAATATAACCATTTTAATCCTTTAATTAAAACAAGATTTCTATTCTTATTTTATATCGGACACTCGTCCGACATCAAACTCGAAAACAGACAAAAAACACGAGCCATCTACGGGCTCGTGTTCTCAACTGACTCAGCAGTCAGCATACTCACTATAACTTGGATTTAAGGCAGTATATTGCCTGCCGCACGGTAAATTTCATACCACTCTAGACGAGTGAGATGAACATCTCCCGCTTTCACACAGTCTTTCAGACGCTCAATATTCATTGTACCTGTCACTGGCTGCATTTGCGCAGGATGGCGAAGCAACCACGCGATCGCAATCGTTGTATTACTCACATCATACTTCGCAGCAATCTCATCGATCTTCGCATTCAATTCCGGGAACTTATCGCTACCCAGGAATACGCCTTCGAAGAATCCGTACTGGAACGGAGACCATGGCTGAATCGTGATATCATGCAGACGACAATAATCAAGGATACTGCCGTCACGGTTCACCGCAGCTTCGTTCTCCATGTTCACGTTGATTCCACTGTCAATCATCGTGGTATTGGTAATACTCATCTGCAACTGGTTAGCTACCAGTGGCTGTTTCACGTATTTTTTCAACAATTCGATCTGATTCGGATTCTGGTTGGACACCCCGAAGTGACGTACTTTGCCTTCGCGCTCCAATTGATCAAAGGCTTCAGCCACTTCCTCCGGCTCAACCAAAGTATCTGGACGGTGCAACAGCAGAACGTCAAGATATTCCGTTTTCAGACGTTGCAGGATGCCATCGACCGAATTCAGAATGTGCTCTTTGGAGAAATCAAACATGCCTTTGCGGATACCGCATTTGGATTGAAGAATCATATTTTCACGAACTTGGGGATTCATCTGCACCGCTTCGGCGAAGATCTCCTCACATGTTCCTGTACCATAAATGTCGGCATGGTCAAAGAAATTCGCGCCAACCTCCATTGCAGAACGAACAAAATGTTCGGCTTCCTTGCCGTCTAGTGAATTAATCCGCATGCAGCCCACGGCCACTACAGGTACTTCTAGTGCGCTGCTACCCAATTTAATGGTTCTCAAGATGTTTTCCCTCCATATTCGAATATTATCGTGTATCTTACCTTTGATTGTGACACAAATCTGCAATCGGTTTCAATAGATTTATCCTACATTCATATGGAGAAATGATAGGATTTCAACCTCAGCCTGTAATTAGACAGGAGTGAGTTATACGTTTTCCGGTACGATAACCTCAATATGCCTTGGCAGGACAGTGATGTGAATCGGCAGAGCAGGGCCTTCCTCACCATCTACATTGGTGCGAATGGCTTCGGCTGAGCGTACATGGACTTCTTTTGTCGTAAAATAATCCACATCCTTATGGTCCTTCAGACTGCCAAACAACAGGGAAGTGCCCAGGGTCAAGCTGTTGAACACACTGATGTTACGAACAACAAAACAATGAATCAGACCATCGTCCACCGCAGCATCCGGGGACAACTTCTTGAATCCTCCGACCGAATTGGTCAGTGCCGCCAGAAAAAGAGGAGATTCCCCTTCCCAAATCTGGCCGTCATGTTCAATGGTCAATTGATTGGCTGGTGTATTCACCAGGTCTTTCAAGCCTTCTTTGAGATATGCGAATGAACCTAGCTTCGACTTCTCTTCTGAGGATACAGAGAACAGAGCTTCCGCCAAAGACCCTGCAGCCACCACGTTGGCAAACAGGCGATCATTGATTTTCCCCAGGTCCACAATATGGGTCTGATCCGAACGTAACTGCCTAATGGCCTCCTCCGGGTCAAGCGAGATATTCAGCGCACGTGCAAAATCATTCACCGTACCCAGCGGTACGACGCCCAGTCGGGGACGATGGTCCTGATCCATCATGCCGTTAATCGTCTCATGCAGCGTGCCATCGCCTCCGATGGAAATAACCAGATCACAGCCGTCCTTGCAGGCATTCACGCAGTAGTTGGTCGCATCACCTTCTCCGGCTGTCTCGTTAACAACCACCTCATACTGCTGTGACTCCAAAATTTCTCTGACTTGGGACACATACTGCTCGGCCTCTTCCTTACCTGACGATGGATTACTAATGATCATGGCTTGGCGCATACTCACATCTTCCCCTCCAAATTGGCATCTTTACTTCATCTATACCCGTTTCAAGGGTGGGTTGAATAGGTTCTGCGGAAGATGTGCAATTTTTTTTGATAAAGATGTCTCTGAAGAGTGCAGAGCAGGGTTTGTTTCATATAGAATAGAAGTAGAAGAAATACCTATTCCGAAATCTCTTGTTCCTTTTTCCCGCTGACGGGTTAATAACTATAGATGTGCTTTTAGCCGAACCTGCATATGTTAAACTGTTCAATTTACACTGAACACTCCGTGGGCAGTACAACCTTCGTTATCGTGTAAATACTATACTTATCTAACTCAATCTGTTCGGATTATTTTATAATTCTAAAAATCGGAGGGAATGCATGCAATGAAAAGAATGACTCTACTATTTCTAGTATTCATCCTGAGTCTCGGGGCATCGGGGCAAGCCATGGCTTACACGACTACAGACTTGGGTGAGGGAATCATTGAAGATCCCGCTTTGGAGGACGGACTGAAGCTAATCCTGAACAAACCTCTGGATGTTCCATTGACTTCATCGGATCTGGAGCAGCTTGAAGTGGTAGATCTGAGCAATGCAGGTATTCAAAGCCTGTCCGGTCTGGAATATGCAACCAACCTGACTCACCTCCGATTATATGGAAATGAGATTGAGGATCTCACACCACTGGAGCACCTAACCCAGCTTCGCGAGATCGATGTTCGCAACAACTATATTACATCCATACACGCACTTGCTGAATTGAAAGACTTGGGACGGCTGTATATCAGCAATAACTCCATATCTTCCATAGAAGTTGTACGTGGGTTCACCCGATTACATACGTTCCACGCCAGTGGCAACCAGATTGCCAGTCTTGCGGCCCTCACGGATACGGATGCACTGAAGTGGCTTGAGATCTCAAACAATACGATTAGCGATCTGACACCGCTCATGGGTAAAACGCGGCTCCAACAACTCAATGTAGCGAATAACCAGATTCAGACGCTGGACGTACTGGCTGAATTGCCAAATACACTGCGGAATCTGAATGTGGCAGGTAATCAAATCACGGATCTGACACCGCTGGAGCACATGACACGGCTGCGGATACTTGATATCTCTGGTAACCAAGTACAGCACCTCAAAGGGCTTGAGGGACTGATTGGGCTAACAGAGCTGAATGCAGAATCTAATCAGATCTACGATCTGGAACCTTTACGTGAGCATTCCAGCCTGGACGTGTTGAAATTATCCAACAACCGGGTGTGGGATCTGACACCGATTGCAGGTTTTACGTTTACCCGTGATCAGTCAGCGACGAATGCCATACAGGATATCTCGGCTTCCACCTCGTTATCATCCGGTATTCAGACGTCTGTCTCAGAGGTTGAACCTGCGGGACTCACGGTGCAGAACAACTATCTGGATGTCGCGGGCGGCAGTCATACCATGCAGCTTCTGAACCGGATGAATGTGCGGGAGCAGAAACGAACGCCTCAGGGCAGCTTCCAGCGTCTGATTGAAGGGTCCACCACCGCCTATGTAGGTGATCGTGCTTACGCACTGGATGCTGCACCTTTTATCGATGAAGGCCGGACCTATGTGCCTCTGCGTTTTGTCTCGGAGCAGTTAAACGCCAATGTGAACTGGAACAGCGGTACACGCGAAGCCGTGATCACACAGAATGACAAGACCATCCGCTGGAGCGTGGGCAATAAACAAGTTGTCGTGAATGATGCGCTTGCGATCCATGATGCTCCTCTCTTGATGAAAAATGGCAAAGCATTTGTACCGGTTCGCTTTATTTCGGAGCAGTTCAATACGACGGTTGCCTATATCGGAAGCAGCAAAACGATTCTGGTTTTTGAAAATAAACAGCTTGGTGAAAGTGTGCAACCTTAAAGGTGACTCACGTTCATTTCCAGCCATAAGAGAACCACAGCGAAGGTCCCCGTCTGAACAATCAGCGGGGATTTTTGGTTGTGCTACGACAGTTGTGCTATGACATTGGATAATGGTATATGGGTAGCGTCAATCACAAGTGAATACTGCAGATGATCTGTCTGTACGGATATGAACGTATGATACTCCATCTTGGATTAGGGTAAATTTCACACGGTTTAGCACATCTTCTTTTGCAGTGGGAGTTGTTATACTGAACGTAATATATATGACAACTGAGGTTCAATCGAGGAGGAAATTCACATGACATTCACGTTCAGTGGTTATTCCACAACCCAAGACAACTCGTGGAGAGAGCTATCTTTTGTACCGACAAATGAAAACGCTAACTTAAAACTGACAGGTGAGCAGCACCAGCTTGTGGAAGGGTTTGGTGGCTGTTTCAACGAGCTTGGTTATATGGCTCTAACCCACTTAAACGAGGAGCAGCGCCATGAGGTATTTCATTCCCTCTTCCATCCGGAAGGTGAGCATAAGTTTAACATCTGTCGCCTGCCGATCGGCGCAAGTGATTATGCGGAGCAATGGTATAGCCACAACGAGGTGGACGGCGACGTGGCCATGGAACACTTTTCGATCGAACGTGATTTCAAATATCTGATTCCTTACATCAAGGAAGCTCTAAGTTATAACCCGAACCTGCAATTCTTCGCCTCCCCATGGAGTCCGCCAACGTGGATGAAGTCACCTAAAGCCTATAACTATGGTACGCTTCGTTGGGAGAAAGATATTCTGGAGGCCTACGCCTTGTATTTCGTAAAATTCGTACAGGCTTACCGTGAAGCAGGCATTACCATCCATCAGGTGCATGTGCAGAACGAAGTAATTGCAGATCAGAAATTCCCTTCTTGCATGTGGACAGGTGAGCAACTCCGTGAGTTCATCGCCGATTATCTGGGCCCGGCTTTTGACAAACACGGTCTGGATACGGAAATCTGGCTGGGAACGATCAACGCTCCTGATCCATGGGAAGAATTGATCAAGAAAAAAACAAATGACTTCGACGAGTACGCCGGGCTTGTCCTGAGTGACCCGAAGGCCTATTCCTATATCAAAGGTGTGGGATATCAATGGGCAGGCAAAAATGCGATTCAACGTACCTCGGCGAGTTATCCGGAGTTACGTTATATGCAGACCGAGAACGAATGCGGTGATGGCAACAACTCATGGAACTACGCCAAATATGTATATAACCTCTACCAGCATTACTTCAGCAACGGAGTGAACGCATACATCTACTGGAACATGGTTCTGGAACCGAAAGGCCGCAGCACATGGGGCTGGGAGCAGAACTCCATGATTACGATAGATCCGGACACGACGGAGGTTACTCGGAACCCCGAGTATTATGTGATGAAGCACTTCGCACATCATATTGTTCCTGGTGCTCGAAGAGTCGGCCTGTCTGGCGCCTGGAGCGGTAAATCCGTTGCTTTCCGCAACCCGGATAACAGTCTCGTGATTGTCATCAACAATCCATTCCAGGACCGTCGTGACCTGTATCTAACCCTTGAAGAAGGACAGACCCTTCACATGGAATTGGAGGCCGATTCGTTCAACAGCATGGTTATTCAACCGAAATAATAATCAACACATCGATAAAAGCATGGATATCAAAGCGTCAGGCCCAAGAATTCCCCGGGCCGGCGCTATTTTTCATGGGGCAGACCATGCTTATTGTTACCATGATTACTCCTGTAGAACACAAGCCGAAGACGACTTAAATATAAAACGTCTCACTTTTATATTTACAAATCTATAAATCTAGATATAATGTAATCCAGAGAACTTACTCTCATGTCCATCATATTATAGGAGTTATAGGAGGCAAGGCAGGCTCATTTCAGCATATTATATCTATTTTTCTATATATTTAAATTCATTGGAGGTACGCTTTACATGAAATCACAACAGGTCAACCCGCTCCTTATCCTGATTCTGGCATTAGGTGTATTCGGGATCATTACAACAGAAATGGGAATTGTGGGAGTACTTCCTCAGGTTGCGCATAAATTCGGTATCTCGGCTGCACAGGCTGGTTGGCTGGTCAGTATATTTGCGCTGGTCGTAGCCATTGCAGGCCCTTTTCTCACCTTGCTGGCGTCCGGCATCAATCGCAAATTCATCCTGTTGGCCGCTGTGCTGATGTTTGCTATCTCGAACGTTGTTTATGCCTACGCCACAACATTTGATACCATGCTGATCTTCCGTATCATTCCCGCACTATTCCATCCCGTCTTCTTTTCCGTAGCCCTGGTCACCAGTGCTCAACTTGTTCCAGCAGAGAAAAGTAGCCAGGCCGTCGCTAAAGTCTTTACCGGAGTTACCGCGGGCTTTGCCTTTGGCGTGCCACTGACATCGTATCTTGCTGAACGGCTATCCCTCGAAATCGCCTTCCTGTTTGGAGCGATGGTCAGTGTGGTCGCTTTGATCGGCATATGGATCTGGCTGCCCTCGATGCCCGTGAAGGAAAAGATGTCCTATGGCAAGCAACTCGGTATTCTGCGCAAACCTGGATTATGGCTGAATGTTGCCGCAGTCATTTTTATATTCGCCGCCATGTTCTCTGTATACAGTTATTTCGCCGAGTATCTTGGACAGGTCACTCACATGAGCGGATCATGGATCAGCGTTATGCTGACCGTCTTTGGTGTCGTCATGATCATCGGAAATTTGGGGTTTGGACAGTTTCTACGTAAGAGCGTGGTCCTTACTGTTCTCATGTTCCCCCTGCTCTATATAGCAGCTTACGCACTCGTCTATTGGGCCGGTCCCCACTTCATGTGGATGGTTATTGTAGTCATCATCTGGGCATCCGTGCATTCAGGAGGATTAATTGTAAGCCAAACCTGGTTAACCGCTGAAGCGCAGGACGCGCCTGAATTTGGCAACAGCTTGTATGTATCCTTTTCCAACCTCGGTATTACCTTGGGTACTGCCGTCGGCGGCTGGTTCATCTCAAACCTGGGAATACATCAATTGATCTGGAGCGGGATGATATTTGCACTGATCGCTTTAGTCTTGATCTGGATTAAAATCAAATGCTTCAACCGCGCAGCAGCCTAGGGTAAATAGATGCTCAGGAATGGGACATTTGGCGATCCAGTATTAATTTCATCTGGGTATCCAGCTGGTAAGGCATGGATATGGGATCGGTAACAGCAAATTCCGTATACTCGGTCATATACACCTGATTTTGCCTCACTGCGGGCATTTCCTGCCACCAAACGCTGTTCGATATACGTTGGTACCGCTCCGAATCCAGCACCGTCAGGAACAAGTGGTCACCTGCATAGGATGTAACTTGCTCCTCTGAGATCATGAGATAAGCCTGACGGTCAATTAATTCCTTCTGAACCCGCTCTGGTGCCTGGAGTCCCAGGCCATCATACAGATTGTAGGCTCCCCTACACCAGTAATTGCCGAACACATAGATCGAATCATCGCGTATTTCCATCACGGAGAACGTATCTGTACTCTTAATAACACCCTTTAACCGGGATTTCAGGCGCTGTGTTTTGCGTTCATATTGCTGCATTACCTTCTCCGCTTCTGGCCCCTTACCGAATACCTCTCCAAGTTTCTGTAACAATACGAATGGCTTGTGGTCGTTCTGTGAAAAGATATATGTCGGCGCGATTGGTGATAACGCATCGTATTCCTCCTGATTTCCAACGAGAATCATCTCAGGCTGCAAATAGGAAATCTCCTGTGGGTCCAGCGGTACGCTGTTAACCTTGTGGAAACTCGCACTTAACGGGGTTAGGTAATGCTCATTGGACAGATTTTTGGCAACCGCCGCCGGGCGAATTCCAAGGGCAAGCAGATGACCGAGACAACTCATCACACAGATGTTGGACGAACTCTGCCGGTGGTTAAGAATGAACTGACCTGGGGAGATTCCTTCCATCTGTTTAAAGCGTCGATTGAAATAGTACTCATCCCGATATCCCACCAGGGTGGCCACCTCTTTCATACGTCCTCCGCGTAAAAGCAGTTGTTTGGCATGTTCCATCCGCAGCGTTGTCATATAATCCGACAGATTCGTTCCTGTGAGTTGCCTGAACCAATGGGTAAATCTGCGCTTGCTAATTCTGGCCTGTGCCGCCAGATCATCCACGGTAATTTCCTCGTTGTAGCGGCCCTTTAGCTGCGAAATGATCTCGGATATATTCGCTCTCGTGTGCTCACTGGAGACTTCTCCCTCGTACTCATGGGTATCTTTCAGCACCATACTCATTAATCTCTGAAACTGGGTGTGAATGCCGACTCGTTGTTTGCGATCCTGTACCATACGACGGTTTTCAATTCCCCTGATCCGCTGCAATATGGTTCGAAATCCCGCCGTGTCCATCTCACGGGTCTCGACGAGGGCGGGGAACATTCTGCGCTCCGAATCATGCAAGGTAAAGGCGACTAACCACGCGGATAACAACGTCTCTTCGTTTATTCGAATCTCTACCGTGTGTCCTGCATTGATAACAAGGGGAATCCCATATTGCAGCTCATGTATCTTACCATCGCAAATGAGCAGACCCTCTCCCTCCTCTACCACAATCATGATCTCGGTTGTTAGTGTTTGTGGTGGAATGTCATCGTTAGGTGATAAATGCTGTAGAGCCAACCCGTGAAGTTCGTAATAAATGCCGGGAACACCGTACCGGGTTTTGAGATGAGTCAGATCCAAAATCAGCTCTCCTTTTCGTGATAACCATTATCAATTAGAGCCATCATAACTCAACTCTTCCTCGGTTATCAATGGCCGGAACCTGCCCATAACCAGCCTATTAATGCAAAAAAAACGTCCTAATCTTCCATTGAATGCATTCTTGAACTTCATTACACTTGATTTATTGATAATGATTATCAGTAAATGCTTAATCATACAGGGGGATATTCATGAGACACAAAATGTCGAGACTCACCACGTTGCTCACTTTATGTTTAGTGGTATTGGTTGCAACAGCTTGTGGTAAAACAGCTGATACAGCCAGCAACACAGCGGCGCAGAACACCAGTCAAACGACCACCCAATCCGAGGAAAAAGGAACCCAGATGGCGACCGACGCTTATGGTAATCAGGTGGAGATTCCCATAGCGCCCAAACGCATTGTATACACCGACAACACGGTTGGAGATCTGTTGATTTTCGGTATCAAGCCTGTAGGTGTAGTACAACAAGGTTTGCAATACGCGACGTATAAAGACGAACTGAAAGATGTTGCAGATATCGGCTGGCCGCCAAGTCCTGAGAAGATTGTGGAACTTCAACCCGATCTGATTATTACCTCAACTCCAGACCAAAAACAGAATGAGACCCTCTCCAAGATCGCACCGGTGATCCTGACCAATGAATGGGACCCTATGCCTGTTCGGATCAATCGTCTGGGTGAATGGCTTGGCAACAAGCAAGTACCCGAACAATTCCTTGCACAGCATAATGCAAAGATTGTGAAGATGTGGAACGACTTACAGCAAGACGGAACCATTGAGAAGGACGAGACGGCATCCGTATTCCAATACATGATCGGCCAAAAACGATTAAGTGTGTACACGACCAGTTACCTACCTGGTTTCGTCTATAACGAAGATGGATTTAAGCCAACCGCAGCGATTCAGAAAATGATTGATAACCCGGATGACTATGGCTATGCCGATATTTCCATTGAACAGCTTCCCGAAATTGCCGGGGACCGGATATTCATTGTGTATTACAGTGACGAAGAACTGAAGGAAGTCGAGAATATGACCAAAGGTCCTGTATGGAATCAACTGCCCGCTATCAAAGCCGGTAAAGTATATTTCGTAAATGGCGGTCTCGGAATATCGACAGATCCACTAGCGAGGGAAGAACTGATCAAACAACTGCCGATCATGCTCAAAAAATAAAGGGATTGCACCCAACCAATTATGGAGGTAAGCGATGACAGATTCACTTGAACGGTATGATGTGACCATCATCGGCGGAGGACCCGCCGGGTTGTACACAGCATTTTATAGCGGCATGAGAGAACTGAAGACCAAGGTTATCGAAGCACAGCATGAACTGGGCGGAAGAGTCCTGACGTACCCTGAGAAAATGATATGGGATGTCGGGGCCATGCCTCCAATTCGTGGGGAACAGCTCATTGCACAGTTAATTGGACAAGCCCGTACATTCGATCCGACGATTGTTCTCGGTCAGCGGATTGTCGGCATGGAGCGTCAGGAGGATGGAGCCATTCTACTGACCGCTGATCAAGGCGAGCAACATCTGACCAAGACCGTAATTCTGGCTATTGGGTACGGAGAGCGCCAGAACGTCAAGCTTGAGATCGAAGGAGCAGATCGCTTCGAAGTGACCAACCTGCACTACACGGTTCAGGAACTGGAACGCTTCCGCAACCAGCGAGTATTAATCTCAGGTGGAGGTGACTCCGCTGTAGACTGGGCCAATGAGTTACAACCCATTGCCAGTAGCGTAACGATCGTTCATCGACGTGATCACTTTGGCGGTCTGGAGCGCAGTGTTACGATGATGAAGGACTCCTCCGTTCAAGTTCGGACACCCTATACCATAGAAGCGCTCCACAGCAGCGATGGGACACAAATTAATCGTGTATCACTCGTCCATACCGAGACTTCAGAGCGAGAGCAGCTGGAGGTCGATGCAGTTATCGTCAATCACGGTATGAAGTGCAACTATGGTACCATCCGGGATTGGGGACTGAATCTGGGTGAATGGAACCTGGAGGTGGAAGCAGATATGACAACTAACCTTCCCGGCGTATATGCCGCAGGTGATTTTGTCTCCTATGATAGTAAAGTTGAATTACTCGCTGGCACCTTCACCAGTGGTATTCTTGCATTGAACAGTGCCAAGCGTTATATACAACCCGATGCTTCTCCAATGGCTTATGTCTCCTCACACAATGAGCTGTTCAAAGAGAAAAACAGCGCTTTGGGTGTAGTTGAGGAAGAAATTTAAAACGGTTAACACATAGAAACATCCTTCTGCACACCAAATAGCACCTGTTCCACTGCTTAGTACGCAGAACAGGTGCTATTTGGCGTTATATTATAATATCGAAATCACAAGGGAAGCACAGAGACGTCCAAACGCAAGCTTAAGGATTGTTCGCCAGGTAATTTCTCAGCCATTGCATGGCCGGACGTTCTGTACCATTACTGTTGACCAAGTGGGAGCCTGCCTGCCAGGTTTGATTCTGGTTGTAACCCCACAGCGTCACACCTTTAACAGCAGAGTGTTTCCACAGCACAGGGAATTTTTGCTGATAACGCTGCAATTGTGTATTATCATCACCTGTCATATCCAGCTCGGATACATAGATTGGCAACCCTGTCGCTGCAAGCTTGTTCAGTACCGTGTTCATCGTGCTCACCGAGACGTTGTCCATATTGAAGTAATGCGCTTGGATACCGATGCCATCAACTAGACCCCTGTTTTTCAAAAGGTTGATAATCTGGATATATTGATCAGCTTTAGCCGGATCACCGATAATACCATATTCATTAATTAACAATTTGGAGTTAGGGAAGGCTTGTCTCGCTTGTTGGAATGACCAGATAACCCAATCCCAACCCGTTGCCCCATCTCCACCAATGGCATTGCGGTAAGATGGTTTCGCATGCAGAGGTTCGTTCACAACATCAACGAAGGCAGACTTCGAATACCGTTGTCCTGCTGCTTTAATCCATTGTGTCACTTCAGCCTTCTGGTCTGCAGCTGAGAGACCGTTAATCCATGTTGGCTGCTGGCTTCCCCATACGAGGGTATGAAACTTGAACGGAAATCCATTGTTATTAGCGTAGTTGTACGCCATATCTGCCTGCGACCAGTTCATCACATTTCGCGTGCCTTCCACAGCATCCCACTTGGTTGAATTCTCTGGGGTCACCTGATTCCAGTAAGGACTGAAATTAGAGGGTACACTACTTGCGATGATGTTCCCCAGGAATTTGCTACCTTTCGCTAAACCCGCACTCACACTACCAACCGCAACAGAAGCAGCGAGAATCCCTACCAATGCCAATGAGCCGACTGTCTTGAACCATTTGGACTTAATCAATATATGTCCTCCTTCGTTTCAAGTATTTTGTTAAGCGCTTACAATAACCACTTTACTGGATAATTATGGTTTTAGAAACCTGACAAATTATAGTATTTAACACCAATAATAGAGACCGATATTATATTTCCATCCATTTATCTACTCAAATCCTACATGATTGTTACATTGGAGTTTACATTCCCCAAATGTTTATCTAGTATGAAATGATACATATCTTTACACACACTAGATAACAAGGGAGATTACAACATGCGCAAAATTTCAATGAAACGTTTCGCCGGATGGCCTTTATCATTCCTCTTATGTGCCTCCATTTTGTTCGCCCCTTTTGCTTCCACTCCGGTTCAGGCTGCTGAGGCAGACAAGGAAACCAAGATCACGTTGCTGGGTACATCGGATATTCATGGTCGATTCATGCCGTGGGACTATGCTTTGGATGGTCCAAACCCAACCGGAAGTATGACACAGCTCTACACCATTGTAAAAAAAGTGCGTGCGGAGAATCCCAATACGATCCTGCTGGATGCAGGAGACATGATTCAGGATAACTCGGCTGAGTTGTTCAATGATCAACCCCAATCTCCCATGATGGTTGCAATGAACGAAATGAAATATGACGCATGGGTTATGGGTAACCATGAGTTTAACTTTGGACTGGACGTACTGGAGAAGATCTCCTCCCAATTCAATGGACAGCCTCTCGTGGGTAACATTTTCAAAGAAAACGGCGACCGCTACATGCCTGCCTATACGATTATTGAGAAAGACGGCATCAAAGTCGGTGTTATTGGAATGAACACACCTATGATTACCGAGTTTGAGAAAGGTACGGATCACCTGGACGGCATCATCGTCAAAGATCCTGTGGAAGAGACCAAGAAGGCCATTGCCGAGCTGAAAGGCAAAGTCGATGTCATGGTTGGACTTATGCATATGGGATTGGATAACGAGAACGGTAATCCGGGAACCGGAGTGACGGATATCGCCAATGCCAACCCGGAGCTGGCTGCCATTTTTGCCGGACACATGCACACCTTGATTGAATCCCAAACGGTTAACGGCGTATTGATCTCTGAACCAAATAAATATGGCTCACATATTTCACGAATCGATCTGACATTTGAAAAAGACGGCGACAAAGTCGTGCTGAAAAGCAAAGAAGCTCAAGCACTCGCTGTAAAAGCAGCAGACGGAACGTATGAAGTCTCCGATCCTGCGCTGGAAGAGACATTGCACCCGTTCCACGAGTTCGCTCGTGCCGATGCCAACATCGAAGTGGCTGAACTGAAAGGAACAAACCTGGTGCCTGCCGATGAGATTAAGGGTATTCCTGCGGTGCAGATCCAGGAAACACCTTTGTCTGACTTTTTCACCGAAGTGATGCTTCATTACAGTGATGCCGACGTAGTCGCGCACCAGATTGATAACGACAAGGCCAAGCTGGATGTAGGCCCGATCAAGAAAAAGGATATTGCGTTCAACTACCAATATACCTTCGGTGAAGTAACCGTGTATGAAGTGACCGGACGCGATCTGATGGATTATATGGAGTGGTCTGCGGGGTACTTCAACTCCACACGCCCGGGTGATGTGACCATCAGTTTTGATCCGAAACGACGTGCTTCCAAATACAGCACCGATGATTTCTTCGGCGGCGTGACGTATGAGATTGACCTGACCAAACCATACGGCAGTCGGATTACAAATCTCAAGTACAGCAACGGTACGACAGTAAAAGAAGACGATACGTTAAAACTTGGCATGAACGCCTATCGAATGGAAGCCCTGATTGCCAAAGGTGGCGCCATGGAAGGGCGTAAGTTCAAGCAACTCTGGTCCTCCAAGGACGCCTCGGCATTTGGTGAGATTCAAGGCACGATTCGCAACCTGTCCATCGCCTATCTGAAAGATGTCATGAAAGGCGTCTACGAACCGAAGATTCAACACAACTGGAAAATCACTGGCGTAGACCTGACTGCACCGGAGCGTGCAGATATAGTGGAGTTAATTAACGATGGCATTATGTCTGTGCCAACAACAGAAGATGGCAAGTACACCAACATTGCCTCCATTAACATTTTGGATGCGGTGACTCAAGAAGAGATTGATGCGCTATCTGCCAAAGCAGGTGTGAGTGCAGCCCAATTCGCAGGCGTGAAAACCAAGGGAGCGTTCTATCAACAGCTGAACAAAGCTCGCAAAGCAGCAGGTAATGGTGAGGAAGAAACTACACCTGAGAAGCCTACGACACCAACAGTACCAAAACCAACACCAACTCCAGGCACGCCGAAACCTGGTAAACCAGCAACACCAAGCACTGGAAAACCAGGAACTGTCACCAAAGGCAAACAAGCCAAGGTCACTGCGGCTTACCTGAACGTACGCGCTGGCGCTTCATCCAAAGCCAAAGTTGTTGCTGCGGTACCGAAAGGTACCCTGCTTGAGGTGATCAGTACAGACAAGTATGGTTGGGTAAAAGTGAAGCTGGATGGACGTGTAGCATTCGTATACGGGAAATATGTGAGTATTTTGAAATAGGGACAATCGTTACGTACTACGCTTCATGAAAAACAAAAAGGGCGATTCTCCCATGGAACTCATGGTCGGGATCGCCCTTTGTTATATTAAACGAATGGTTATGCGTATGGCCCTTCCTCTACTGCTCTAGGGGAATGAAGTCATTTAGCCTTGTGGCAGGTTCTTAATTTTATCCATAAAAGCGTCCAGCTGGATGCCATTCGTTTGTTCCGTAAAATCACGCAATTCCTCCGATTCCCCCTCGTAGGCGGCAAGTACGTAGTCATCATCGACAATATAGTACGTGCCGTAGCGGGTGAACGAATATCCTCCCAGCTGTTCTCCGGTCGTCCCCTTTTTGACTACAGCGATAATCTCCATACCTGGTTTAAGTTCAGGCTCCACACCTGCGAAGTCAGCGTTGTAAAATAAAAAAGTATCCTCGGCTACATCATCGCCTGTTACCACTTCATGTACCTTCACCTCATAGGAGATGAATTCAGGTTGGTAGGGTGTCATTCCATTATCCCTTTCCTTATCAGCCATCTTTCGTTCAGGCGTGCCCGGTTCAGTCGACAGCTCCACACGAAAACTCGGCAACACCTTCACGACCTCCGCCACAACGACCCCATCCCCAAACGCCATGATTTCATTGAAGCTCACTTCCCTCATATTAATCGTCGCGGGGACGCCAGTGGATAGCGGATATTGCTCGCGGAGTTCCTTCATACGATCAGAGGACAACCTGATGCTTGCGGTATTTTGCGATTCGGAAAAAGGGGACGAGCACCCGGTTAGACTCACCATAGTCAGTACGATACTTAACAACCAACATGTCATCTTGACTAGCGGCATATCTTATCCCCCTTTTCCTGATAAAAAAATAAAACACAGACATCCATGTCTGTGCAGTCCATTAAAATTTCGGTTGTACTCGCTCCGGCCGGGTAATACGTAGTATATAAAAGTACCACTATTATAAAAATATTTCATGACTAGCGACATACGTGTAATAAACGATTGATTATCCTATAACTTTTTTACAGATACCCATATTCTACCATATCTCATTTTTCAGTTCCAGCCTCAATGGAGTGATTTTTGTTCTTTTTTCCATTGATGTAAAGGAACTTTGATGTCTCAAAAACCGTCCATACCTATAGAGCATGACAAAAGGAGGAGGGGAAGAAGCTGTGTCTGTTGTACGAAGATTATTCGTATTCCCGTTTATCTTGCTGCTAACGTTAGGATGCGCTGGAGAATCCTTGGAAAAGAGGGAGGATAAGCCCCATGCACGTGGGATTATTACGGATTTTGAGGAAGAAAAGGGACAGGTCCTCATCGACAATACAGAGGATAACGGTGTTGAATCAGGACCGATCTGGATTTCGCTCAACACGGATGCCGAACTCATCATCGAAGGAGAGACGGCTACTGCCGCTTTGGATGAAACACTCGTTGGACGAAGCGCAGAAGTGTGGATCGGTGGGTATATCGCTCAGTCCTCCCCTCCCCAAACCAATGCTGTAAAGATGGTCATTCATGAACTTAAAGCAAACTAAGCCGATACATTTCGTTTCACGTGGAACGCTTTGATACACTTACGAAAACAATTTACACACTCGAAGCATTTACTCCGTTAGCCTGCCTGCATATAGAGTATAATGAAGAGGTATACGATAAATGTACGGTGCAATGCTTGTATGTAGAGTATTCAAAACTAACGCAAAAGAGGTAAACGATGAGCGAGCAACAATTTAAAGATTATGGACTTGGTGAAGAGATCGTAAAAGCACTGGACAGTCTGGGCTATGAGACACCAACCGAGGTACAGACCAAAGTTATTCCTGTGGCACTGGAGAATCAGGATCTTGTGGTGAAATCACAGACAGGTAGTGGTAAAACAGCTGCATACGGCATTCCGCTCTGCGAGCTGGTGGATTGGAATGAGAATAAGCCACAGGCTTTGATTCTTACACCAACCCGGGAACTGGCTTTGCAGGTGAACGAAGATATTACAAATATCGGCCGCTTTAAGCGTATTAAAGCAACCGCACTATACGGACAGTCCCCTTTTCATATCCAAAAGGCGGAGTTAAAACAAAGAACTCATGTCGCTGTTGGTACGCCAGGTCGGGTCCTGGATCATATCGAACGTGGCACGCTGCCACTCGAACGGATCGCCTATCTCGTTATTGACGAGGCGGATGAGATGCTGAATATGGGCTTTATCGAGACGGTACAAGCGATCATTCAGAAACTGCCGCAGGAGCGAGTAACGATGTTGTTCTCCGCTACGTTCCCTGAAGATGTAGCCAAGCTGTCACGCAAATACATGAACAAACCGGTAGAGATCGAGATCAAGGCAAGTGGACTGACGACAGCCACGATTGAACATGCTGTGATTAACGTGCCAGAAGTGAACAAAACCGCGCTGCTTCAGGACTTGTTCATTGTGGAAAATCCGGATAGCTGCATTGTGTTCTGCCGTACGCAGGAGAATGTGGACAAACTGTTCCGGGTCATGGCTGACCTGGACTACCCAGCAGATCGTATCCATGGTGGTATGGAGCAGGATGAGCGGATCGAAGTAATGAACGCATTCAGACGGGGACAATTCCGTTATCTGATCGCGACGGATGTAGCCGCACGTGGTATTGATATCACGAATATTACCCATGTCATCAACTACGATATTCCTTTGGAAAAAGAGGGATATGTTCACCGTACAGGCCGTACGGGTCGCGCAGGCAAAACAGGTAAAGCCATTACGTTGATTACACCGAAAGATGGCAGACGTCTGGCTGAGATTGAATCCTATATCGGATTCCAAATCCCTGTCGTGAAAGCCCCTTCCGAAGAGGCTGTGGATCGCCGCAGAGAAGATTTTGAGAAGCGATTGAAGATCGTGCCTGAACGCAAAAAGGACAAGCGTGAACAGTTGAACCAACAGATCATGAAGCTGAACTTCAACGGAGGCAAGAAGAAGAAACTTCGTGCCGTTGACTTTGTAGGTACCATCGCCAAGCTCGAAGGGGTAACCGCAGACGACATCGGGATCATTACGATTCTGGATAATGTGACGGATGTAGAGATCCTGAACGGTAAAGGCCCGCTCGTACTGGAGCTCATGCAGAATACAACGATCAAAAAGATGCAGCTTAAGGTTCGCAAAGGTCATAAATAGATTGGTGAATGTCGCACTGCCTTCCTAAACGCTTTAAACAAGACAAGCAGACCTGCTAAAATGACGTTATGGCAGGTCTGCTTGTGAATCGTCGTTATTGGATTATATTTATTGCGATTAAGAAGTATTCAAGTTTACCTATTAAACCTAAAGATAAAACTCATTAAAAATAGCGGAGTAAGGATCACCTTCCTTACTCCGCTATTATCCTTTTATATTGAGCCTAAGTAATTATCAATAACTTCCTGGATTTCTTGTTTAGTTAATAAGCCGCCTGGACCTCCGTTTGGACCTCCTCCTAGACCGCCCCCATATTCCGTTTGAAGGTGCGCTATGATGTCAACTATGTTCAAATCAGTCACTCCGTTTATACCAGCAAGATCGAATACTCTCTTGTCAGGCTCAGATCCATAACCAAATCCAAAATAATTATTGATTGCATTAAAATGAATAGTCTCGTCAACAATCGTTTGAATTTGAGTCAATGTTTTCGGAAGTTGTGTTATAGCGTAATTGTCTTGCAATATGCCCTGGATGCCCACTAGGTACTCATTGGTAACACCGATAACTCCCGCATTAGCAAAAGTCAACTCAGTAACTTCCGTCCATACACGTGAAATCGCTGCAGCATTGATCAAATTTAGTGCCGCTTGCTTCGTAATCTCCGCATTGACGATAGCTTGAATTCCTAAAACTGTTCTTGGAGAGCTTCCACCAGATTCGAGTGCAACTTTAACCGCTGACACATTGTCTGTCGTTACACCCGTAACACCTGCATTTACAAAAATTTCAATATCAACATTGGTCCATAAACCGGAAGCTGATGCAGCGTTAATTAAATCTAATGGTGTTGGTGTTGGTGTTGGTGTTGGTGTTGGTGTCGGTGTTGGTGTTGGTGTTGGTGTTGGTGTTGGTGTTGGTGTTGGTGTTGGTGTTGGTGTTGGTGTTGGTGTTGGTGTTGGTGTTGGTGTTGGTGTTGGTGTTGGTGTTGGTGTTGGTGTTGGTGTTGGTGTTGGTGTTGGTGTTGGTGTTGGTGTTGGTGTTGGTGTTGGTGTTGGTGTTGGTGTTGGTGTTGGTGTTGGTGTTGGTGTTGGTGTTGGTGTGCTTTCCTCCGTTTTTTTCCCTTCTTCTTTCCGTTCCATTATCACTTGCTCTGCCTGATAGGCTAAAGACACTAGGTCCGCTCGTGTAGCAGCCTCTTTATAATTGGTTGGGAAATCAACTTTTGCGTTTATAATAGCTTGAACATAACCTGCAGCCCAATCTGAAACTCCCTCTACTTCTGCGCCCTCTACAGGTTCCATATCAAGTAAGCGTCCAGCTGCGACCGCGGTCTCCTGGACAGTCATAGCCTTATTAGGGGTAAAGGTTTCATTTCCATTACCTATCATAATGCCAGCCTCTTTTACAGCTGTAATCTCTTCTACGGCCCAGTGTGTCAGCTCCACATCACTGAAAGGTTTTGTTGTTGGAGTCGTAGTTTCCGTTGCTCCAAGATTTAGAATTAACGCAGCGACTCTAGCAAATTGTGCACGATTCATATTCTCATTAAGTTTTGCTTCGCCGTTGATTCCGGAGAAAATTCCTTTCGCTACTAACTCATCATATTTTTGCTGCGCAGTACGATCTTGAGAGTCCGCGGCATTCCCTACTGTTGGAAAGAGTAAAGCTCCCATCAACAAAACCAGTGAAATTCGACTTAACTTCTTTTTCATAGCGTTTATCCCCCTTAAATTGCGAGCAAGATCACATAGGTCTATAGTATCATGTCAAGTGCATTACAAGAGCGAACTTAAAGTTTTCTTTAAGTTTCTTAAATGGGCTAATCTACCACGGTTCACCCTCCAACCCTGTTGTGAAATAAGTCTCTCCTCATTTTAACGCGTGTACCTGATTCTCTCTACATCATCGCACATGATATTTAAGCGCAATTCCCCCGCTCTCACCGCTCAACCTCGATGAAATGTCGGTTTGTTCAGCAATGGATGGATTGTTCACTTGAAAAAGTGTATGGCACAACTAAAATATAAATGAAAGAATCAATTTCATAATACCTTTATTTTAGTGAGTTATGAAATTGATTTGAGAACGCTACATTTAATCTGATATCTTTCGGGAGGTGTATGTAATGGGTAACAGGAAAGCTATCTGGTTTCTGGTCTTCGCACTCACGTTCACCCTGTTTGGACTTCATCCTGAACGGACAAGTGCAGCAAGTGTCACGATAACCAACGGTACCGATTGGCTTGATACCGCAGGTAACCCCATCCATGCGAACAGCGGCAACATTCTGCAGGTAGGCTCGACGTATTATCTGTACGGTGAACATGCCGTGGGTGGCAGGTTCGACAGCGTGAACGTCTACACCTCCACCGATCTGAAGAACTGGACTTTCAGCAACGCCATTCTGACGAAAGATTCCGCAACCGAGCTGGCCTCCAGCAAGATCGAACGTCCCAAAGTCATCTATAACGCCTCCACCAATCAGTATGTGCTCTGGGCACACTATGAGAATGGTACAGACTACAACCTCGGGCGTGTAGCGGTGGCAACAAGCAATACCCCGAATGGCAAATTCACCTATGAGGGCAGCTTCCGCCCGCTGAATTATGAATCCCGTGACATGACCGTCTTTGTTGATACAGATGGCACAGGTTATCTGGTTACTGCTTCACGCAAAAATGGCGGTGCCAATGATACGATGGCTATTTTTAAAATGAATGCAAGTTACACCGGAATACAGTCCTTCGAGGGCTGGCTGTTCGAGAACGCCTATCGTGAAGCGCCTGCTGTTGTGAAAAAAGGAAACCGTTACTACCTCTTCACCTCTCAAGCCGCTGGCTGGTATCCAAATCAGGGCGCTTATGCTACAGCAACTTCCATGACGGGTCCATGGACTTCGCTTACGCCATATGGCAATCCATCTGCCTTCGGTTCGCAGATTCACGATATTGCCACGATTACAGGCAGCAACACCACATCCTACATCTACATGGCGGATCGCTGGAATCCGATGAACCTCGGAGAGCACAAACATATCTGGCTGCCGCTAACCTTGAATGATACGAACGGAACAGCATCACTGGAGTGGTATACGGCGTGGAATATCGACGCAGCAACAGGCACGGTAACACCACCTGCTCTCGTCAACCACGCCCAAGGCAAAACAGCTACCGCTATCTCCACAGCCTCCGGTTCGTCTGCATCCAACGTCAATGATGGCAATTACCAGACTTCATGGGTGGCTTCCTCCAATAGCTGGTCTGCATGGTGGCAGGTGGACTTCGGCGCATCAAAGACGATCACCGAGATCGACACGTCCTGGTTTATGTATAAAGGTTCTGAAGGATACTACAAATACAAAATTGAAATTAGCAACGATGGAGTTAATTACTCCACCTTGGATCGCACCAATAATCTGACCTATGGCTTCACCACGGATGCCGTGCATTTCACTGCCCGTTATGTACGGATCAATATGGTGAACGCGGTCTTGTGGAATAATCCGGGGAACTGGTACACCCCAACTCTTCACGAGGTCAAAATGTTGGGTCCTGCAACACCTGAAGCCACAGGTTACAGCCGGTTCAGTTCGCACAACTATCCGGATCGATACATCCGTCATGCCAATTACACCGATCGCGTGGATGCCAACGTCTCTCCTGTTCTGGATTCACAGTTCCGCGTCGTACCAGGCCTTGCCAGCTCCACGGGAATTTCACTGGAGTCCATCAACTTCCCAGGCTACTTCTTGAAGCGCAACACCAGCAATAAAATTGTACTTGAAGCTTATGCCGACACCTCCGCCTATAAGGGAGATGCTACGTTCCTAAGCAGTCCAGGTTGGGCTGACAGCACCAAAGTATCCCTTCAATCGTATAGTCAGCCCGGCTATTACATCCGGCATTATGATTACGTGTTACAGCTCGATGCCATCAACGCATCTAGCAGCTCGACGGTGAAGAGTGACGCCACGTTTGGGCGAACCAATTTCTAAGCAAAATAATTGGAGTTGAGGATGAGCCATCTACATCTACAATTCGAGGAAAGGCCGTTTTTTCAGGAGTCACAACTGAAGAAGCGTTTTTTTCTGCTGCACGGTTTCAGATATAGATGACGTAACCCCATCTCAGACTGAAAATGCAGGTTTCATTAGAGCGAAATCGCCAGCCAGACTGGCTAGTGGCTGCCAGCTCTCTATCGCTATTTTATAATGACTGGCATATGCCTCTGCATCCACCCGTACATGCTTTACTTTTCCAAGAACCACATGATCTGTACCCACTTCAATGATACGATCCAGTGTAAGTTCAAAAGCAATCGGAGATTCCAGCACGGAAGGTACATCTACACGTATGCCTGCCTTGGGTGTAACCCCCGCCAGTTGAAATTCATCTTCGTCCGATGCTACATCTGCTGACGAACGCTGCATGGACGCTGCAAGTACAGCGGGAACTACATTGATCACAAACTCTCCCGTCTCTCGTATATTGACGAGTGTATCCTTCACGGTACCTTGCCTCTCACCTACACCAGGTCCAATGGATAGGAGCAGAGTCGCCGGATTGCGTGAAGCAACGGTAAAAAAACTGAATGGAGCGAGGTTAAGCACACCCTCCTTGCTTCGCGTAGAGACCCAAGCAATGGGCCGCGGCACCACGGAACCCGTCATTAATTTGTACATTTCATCCACGGTGATATCACCTGTTGCAAATGCATATGTATTTTTTTCTTCCAACATACTCAACCTTTCTGAAGTGCCCCTGAGCAGGTCCTTCGGTTTACAACGCTCTGTGGGACACATATAGTTGGTATAAGAATATACACTTGTTCACCACAAAAAAAGTACGCACTTTGAAGTGCGTACCTGCATAAAGGAGCTTATTCGTGATGGGTAATCCGAGCACAGTCCCAATGGAAACACTAACTCCCTTCGACTACACCCTGTCCATTATCGGCGGAAAGTGGAAGATGAAGATCATGTATCAACTTGCCTTTCATGGAGTCACACGTTACGGCGAACTCAAAAGACGTGTATCCGGGATCACGTACAAGGTATTAACCTCTCAACTGAACGATTTGGAACGTGAAGGTGTGATAAAACGAGTGGAGTATTCGTTAACCCCACGAGGGAGAAGTCTTATACCCATTCTGGAAGAAATCTGCAAGTGGGGTGTGCATCATGTACCGGAGATACAATCGCTGCATGAATTATAGTGAATATGGATGATATGCAAAAAGAACAGCCTACTCCCATGGGAGCAGACTGTTCTGCCAATCTAATCTATTAAGGATATTACAAGTTCGGATCATACTTCATCATATTCATTTTACCTTGTTTCTTATAACTTACATAAACGTGGTCCGTGCTGTCTATGAAAATATCTAGCTCCAGAGCGTCATCATTGGAGAATCCGGCAGACCCTACCGGTCTCCAACCCATATTCTCATATTTCATCACAGTCACCTTGTTGCCATATGCAGCATCTCGATAAGCAACGTAAGGCGTGCCTTGGCTGTCAAAGGCCATATCCATGCTTCCTCCTTTAGACGAACCAACCGAGAATCCGGGAGTGCTCACCTTCTCCCATGCTGTATCTTCTGACGGAATGGAGTGCGGATATTTCCACATTTCAACAACGTTGGAGCTGCTAAGATAGATCATATAAGGTACGCCAGACGGATCAAGCGCGGATGCAGCAACCATATTTGCAGATGCTGGATATGAATATTGTTTCGGATCTAATAATTCCCAAAATTTATCCTGTCCAGATGAGCTAGCTGGTAAGCTATATCCTAATGCCGCATAACTACTGGATGAAACAGATGCGTAAGATGGAGCAAACAAATACATGCCGTTGTTTGGTAACGGTGCGAGGAATGCTCTTAGACCTGCGTATGCCTGTACCCTCGCTTCTTGTACCCGTCCCCTATCTTTATAAAACCTCCATGACATGAGCATTGATGGTTCTGCAGCATTACCGACCAAAACACCTCTAAACATCAGAAAAGGATTATCATCCTTATCAAAGGTAATGACGAAGCTATCGTAAACTCTATCCACTTTTCTTACATTCGGTCTGACACTCGTTCCGTCTTTCCAATCGAAATCATAAATAGTTACTGGTCTCCACCACTTATGTTCATCATTGTAATTCTTAAAGCTTACTTGACCTGAACTGTTCTTATAACCAACATAAATCTTATCCTTACTGTCTATTCCAAGCGATATAGCTGAGCTCCCCAATCCTCCCGCTTTTTCAAGATCGCTTTGATTGCCAACGGGCTGCCACGTGCCTCCCTTATATTGCACCACAGATACTTCGTTATTGTCCTTTATATAAGCCATGTAAGGCGTCCCTTGACTGTCGAAGACGATATTGGACTTGCTATTCAATTCCAGCTCGCCACCCACCTGCAGCCACGATGTCATGGTCCACTTCGCGTAAAGCCTTATGTCTGCCGTCACTGGCGTCCCGAAGTCGTAGACGATCTCCAGATCACGATCGCTGTACCAACCATCGAATCGATAGCCCGCCCATTTCAGTGGAGCAGGTTCCACAGCATTGCCGTTAGGAGCCACCACCTGACTCGCTACGGCTGTCCCACCGTTACTCTCGAAGCTGACCATGTGGCTGTCAAATGTCCACTTCGCGTAAAGTGTGCGGTTACCCGTCACCGATGTCGTGAAGCTATACGCTTCATTCAGTCCAATATCGCTATACCAACCGTTGAATGTGTACCCATCCCTCGTCGGTACAGTAGGCTCAATGGCAGTGCTGCCACTTTCCATCGTCTGGTCAGCCACCGATGATCCGCCGTTACTGTTGAAACTCACTGTGTAGATTGCCGTCCATTTCGCGTACAACGTGAGGTTAGTCATCACTGGTGTCATGAAGCTGTAGGCTTCATTCAGACCAGCTTGACTATACCAACCATTAAATACATGTCCTGCGCGCGTCGGTGCGTCAGGAATTGTTGCCGTGTCACCTTCACTCACGGACTGACTACTCACCGACGATCCATTGTTACTGTTAAAGCTCACTGTGTAGCTGTTCTTTGTCCACTTCGCGTACAGCATCACATTCGCCATTACACCTTCCGTGAAACCATAAGGTGTCGTCAATTCGCTATCACTATACCAGCCATCGAACGTGTATCCTTCCAGCATCGGTGCACCAGGAGCAGCAGCCACGGCACCTTCATTCACCGTCTGTTCTGTGACCACTGATCCGCCGTTACTCTCAAAAGTTACAGTATACGTATTCGGTACATAAACCGTCCACTTCGCGTACAATGTCAGGTCTCCCGTTACCACCATAGTAGTGAAATTGTAGGCGTTCATTAATTCGATATCGCTGTACCAGCCGCTAAACACATAGCCTTCCCGCTCTGGGGCGACAGGTGCCATAGCCTTGGTCCCTTCATTCACTGTTTGGGCATCTACTACCGACCCTTCATTACTCTCGAAGCTTATTGTGTAAGGGATCAGCCACTTCGCATGTAGTGTGAGATCCCCCGTTATCGCCGCAGAGAAGTCGTAAGCATTCGTCAACGTGTTATCACTATACCAGCCGCCAAATACATAACCATCTCTCATCGGTTCAATCGGTGTACTAATCGTAGCACCATATCCCACAGTCTGAGCCGTCGCTTCGGACCCGCCGTAAGTGTCAAAGGTTACGGTATAGTTGTTAATTGCCCACTGCGCGGTAAATTGAACATCTTCCGCAGGCATGGTAGTCGGAAGCGTTGGCGACCAACCCGTAAAGCTATATCCCTGCCATGTTGGCGTGCCTAGACGGAGCAACATTGTCGCTCCGAATGGAACGATATCCGTTGTACTTGTTTGTCCAGAACCATTGTAATCAACAGTCATTTGGTACGCCTCGCGCTTATAGTACACCTTCAGCACCGTTGTACCGTTACCTTCAATCAGAGCTGTCAGTACCGCTCCCGGAACACTGTCATCTCGTACAAAGCCCGCATAGGATTTAGGCTTGGCATCTGCCACATTCGCTTCTGTATTGGTAGCTCCACGATACGATTCCGTATCCACAACCGTATAAGTGTCACTTCCGATATTTTGCAGTAAGTGTACAACCTGATAAGGCGTACCCTCTCTCCCCGTCCACTTCGCTGTATACGTAGTGTCCTCAATCGGCATCGTACTTGGAACTTCTGGCGACCAACCGGCAAACGTATATCCCTGCCTTGTCGGCACAGGTAAACGAGCAGCAATGTTCTTGCCAACGGCTTCCGTTAGCGAGATTTGGGGCGCACCGGCATAACCCCCAGCGAAGGTCATCTTTCGATTCTCCGGATAGTAATTAACTCTTACGACTGTCGAGCCGTCTCCCTTGATTAATACGCCGCTTACCGTTCCGGTCGCATAGCCCTGCTCCTTAAACCTGTCGGAGCTGATTCGAATCTCTGTGTCCGTTGTTCCAGTCCTATTTTCAGTATCCACAGGCGGAGCCTGTATTCTGCTGTTCGGGTCTAGCACATAATACTCAACCGTATACGGCGTATTCTTGTTCGCAATCCAGTGCGCGTACAGTTTTCGATCCTCCGCAGCCATTCGGTTCGGAATCGTGATCTTCGTGCCGCCGGAAGCGGCCGTATACCAGCCGTCAAAGGTGTATCCTGGATATACCGGGGTGACCACGCTGATTGGCGCGTTATAAGGAGCCGCCACAACCTGGGTCACTCCGCTGTTCTGTGGATCCAGCTGAAGGATGTAGTCACCCACTCTGGCAAGCCAGCTTAACTGAATCGTACGCTTGAGTGGCTCGGACATGAACGACGCCGGTGCCCCCTTCCAGGTGATAACCAGATTGCCATCACTCACCTGAATGTTCTTGTCCACCACTTCAATCATCCCGTTTGCTGCGTCATACTTGAAGTTTGGATTGTCCACCTGAATATCGAAATTCGAGCGATCATACGCCTGTTCATCCGTATCGCCTGTCTTCAAATCAAAGGTATTCATCGTGACCCACAACTCCGGTACAGCGATGGATGACGCAGAACCCGCCATGTTCACTTTGAGCGACTTATCCTGAGGATAGGCGAAGTCGTAGACGTTCTGTTCTTCTCCAATCGTATACAGTGGCCACTCTTCATCTACCAGCTCTACGCCGCCGGAAAGCCCTCCATCACCTAATTGAGCGCCGAGTTCGACCTCCAAATAGATGCCAATCTCGACGAACAGGGCACCTAAAGACTTCGTGGTCTTCACCCCGCTAATATTTTTCAATTGATAATAGAAGTAGCCCCACAGATTCACATACACACCGGGTTCTACAGCAAGCCCGATACTATTCAACTTGACGCTTCCAATCCCCGCTTTGACCTCCATATGAATACCAGCTCGTAAACCGATCGTCCCCATCACATAGAAGGTAAATTGGTAATCTCCGTCTCCCGGCAAGCTGACCGTATTGCTCGAACCACTGAAACTCAATACGCGCAAGCTAACCGAGTAGCGCTTGGCCATCTTATAGTAGAAATCTGCCCCCACCGTCAGGTTCACCTGGGCGCTGACCACAAACTCCGCTTCAAATTTGACTTCCACAATACCTAAAGCCACACGTACGCTCTTTTCAAAGAGTTCCTTCTTGATTAACGGAACCCACTCCGTGTCTTGCTCCAACATCTCTTGATACTTTTCCTTCAACGATTCCGCATCTACGGCAGTATCCTGCACACCCGCCATTACCGCTTTAATCTGTGTCGCAATGTCCTGAACCTTTCCCAACCTGCCAGCGTTCTTCTCGCCCACCCAGTCATTCACTGCATCATTTAACTTATCGTGTTCAACGAGAGCTATCTCTGCCGTGATGTTCATCCCGGTATAGCTATAAGCATCCAGATTCGCCGTAATTACATAATCATCAATGCTGTACCAGTAAGGAATCCCCCACTTTTTCAGCCAGTGCCCTTTCATATCCCCATTGATACCGAGGTCCAGGCTCATCTCCTGCACGAATGTACCCGTCATATGGATGACAAGATCGCTGTCTTCATTGATATTGACAACAATATCGGCACCCACTTGTAACGTAACGCTTACGCCTGAGGTTCGGCCGTCAATATTCTTCAGCCTCGTGCCGAGTGAAGCAACAACGGTCAGCTTCTCCACACTTACCCGGCTCCCTTTACCGGACGCTAGGGAGGACTGAGCCTTGATCTGCTGAATTTCCTTTGTCTCCATGGCGATGTCAGACAGATAATCCGCGGCTTCGTTGACGAATCCGCTGTCTCTCGCTTGCTGCTCAATTTGCTCTTCGAGCTGTGCAATCTGTTCTTCCGACAACAGATCATCGCCGTCAATTGCTTGCTTCTGATAGATGTTGAAGGCATTTTCAATATCTTCAATGGTGGCATCGGTATACGTAATTACGTCCATCTCCGCCTCAGGCGTAATCGACGTAATACGTCCATAACCCATGATCTCAATACCTTCTTGATCGAATTGTCCATCATAAAAACCAATAAAGTCGCCCACATCAACAGTGGTCAGCTCATCCAAACCGAAGGGCTTGTACAGGCTGTCACTGTAGTTCATGGAAGTGTGCTCAACCGTGATGGAATGGTTATTGGGAATTCCATCCTTATCTGCTTCTATGCTCACCGGTAGAACATCCGGCTTGAACAACACTTGATTGGCATCTGCGTGATCATAAGTGTAGACACTTCCATCTACCGCCGTGATCTGGACATAGGCCACATCACCATCGTCTTCACCAGTCGTTTCGACTGTGCGCAGTTCGGGACTAACTCCCTCATAGATGGCTACGGTATCACCGACTTGAATCACCGTGCCAGTGCTTCCGGTGTACTTGAACGTTCCACTACTCGCATTCACTTCGGCGAGTGCATTTTCGCCGCCTACCGTCGTAGTAACGACTGAAATCGCGGGCGAATCGACATCTGCTCCATTTATCACCATATCCGTGACATCCGTGAACGGAATGTAGATCATGTTCGGATTGAGTGGAATATTCATGACTTCTTTTTTAGCAACGCTAAATACATAAATACTTGTCGTCGCGTCTTGGCCTTGGAAGGACAAACTGTCATCCGTCAACGTAAGTTGATATGTGTTACCTTCAACGAACTTGCCGTTTTCGGCTGCTGACGATACCGTGAAAACTCCGTTCCCGCCAGAGACGGTAACCCCTTCGAATTCGGGATTCGCCGTATCCACGAAGGTCATCCTCTCTTTGACCTGGGATTCCGTTAGACTGCCTGATGAATCCTGCACCTTAATGGTGAAGTTCGGCGCGACATCCAGTACCGAATAGCTTGGTACGCTCTGTACGGCACGATCTATGCTATCGGTATACTTCGCATACAACTTCGTATCAGCAGTCAAGGTAGTGCCACTTGCGAAGATAAGTGAAAGATCACTATCCGCAAACCAACCTTGGAATATATATCCTTCTTTTGTTGGAGCAGGTAGATTATTTAGCACCTGGCCTTTTCGTACCGTCTGTGCAGTGACTGGCGTACCTCCGTTGCTCTCGAAGGTGAGTGTGTATGTAGCCTCACCGGTGTTACCGCCTCCGCTGCCTCCAGACGTTCCGCCGCCACTATTACCACCTGCTGATGGCGTTGGTGTCGGTGTTGGTGTCGGTGTTGGTGTTGGAGTAGGCGTCACCGGCGTTTGATTCTGATTTTTCCACGCCTCTACAACCGCGTTGTTGCGCATGAAGAGAACCGCTGCTTCCGCGCGAGTCGCTTGTGCACGCGGATTGAAGTTCCCCTTTTCGTCCCCGGTGAACACACCGGCTTGCCACAGCTTGATGACCGCGTCAGCCGCCCAAGACGATACATCCCCGAGATCGCCCGGCTCTGTCGTGACCGGATTCTCGGTCTGATAAGGGATCTGTTCGCTTTCGAAATACCGCAACGTCATCGTCGCCATTTGCTCCCGAGATACGGTAGCATCCGGCGAATATTTCCGATCCCCCGTGCCATCGGTAATTCCTTTCTTAACCGCCCATTCGACATATGGCGCATACCAGCTGCCCGCCTGTACATCGGCAAAGCTCGAAGTGGAGTACGCCCCGGCATCGACTCCGGCCATCCGTCCAAGTGCCGTCACATACATGGCACGTGTCATTGTCCCCTTAGGAGAGAAGCTACTCGCGTTCGTTCCGCTGAATATGCCCTTCTCCTGCACATGGACGACTGCATCATAGAACCAGTCGGTGGGACTCACATCCTGGAATCCACTGGATGTGGTTACTTTTGTCATCTGCATCGGCAGTTCAGCCGCTACTGCCGATTGCGCTGGTAATAGGGGCACGGCAGAAACTACTAAGCTGATCACCAGCATCCACATCAGGATCTGCCGGCTCACCTTCCATCCCTGTCTTACTTTCTTCACTTTCATTCATCCCTTCTATGTATAGATCAAACTAAAAAAGACCGTCCAAAATTGGTTTCTAATCAAGCTAATCAACAAAGCCAGACTAATAGCGGATACCACTGACCCAGATCGGGATCATTGGTTTCCTGCGAGTCAGTTCGCTCGGCACGTGGAGATCAAGCGAGGAAAAACTTCACATACAGAAATGGCATTGTTCTAGCTGCGGCGTTCAGAACATCAACCTCAGCTCAAACATCCGACTGGAGAGATCCGACTGCTTTAAGGTACGATAATGCCAACTTTACAGATTGAATTCGTTCACCGACCTTTCTGATCAGTCGCAGTCGAATTGTGACACCGACACAGCAAATTATGTCGTTTTTTCTTCCGTATTTTATCATGCGAGATAGGGGCGCTTGTGAATTATAAAGAAAACTTTAAGTATGCAACTACTCGCAAGTGAGAACATCAATTACATCAATAAATAGCGGCGTAGGGAAGGTAACTCCCACACCACTATTTTTCATGAATTCTTAAGCTAGTCTGCAATCCATTCCAGATGATTCTCTTCTCAACGATTCATCTACCAGAATCAACTATAACGAACTGCTCTTCCCCCAACGCAGTCTTTGAGGAAGTGAAAAAACACTAATATGCCTCTTGGGTTTCAATGCGATGAAAGGCTCCTGCTGATTCTTCGCCACATTGTGGGCGATATGCCTGAAGCGCAGCCCGCTTTCGAACTCGGGATTAAGCGCAATCGGGATGCCCTTATGTACGGAACGTATAATTTCTACATCGGCATGGATCACGCCAATCACACCGATATTGAGAATATCGATAATATCCTGCATCTTTACCGTTGCCGAACGGGCTTCCTGTCCGTCGGCCATATTAATGATGAGCTGTGGCGGAGCCGGAATCATATCTTCTAATAATCCGATTACGCGATCCGCGTCCTGAAGCGATGTACGATGAGGCGTAGTGACGACAATAGCCTCATCTGCCGCTAAAGATGTATTCCAGAATCCATTTTCAATGCCTGCTGGCGAATCGATCAGCACATAATCATAACCCTGGGCTATTTGCTGCACAACCTTGCGAAAAACTTGTGGATCATCGTGATGCACCGCGTCGTTACTACAGGAGATAAAGGACAAGGTACTGATTCGCTTATCTTTGACGATCACTTGATGTAAAGCACATCGACCCGTCAGAAAATCGGAAATATGATAGTTTACCCTATTGCTCAAACCAAGCGGAATATCCAGATTTCTCAATCCAAAATCAGCGTCAATCAGGCAAACGCTACTCCCCGATAAGGCAAGGGCAGCCCCGAGATTAGCTGTGACCGTTGTCTTGCCAACTCCACCTTTCCCTGATGTAATACATATAACTCGTGCCATCGGAGCCACTTCCTTCTTCAAGTACTAATGCGGGACAGCAAGACAACCATTTCTTCACGTATTATCGTTTGATCCGGCTCGAATGAACGTCCTCTTAGCTAATAATCAGTTACAATTTGATGAAATATGTCGTTATATCGACCAATGTGATTTTATCATGATGGATTATCCTACTTGAGAAACCTAAAGAAAACTTTAAATCCGTGTGTATTGGATCGTTTAATTCTTCGGAGAGATGGCACATCATTTTGACGAGGATGGAAGATCGCAGACTTGTGTTGAGGAATTCAATATCTTAAGTCGATTACGAAGCTAGTGAAAAAAAACAAAAAATGGGCCAATAGCGTCAAGTACTACCCTAACGCCATTCTCCCATTTATAATAGATTACCCACCTTACTGCTGTGTTCATGCTCGTGATGCACTGGTAGCAACCAGCATATACCCGCTCCCCCGAACCGTAATGATTCGCTCAGGATCGGCAGGGTTGGACTCGATTTTTTTGCGTAAATTACTGATGTGTACAGCGACCGTTCTCGTATCCTCCAGACTTTCCATTCCCCAGATGATTTGGAACAACGTATCGACACTGATGACACAATTCACGTTTTGTGCCATATAGGACAGCAGACTGAACTCTTTTTTCGATAAAAAGATAGGTTTACTCCCCATGTTGACGGACTGCGTATAGAAATCCAGTGTCAAACCCGGTAACTCTAGCAGTTGTTCCCTCCTGCCTGTCGACACTCTGCGAAGGTGAGCCTTGATCTTGGCCATGAGCACTCCCGGACTGAACGGCTTGGTCACATAATCGTCACCACCATAGGATAATGCGCTAATTTTCACTTCGTCTTCCTCCTGGCTACTCAGAAACATGATCGGCGCACTGGTCAAGTTACGCGCATTTCTGCACCAATCAATGCCATTTTCATTAGCCAGCAATACATCCAATACAATCAAATCGGGCTCAAACGATGTAAGCAGCTCCATCGCTTCTGTCCCGCTATGACTATAGGTGGAAATAAACCCCTCCCGTTCGCAATACACCTGCACAATCTCGCATATATGAGGATCATCATCAACGATCATGATTTTGTGCGTGTCCATCTCATCACCCCTTTCCTTCAATCACCGTACAAGGAAACGTTACATAGAATGTTGCCCCCATCTTGCCGTCGCTCTCCGCTCGAACCATGCCTCCGTGCGCTTGTACGATTTCCCTGCAAATTGCCAGCCCCAGTCCACTGCCCTCTATGCCCATTCCCGGCCGATCATATCTGTAATTACGTTCGAAGATTTGCTCAAGCTGCTCCGGAGGAATCCCCATGCCAGAATCCTGTATGCTAATGACTGCATGGGGAGCATGATTCATCACTTCCACAACTAATGCAATACGCACCAGTCCCCCGCTGGAGGTGAACTTCATGGCGTTGGATACTAGATTAAATAAGGCCTGTTCTACTCTTTTCGCATCCATCTCGACAACAAGCGCATTAGATCGTCTATCCTCGGTATCTCCGATATCCAGTATGAAGTCTAATCCTGCGTCGCGCACTACCAACTCATATTGTTCAAAAAAACCATGCAAGAAAGGAATCATCTGAACCGGCTCCATTCGGTACGAGACCTGTCCGGTCTCCAAATGCGACAAGAAGGACAACTCCTCGATCATACGGTTAATCCTTATCGTGTTCTCCCGGATGTACTTCAGATATTGTTCATTGCGTTCCGGCTTAACCCTGTCCTGTATAGCTTCTACATATCCAAGCATGCTGGACAACGGCATACGCAGATCATGCGTAATATAAGCAAGTAGCTTCTTCCTCCCTTGCTCGGAGTGAAGCAGTCGGTCATACGAGGCTTGGAGATCATCATGCACTGAAGATAAAGCCTGTGTTCGCTCCTGAACGGTCTGTTCCAGATTCATATTCATTTCAATCAGCTTGTCATTAACGTCCTGTAATTCACGTGTAATTCTCTCTTCGTTCGATGCCGTCCTCGTAGATCGCGAAGACAGCAAAATCAGCTGCGCGATCGTAAATATCAATAAGCCAAGCGGAGATGTATTTCCAACTAGCGACCATCCGTTAAAATATAAAAAATCGTTGACAACCGTGACCAAAGTAACCACCGACACCAGCAGGAAGATCAACGCTCCCTCCATACGTCGCACAGCCGCCTGAACCAGTCCGATCATCAGATAAATCATATGTAGAACTACCATCACACCGATGACCAGCAAAAATTTTGTATATATAATTGCAGGGGTTAGCACTACAAGGATACAGAATGCACCAGTTACCATCCGGGTGCCAAGACGAAACCATCGCGACACATAATTCGGAAAAATACAATCAAAATACATGGTGATGATATAACCACTGACACAAAGAATTAGATATTCGATCTTGAACTGCAATTCCCAAGGAAAATGAGGCAACCATTGTGTAAAGATAAGCTCGCCGTTGAACAAGGATCGAATACCAAGCAGTACAGTAAACAGGCCAAAATATAACGGAGCTCTATCCTTACGTCGCAGCATGAACAACAGCAGATTATACAAACCGATCACTAGCAAACTTGCCGTGATGAACATATCCCTGGCAAGATTCAGATTGGTCTTGGTCGTTAGTACGTCACTGCCACCCAGCTCGATATCCTTGGTAATGCCGCCCCGATGATGTTGGAAGTTGGATACTTGCATGACCAGCTCTAACGTATCGTTTTTAGGCTGAAAATACACCAGCTTTGTTTCCAATTGCGGGGTCATGCTGTGCTTGTCCTGACCAACCTCACCAACTTCTGCCAGCAGCTCGCCATTGACCCATAATTTGTACGCATTAAAAATGCTAGACAGCCGCAGAGCAAGCATCTCATCTCGATCCTGCTCGCTTAGATGAATGACCAGTCCAAAGGTTACATAGCCTGTACCGCTCAGCCGCTGACCTTCTAACGGGTAGCCCCGCCAGGAGCTTGGGATGCTAATCCAGTGGTTCTGATTTCCTTCCCTTGCCGAACGAACCCGCATATCCTCAGGCGACAGCAGTTCTTGCCAATAGAACGCCCACTTCCCTGTTAATTTTTGCGGATTCGTACTAAGTTGCGCCTGCGTTAAATCCAGAACACCTTCTTCACTTTGGAACTTAGGAGAGTCCTGCTCAGAGAGGACGACATAGCCTGCAACCAAACCAATAACAGCAGCAATGATATACAACCAAACCTTACGAGAACCGACTCGGAGAATCTCCCTCATGATGAATTAAACCCCAATCTCTAAAAGCGCAATAAGTAAGTTTATTTATCCAAATGATATCATCATTATAGGAGAATGTACCCTGCAAATTTCTAGCAGGTGTAGATAGCTAACATCGCGATGAGACCCTTTTGACGACGCGCGCTTAGCTGGTCATACACCAAAAAAAGCACACACTATGAAGTGCGTACTGATATGAAGGAGCTTAATCATGACTACAGTGAATTATTGATGATGTCCGCGAATGCATCCCTATTGTAGGTATCATCCTGAATGCGCCATTCTCCCTGATCTTGCAAAAAGGTGATATCGCCCGATAGCGGAATAGACTTGAACTCCTTGCCGTTCTCGTCTGTAAATTTCAGATCGAGCGTGTATTCCACAAGAATCCAGTCGCTCTTGCTATCGTTGATCTTGGTTTGTATATTTTCAGGATGAAGCTTCGCTTGTTCGAGGTGTGCAACCTGAAGAAGCAATATAATATATCCATTAGCCATATAAGCCTCATAATTTCTGGAGGTCAGGAATGGCTTCATAGTGTCTCCTTTGGCTAATAATCCTTCCATCTCTAACGCATCATCATAGTCCTTGCCATCCACCGTGAGTTCTGTTGTCTTATAATCTAGCGACATTTCGAGCGCTTGTAGCTGCTCCTCTGCTGTCGCCTTCTGATCACTCACATCACTCGGCTGTTCCGTTACTGGTGGAGTTATGGGTTCCGTGCTTTCCGCTGGTTCAGATGGTGTACATCCCACTAACATGCCGGCGAAAAGAAATAATGTACCGATCACATAAGCCAACTTGCGCATGGTTAATCCATCCCTTTCTCGTCTGTATTACTCTCAATTATCCCTTCAATAGGATATGATGTCCAGTTACTGGGCACATCTGAACAGACATCCAGTGAATTACATCCATTGGGTGTCATCTTCATCATAGATTATGTTATAGTCATCGGGAAGTGGACCGAATCTCGAAGGATAGCGCCTGTGGGTCCAATAACTGCGTGTTTCCTTCAACAATGAAGGTGTGAAAGCTATGTCAACTTATCAAGTCGTTCCCATGATTTATAACTCCAAGGAACAGATTGATGCTATTATTTTGCTCGAACAACAATGTAAACAACTGGATTCCGTCCATCTAAAGGCAGACCTTGACCATATCAGCAAAAAAGACGGAGACCATGCGCTCCTCTGTTATCGTGACGGTAAATTGGTAGGACTCCTCAGTTGGTATGCATCTGACACCGTAACCGGAAATATTAATGCCATCGTACATCCGCAGTATCGTCGCCAAGGTGTGTTCAGCAGCTTACTGAAACGGGCCATCCTGGACATGAGACCACAGGGGATCAACCAACTCAGCTATCGCGTTCCTCAGGGCTTATCTCCGGGTGTTCATACTGCTCAATCTCTTGGAGCCATTTATGATCGTGCGGAGTATTCGATGCAACTTGTAAATGAAGTCCTTTCGGTTGTGGAACCGCCTGAACTAACGTTGTCCGTGGCGAAAGCCGAGGATATGGAGTTTATGATCACTTGCTCATCCCTAGCCTTTGGAGATTCAGAGGACTGGACACGCGATTATTTCGAGCAAACGAATGAACCCAGCCGAGTCACCTATATTGCATGGCAGCATCAACAGCCTGTTGGGATGGTACGAGTCAACTCCATTAATGCGACAACCGCATTTATTCATAACTTCTGTATCTTACCTGATTATCAGGGACGGAAACTGGGGCGCACCGCGCTTAGTATCCTGGTGAATTTCCTGAGGAAACAAAGTTATACAGATATTCGCCTGTCTGTGGTTACTGAGAACGAACGCGCTTTGAATCTGTACTACAGTGTTGGTTTTGAAGTGAATTCAGAGTATCACTATTTCAGTGGTAATTTGAATATGTAAGCCAAAAAGCCACATTCGACTGCTCGAACATGGCTTCTATAGTTTCATCCCTTTTTGGAATACACAATTTTCTTGATGCTATCGATGGATAAACAGTATTGGTCCACAAGTTGATCGATGGTTGTTCCCGCAGCAAAAAGCTGGCGGATCTCGTCGTTCCGCTCCTGGACAATCCTTCTGCCCCCCGAGTTCTCGCCCCACTTCTTGTGGGCATCCTTGGGCCTCGGAATATAGATCAGGCCTCCGGGGATATGACGCTGTATTTCTTTGAGCAATTCTTCCGGGAAGATTGTATCCGCATTAATATATTTCACGTTGCTCCACTCCTTAAAAGTTAAAATCTTTAAGGCAGCAGAGTCGTAAGATGAACGCATTAGATATGCACTATAAGTATGGCGGAAAAGAATTTCAAGCTCTATGCAAACAACCGCCGTTGTTCATCGCATGGACTCTGCATAGAGCGGGTCGTTAAATTTATTATGAATCGAATCATGGTAGCCCCCCATTCAATCGTTAAATCTGTAATAAACCCCTGTTAATTCTTCTGATACGCTCCATAGCTTGTTTGAGATGTTAGCGTCATATAATTTTTCGATAATCTTAGCGCTCTTGGGATAGCCCTTCGTGCCGCCCATACCGCTGGGAGCAATATACTCTCCTCCCGTAATCGTCGGATCTGCTGCAGCATATAAGGTAGGTAATGCCCCCATATGTGCCGGTTGACTAATGATTTTCAAAAGACTGCGCATGAATATATTGGTCCGTTTCCCCGAACCGAAGGAAAATAGATTGGTATGCGAAATTCCTGGATGAGCGGCGATACTCATGGAATCAATATGGGCGGAATTAAATTTATTCTGCAGCTCTCTCGCAAACATCAGATTGGCTAACTTGCTTTGACTGTAGAACTTCATGGGAGCATACCCTTTAGATCCATCTAAATTATTAAAATCAATTGCACCATTACCAGCCGCCAAACTGCTTACAGTGACAACTCTCGATTTCGGAGTAGAGATCAATCGAGGCAATAGTAAGCCTGTAAGCGCAAAATGGCCTAGATGATTACTACCAAACTGTAATTCAAAGCCATCTTTCGTCAACTGGAATGGAGGGTTCATAATTCCTGCATTATTAACGAGAATGGACAAGGAATCGTATTGCTCAAGAAAAGCGGCTGCGAACTTACGGATACTAGCTAAATCGCTAAGGTCGAGCTGCATAACGATTACCTCTCCAGCTACATGCACAGACGACTTTATTTTATTTGCTGCCTTTTCACCTTTTTCCAGATTACGAACTGCAAGGATAACTTTCGCGCCTTTTTCAGCTAACGCTAATGCCGTTTCGTACCCTAACCCGCCGTTCGAACCTGTCACAATCACTACTTTATCGGATACAGTCGGGATGATGTCTTTAGTCCAAACTTCGCTCATTTTTCTACACACCTTTCTTATCTCTTCCTTGATACCCTAATATCCAGCGTTTGAAAGCTTTTATCCCCCACCATACTGGCTTAAACTCCGTTCCAGCATCCCTCTAACCTGCTGTTGCAGTTCGAGCGGAGACACCACCTTCACTTCCGGACCATAGGAGAGTAATTTTCGCGCTGTAAAAGAGAACTCCTCGGGCGGAACAAGTCCGCGCCACTCATGGCCTTCAACCGACTTGAACAACACATCTGACGCAGCAATCCTTGCTCCAAATTCCGTGAATTGCAGTACCACTTCTACGCTTGCTCTGTCTTCTTTGGTATCTAGCCATACCTTTAGACTCGGAACAGATTCATCGACCGATTTCATAACAACCAACTGCTGCATGCGATCTACCCGATACAACAATACGCGGTCCTTATTTCCGGCTGGCATGTACCAATGTCCCTGCTCATAGTAGATACCATAGGGAAAGACCTGGACTTTTTTACGACCACTGCGGGCATGATACATAAATTCGATTTCTCTCTTTTCTACCGCTGCACCCAATATCTCGGTTGTTAAAGGCTCGGCATGCTCACCGGGATGCTGGACAAAGGTTATATGCTCTCTCATTCGCATAATCAGATCCTGTACATCTTCGGGCAAAGTAGAGAAGTATTGATCAGCCAGATGTTCGCGCATTGATCCATATGGAAAATCCGGGACTTGCTGTAGATATTCCAGCATCATAAACAGCCCCAATGCCTCCTGCTGTGTCAGTTGAAGAGGTGGCAAAATACGATTGGGCAACACCCGATATCCGCCGTTCACGCCAACTTCTGTGTACAAGGGGAAACCCAGCGCCTGCAATGCATCCAGATCTCGCTGAATCGTACGCACCGATACGTCGAATCGTTCTGCCAATTCTCGGGCAGTGAACTTCTGCCTAGAATCCATCAGACGCATGATAGCCAGCTTCCGATGATTCATAAATTCAACATCCTAACTACGTCAACTTTTGTCATAGTTAAAGTGTATCATACATTGTAGAAGGGAGCGATGAATATGAACAATAACAAAACAATTTTGTACATTGCTATGAGTTTGGATGGATATATCGCAAGACTGGACGGTTCGGTAGATTGGTTATTTGATGTGGAGGGTGACGGAGGAGATAACGGTTATGCTGCATTTTATCAAACGATTGGTAGCGTCGTTATGGGACGTTATACGTATGAAGAGGTGCTCACACTGTCTGAAGAATTTCCTTATGCGGATCGCCCAACATATGTGCTTTCCCGCTCAGAACAGCCTCCCGCTCCGCATGTACAGTTTACAACCGAGACGATAGATACGATCATTCCTCGATTAAAGCAGGATTCTGATGGAGACGTGTGGATTGTAGGTGGCGGCATATTGGTTCAAGCTGTGTTAGCAAAAAAATTATTGGATGAGATTGAAGTCGCCATCATTCCGAAAATTCTTGGCGAAGGCATCCCCTTATTCCCGGCAGGTACTGTGCCAAGTCAATTCAAAATGATCGGAACACAGACGCTCGGACAGATCATTTCGATTCGTTATGAGGTACAGAACAGCGATACAGAGGACACACCCTCGAATGTCTAGATAAGCAGAAAAGGGAAAAGACCATTCTTATAATGAAGGGACTCCATACAGTTAGACACGATCTACCATTGGGGTACCGTTCATGAAAGAGTGGTCTTTCCCTTACCATGTATCAAGTTATCCTATCAGTCCTCGTACATATTCCGCTAACACATCTGCCGTCCTACGGTGAGATAACTCGCCTGGATGGGTGCGCGCCCCTACCGTCTCTTCAGTTGTATCAGGAAGCCGGATAATCGTAACCTTGCGATCCCCTGTCTCCTTTGCATACGCATCAACCGCACGGTAGATGGCGGGCATCATGGGGAAACCAAGCATGCCATAAGCCCATACGAGTTGTGCCGTTGGATTGTTTTTCCGAAGTTTGAACAGGAACTGTTCCACTGCTTTCTCGAATGCGGTCAAATCCTCTTCACGATACGTCCCATCTTCGTTCAGACGTTGCTTGTACACCTTACCGGTGTCAGGGTCTTTCCACTCAGGTGACTGAAACGCACCTCCATCATTGCTGCCCAGGTTCACGACCACAACATCCGGCTGCCACGAACCAAAATCATGCTGATCTCCCGCGCCGATCGCTTCGTTACGTTCACCAGCAAGCAGGCCACAGACCTGTTCGTAAACATCGGGAATGTTCCCCTTCGGATTGTTATCCCAACTTGTCAGCACGCCCCAGCCACTTTGCGAGATGACCCGATACTCCGCGTTCAATGCCTCTGCTGTCATAAACGTATAATTATGTATGGCGCTGAACCACATCGGAACCCAATCTTCCTCCGCTTTAGCTCCAATCGCACCTTCGCCAGAGGTAATACTGTCACCGATAAACTCAATCTTGTACGGTTTTTCCTGCACAGGCAGAAATGCTCCATCTGACTTCACCGCATGAATCTGCAAGGAACAGCCTGGGTCGCCACTCATCGCTTGAACATCTTTAACGATCCGTACATTCTTCACCACATCCGCGTTCATGCCTCGGAATACACAGATCCAGTACCGTCCTTCCGTTAACATCTGCCGGCTCACCGGAACACCGTTGATCAGAATGCTAATCCATGACTCATATATATCATATTCGGACTCTACCTCAACCCATAGTTCAGATCCCTGCACATTAAGTTCTACTGCACTACCTGTCCAAAACAAGGTCAGAGGTAATAATTGTCCTGTTGTTCTCCCATGTACTTTGAGATGTTCAACCTCAGGCAGACTATATACCTGTAACTGCTCACTAGCCTTCACGGTGCATTCCTCCTATATCGTTAACTGATGTCCTGTAAGCTTATTTTCGCTGAACATCCCCTATTCCCTTTCCCTGGATGCAGAAAAATCAGAACATTCCCATGCAGACATAACAAAAACCCTGTACTAATCGAATAGTCACAGGGGTTTCCAATTGATCTTATTGGGACAGGATACGCTCCAGATCTTCCAGCGCAAGCATGTTGCCAGAAGCAGAATAATCGAGCCAAGGTTGTTCTGTAATGACATATACTTTATCATTCTGAACGGCCTTCAATCCCATCCAGATCGGATCAGATTTCAGTTGTTCAAAAACTTCTTCGCTACCTTCATCTACGGAAGAAACCAGTACAAATATGGCATCTGCGTCGAAGTCAGGCAACACTTCTTTGGAGATATTCTCCCAGTTCTTCGTGATGGATTCGACTCCCTTGGCTGGGGTTAAAGCCAGATCCTCAAACAGGATTGGTCCCAACGGACGTTCCATACCATATACGCGCAAGCCTTTGGCCGAGATCCGGACTGCCATAACCGTTCCGTCTCCTATTGCCTGTTTGGCCAATGTAGATACTTCCTTCGCTTTAGCATCATACGATGCAATAAACTCCTCCGCCGTTTCTTCACGGTCAACGACCTTCGATATGTTACGGAGTTGATCCTTCCATGAACCTTCATCCAAATTGATCACATGAGTTGTTGCAATTTTCTCCAACTTCTCCAGACCCAATTTCTCAGCAAATTCTGCGTCTATGAAGATCTCATCCGGCTGCAAACCAATCAAAGCCTCCATATCCGGGTCTTTTGTGAAGCCTAGGTATTCGATATTCTGATATCGCTCCTCTGTGATGGGCAGATAGTCACTCGTTGTTGTGCCATCCGGTTTAATTCCTAGAGCCATCAGGTCTCCCGTCAGGAAAATGGAGATGGAAGCAACCTTTTTACCATAAACGCCTTCTGTAGTTTCAGTCGTACTTGCAGTTTGTGCTGTTTCCGTCTGTGCGGTTGTGTCGTCCGTCACCTGCTTCAAATCTTTATCGGACCCACAGGCCGCCAGAATAAATATCATACAGAGGCTCATCAGTATAGCTACAACATTTTTCATTTCGTTTTTCCTCTCGGCATCTTCTAGATGGTTTTATTGGATTTGCGTAGTAAATATAAAAAGTATGGAGCACCGACAGCAGCCACTACAATTCCCGCCGGGATGGATTTGGGATCAAAGACTGCACGCGTTACCGTATCCGCCACAACCAGAATTAACATGCCCAGCAGAGCCGAAATGGGGATAAGGTACTGAAATGCAGGGCCAACCAGCCTACGTGCCATATGCGGGGCCACCAGTCCGATAAATCCAATTCCTCCAGCCATAGATACACTCACTGAAGAGAGAGCAACGGCAATACATAAAATCTGGATTCGTTCTCTCTCCACCGGGGTACCGATGCTAACTGCGGACGAATCCTCTAGCGCTAGCGCATTTAAGCTTTTACTCTTGGCCCACGCCAGTGGTATGAGCAGAACCATCCAGGGTAGCATTGCATAAACGTTAATCCAGTCTCTACCCCAGATGTTCCCCAGTAGCCAACTTGCGGTAAACGAATACGTCTTCTCATCCAGTTGCAGTGATAGATAAAGGCTAGCTGCATTAAAACCTGCCGCTACAGCAATCCCGATCAGAATCAATCGAGCTGGTATGAATCCCTTTTGCCGATCCCACACGAACAGAATGATAAGCGTTGCCGCCAATATTCCTCCCACAAAAGTAAACAAGGGAATCATGAGTACTGGAAGTGTATTTAAGGATTGAAAAAAGCTGACATAAATTAATAAACCAAAGGATGCTCCAGCGTGAATCCCGAGGATTCCCGGGTCTGCCAGTGCATTACGGGTGATACCCTGTAACATAGCGCCCGCAATACCGAGCCCCATTCCTGCAAGCATCGTAATAAGTATGCGAGGTAAACGGTAATCAAAGAGCACCATGTGATGCATATCCGTGCCTTTACCCAGTAACGTCAGAACAAGATCGGGCAATGCAATCTGCATAGAGCCTGTATTCAGTCCGATCGCAATGGAGGTGAATACGATAAGGACCAGAATTCCGCCTGTTAAAAGCGTGCGTTGGTAACGATGATTTGCTTGGTTTTTCATAAATTCCGCTGTTCCTTTCGGGCAACATAGAGGAAGAAAGGTACGCCGATCATGGCGACAATAACACCAATAGCCAGTTCCTTGGGAGGATCAGCAATTCTTGCGCCCAAGTCAGCTAGAACAAGCAATATACTTCCCAGCACTGCTGAAAGTGGAATGACATATGTATAGTTCACCCCTACAAGCTTTCTTGCAATATGCGGAATAACCAGTCCCACAAAGGCAATTGAACCTACGGCTGAAACGGATACTCCCGCTAGTACCAACGCAATTATGATGGCATACAAACGAACTCTTGCTATGCGAACGCCCAGATTGGATGCAACCTCTGCACCCAAGGCCATAATCGAAATGGATCTGCCCAAGGATATGGAGAGAATTAATGCACTCAGAATAACCGGCAACACGATACGAAGCTGCTCCCACGATACCCCAGCTACTCCGCCAGCATACCAGAACGCCAGATCCTGACTGAGTTCAAAATAGATAGCAATCCCTGAAGTCAACGAATGTAGCAAGGCCGCAACAACGGTACCTGCCAAAGTAAGCTTCATAGGTGTTAATCCACCTGGAGAACCGGAGCCCAATAGATAGATGAGCAACGTACTTAGAACAGCACCCGTGAATGACAGTAGCATTAATACAGAGAACGGAAGCTGTGGTAAAAATACAAAGCTTAGCGCAACCACAAACATGGCACCCGCATTGATTCCAAGCACACCAACATCAGCCAGAGGGTTACGGGTAACCCCCTGCATCAGAGCACCCGCAACAGCAAATGCGGCTCCAACCACTGCGGCAGCCAGCACTCGGGGCAGACGAATTTCCTGAATGATCTGGTGGGTACTCAGACTGCGGTTATAGCTAAAGACTGCATCCCACACGGTATGGAGCGTTAACGATTTTGCGCCCATAGAGATTGCTATAAACATGGAGAATAACAATAGGGCAATTGCTGAAAGTAGTATCAGCGTGAAACGAAGAGGGGTTCCCGTTTGCTTCTTCACTCGAATCTCTCTTTTCTCATTGATAATCATTTTCAATTAGTGAATTTTACCCTGCTCTCTCTATGAAGTCAAGTCTTGCCTTGGTTATCATTACGAAAAACCCCCTGTAAGCACACTACGTTCAGCCCATCACAACAGATGTGCTTGAACCATCGTCCGCCCATAGGGGATTATTTTCATTCATTTTTTTGCTCCAGTATCGTTATAAAACCTTACCCAGAAACGCCTTGGTACGCTCGTGCTGGGTATTCTGAAAGAGTTCTTCAGGCGTGCCTTCTTCCACAATATATCCGCCGTCCATAAAGATTACCCGGTCCGCCACCTCGCGAGCGAAGCCCATCTCATGCGTAACGACAATCATGGTAATCCCCTCCTGAGCGAGGTCTTTCATAACTTGCAGTACTTCTCCAACCATCTCCGGGTCAAGTGCAGACGTAGGTTCGTCGAACAGCATCACACTCGGATTCATGGCAAGTGCACGTGCGATGGCTACACGCTGTTGTTGTCCACCTGATAACTGCTCGGGATAAGCATCCCTCTTCTGAGATAGCCCGACCTTGCCGAGCAGTTCCATTGATTTTTTCTCATTTTCGGCCTTACTGAGTTTCTTGATATGCTTCGGCGCGAGCATGATATTCTCCAGCACGGTCAGATGCGGGAATAGGTTAAATTGCTGGAACACCATGCCCACATTGGTTCGCAACTGATCGATATCCGTCTTTGGTGAAGTGACCTCGACACCGCCGATGGTCACCTTTCCAGACGTTACATCCTCCAGCAGATTGAGGCAGCGCAAGAAGGTACTTTTACCCGACCCGGAAGGTCCGATGACGCATACGACTTCTTTCTCCTGAATCGTGGTGGAGATATCCTTCAGCACCTCATTGGCACCAAACTGCTTTTTCAGATTCTCTACTGTAATCATCGGATCGCATACCTCCTCTCGATCAATCGGGAAACTCGGGACAACAGAACAATGATGATGAGGTAGAATATGCCCACCACTCCCCAAATTTCAAACGCTCGGAAGTTAGAGGAAATGATGATTTCTCCACTCTGTGTCAATTCTGCAATACCTATTGCTGACAACAGCGAAGTATCTTTTATCGTAATAATAAACTGGTTCACAAAGGTAGGAATCATGCGCCGGGTTGCTTGGGGCAACACGACCAGCCTCATCGTCTGGAAACGAGTCAAGCCCAGGGATCGCGCTGCCTCGTGTTGCCCGTTGCTAATGGAATTAATCCCTGCTCGGAATATCTCCGAGATGTAAGCTCCGGCATTCAGACTAATCGCAATAATGCCTGCGGTCATCGCCGGAATCCGCATATCCAGGAACACAGGCAGTCCGAAGTAGATGAAATATACCTGCACCAGAAGGGGTGTGCCACGGATGATATCCACGTAAAGTGTGGCTACCAGCCGCAAAAATCGATTCAAAGAAGTGCTCATCAGACCTGAGATCAATCCGATCACCATCGCAATGATGAGCGAGATCACGACTAGTTTCAACGTAACTACTGAACCCTCTAACAGAAGAGGCAGTGCGTCTATTATGACTTGCAAGGAGGAGTCCATCCGTACCACATTCCCTTCTATTTAGCCGTCGTTCCCAGATAGTTGCCGACAATCTCATCATACTTACCGTTTTCCTGTAATTTCTTCAGTCCATCATTGATTTTCTTCTGCAACTCCGCATCGCCTTTGGCAACAGCAATGCCGTAGAAGTCACCGTTCAATCGGTCTCCAACGATCTTGAGTTTGGCGTTCGGGTCGATGGCAATCTTATAGGAGATGACCGGGAAATCCTCCAGCGTAGCATCTGCGTTTTTGTTCGCGACTTCCTGATACATCGATGGGCTGTCATCAAAATATTTCACGGTTGCCCCGTAGGTTTTCGCATATTCATCTGCGAGATTGGCACCTGAGGTTCCTTTTTTAATCGCAATAATTTTTCCTTTTAAATCTTCAGGACTTTGGATGTCCGCGTTATCTTCATGCACGATTAAGGACAGACCGGCCTGATAATACGGTTCCGAGAAGTCCACGACTTTTTTACGTTCGTCCGTAATGCTAATGCCTGCAATGGCTCCGTCCAGCTGATTCGCCGTGATGGCTGGAATAATGCCTTTGAAGTCCATCGGTTTGATCTCTACTTCAAAGCCCTCTTCTTCCGCAATCGCGTTCATAAGGTCAATATCAATTCCTACATATTTGCCGTCCTTCTGAAACTCAAAAGGGGGATACGTTGCATCGGTACCAAATGTATATTTCTCAACAGCTGAACCACTTGCCGATTGTGCATTGCTCTCTTCACCGGACTTTGCTGCACCGCAGGCACTAAGTGTTAAAGCAAGAACGGACGCCATTACAATGGATGCTACCTTTTTCATAGAAAAAACCCCTTTTCCGAATTAGATTGGGATCGACCGAATCGACCATTTGTATTTATGTACGTATTGTAGTTCGCTCCCTACGCCAACTTACATGATCCTACACAAAATAATTACAACTCATGAAAATTAAATTAACACGAAATGCTTATTAATAGATAAACGCACAAGAATCGCTAATAAAAGATCCTATTTCAATATTTTGTGTAAGGTTATATAACAATTAAGAAAGTAGAAAACAAAAAAAGCCGAGAATCCATGAAGGTGTTACCTTCCGGAATTCGGCTTTTGGATAAGAGACAGAATATCTCAGTTATTCAGTTATTCATCTTTTCAATCGTCTCCATGTAGAACACATGCAGGAACTTTTTGATATTCACCTTGCCTTTGTCGCCTGCCTGATCTTCTTCCATCGCTCTCATCTTCATTCGAACATCCTGGAAGTCAAAGTAGAGGGGCGCATAATGCTCAAACTTGTGGTTGCTATAATCGTTGAGTCCAATCGAGGCCATGTTCGTCAATGCGGCAATTACCGTTCTGCGAATGCGTTGTTCCATCGCCTTGCTCTCTTTCTCCACGTCTTTGGGCGTAGACTTGTACGTCTGGGCCACCGCTTCATACGACTCCTTCAGCGGCGGCCACTCCCCGGCACGCTTCTGATCAATCGCATACTCCATAAGGGCCACAATATCCTTGCTACCACTTTCTCCGATGATCCCCAGATCCATCAAAATGCTTCTTGTCGCATCTCGCACGGTACGACCTTGGGCAGGGGCCGGCGCTTCCACCAGATTCAATCGGGCCATCGACTGCTTGATCTCCAGCACGTAACGTTCATACTTCCACTGTTCATTCACTTTGCTGAGCACATGCTCCACCTCCACCCGATTAATCGGTTTATGAATGAAGAATTCAATTCCGTTCTGGTAGGCCGCCCCCACCATCTCCTTGTTCTCCACCTGAGAGATCATGATGAATTTCCCGGTATATCCGCTGTGCCTCAGCTTCGCAACAGTCTCGATCCCGTCCTGATCCGGCATCAGCAGATCAATCAGCACCACATCGGGACGCAGATCCATGATCATCCTTGCCCCTTCTATGCCGCCCTCCGCCATGCCTGCAAGCTCGCCGATTCCACAGGATTCAATGATGTCATGCAGCATGCTCCGACTTACCACATCATCATCCACGATCATGATAGAAAGTGTCATCGACATCGGCCCCCTTTATTAGATTCATCTTGGGAATAGCTATACGAAATGTAGTCCCTCTCGCTCCAGAAGGCGCCGATTCTACCTTAATCTGTCCCTTCAATGACTGAACGATATCACGTACATGAGACAAGCCAATACCCGTCGCGGCAATGCCGACTTCGTTGAACTTCGTTGTATAGCCAGGTTCAAAGATGACATCCCGTTTGGCTTCAGGTACGCCTTTTCCAGAATCCATTACGACGAAATGCACGTCATCTTCCTGCTCATATACACGAATTCGGATCGTTCCGTCATGCTCAATCGCCTCTACCGCATTGGCAATCAGGTTGTTCATTACCGTGAGAAGAGGAATGTAATACGGAGACTCACAATCATACTGTTGCTCAATATCGATCTCGACCTGCTTATGCAGCATCTCACTGTATTTTCGGTTTGCTTTGCTGGCAAAGTTCAGTACTTCAGATAGGCTCATGTTGACTGCTTTTTCATTATCATACAGCTTCAGCAGACCCGCCAGAATACGTTGTGAATCCTTCTTCACTTCATGAATCTGCTGAGCGATGCCCAGCGTGCGCTGACTGTATTGGTTCAAGTCCTGCTCCCGGAGATCGCGATATAGATCATAGCTGTCTGCCGTAATGCCTTCAATCGTGTTCATCGCTTTCTTCAGGTAAAATACCTCGCCATACAGACCGGAGTTCACATTCAGCATCTGCTCCATCCGCTTCTCCTGCTCTGCATGCAAGAGCCGCATCTGCCTCACCGCAAAGCTGTTATAGAGCCCAATCACAAAGTAACTTCGCAGACCACCCACCACAAGCAGATACAACCATTCCTTCATATAAAAGATATTGGTCCCGCTTAACATTCCGCGAAGAAGCAGCTCAACAAGATTAGAGGAGAAATCGATACATGTGATTAACCCGCCGAGCAGAAGAGGTTGCATCTCATGGAATCGATGCCTGAACTTGCTAAGCCCATAGGCAAAGACCACGTAATACACGCCTGCCCCCAGATTGTCTCGCATGCTTTCCAGGATGGACACGGTCTGTACATGATTGATGAGATCTGCAGACTGGAACAGAAAATTCGCGATGCCTGTCAGGATTCCTGTCTTCACATAAGACAGGTGCGGCATGATCATCAGCAGAAATAAAAGGATGCTGACCCCCAGCCCGATTCGGAAGTAGTCTTCCCGGAACGGATTAATCTTGAATTGTGCCCCTACCGCTGTGGCAAAGGCAATGGCCGTCATCTGCACATTCTCATTTTTGACCCAATTGCGCATCAATCTCTTCACCCACTATAGCAACATTTAGCGCCCACTACCGGAATCCGCGCTTCTAATGTTAAATATACTAACATATGAAACAAGCATTAGAAATAATTAAAATTAGGGAATGAACACGCAAGCACAACAAAAGGCCGGAAGTCTTCACTTCTGCGGCCTTTTCCCTATATCTCATCCGGTATATCAAATGACACCATCGTTCCCTCACCCGGCTCACTTACGATCGATAATCCTTGACCATACCGTTGCAGCAACCTGCGGTTCGTGTTTACAATGCCTATTCCGCCTTTTCCACCTGGCGTAGCATGTAGCAGCTCTGCAACCTTCTCCGGTTCGATGCCTTTGCCATTATCCTTCACCTCAATACGGGTATAACCTTCATGGCGAGTGATAGTCAAACATACCGTCCCACCCACATTTCGGCTTAATAGCCCGTGTCTTACAGCATTTTCGATCAAGGGCTGAATCGATAGCGGCGGGAGAAGCAACGGAAGGTCTGGCTCTATGTTCAATACCACCGACAACCGATCCTCAAATCGTGTTTTCTCAATAAAAAGATAGGCTTCCACGAGCTCCAGCTCGTATGATAATTTCACCAGTTCCCCTGTATTGAGATAGTTGAAGCTGATCCGCAAATAGGATGAAAAAGCTTCGCCAAGCTTCCGCATATGCTCTGTATCAATATCACTTAAGACCATCAGTGAATTCAGCGTATTGAACAGGAAGTGAGGCTGAATCTGAGCCTGCAAATAGGCTGCCTCCATGCGCAGGCGCTCTTGGATGGACCGATTTAACATAGTCAATGCACGTATCCGATATTTCAGCTCCAACGCGTCTACAGGCTTCGTGACGTAATCATTCGCGCCCGACGCGAAACCCGTGTAGATATCTGGCGGTTGACTTCGTGCTGTCAACAGCAGTACGGGAAGCTCCGACATGGAGAATTGTTCCCTTACCTTTTGGGTTAACTCATAGCCGGACATATTAGGCATCATCACATCTGTAATGAGCAGATCCCACTGACGTGTGCCCAGCAATTCCATCGCTTCCTGGCCCGAACGGGCTGTAGTTATATCATATGGCTCTGTCGAAAGAATGCTGACCAATACATCCAGATTCACTGGGTCATCATCCACAGCCAGAATGGTGGCTCTCCCCTCTTTTAACAACGGAGCCATCTCCGCTGTCGCCGAAGATTCCACGTCGCCTATACCAGGGCGGGGTAACAGGAATCCGCCAGGTGCATCTTCCATCATCTCCATCGCCTGCTCCCAAATCAGGGGAAGCTGCGACTGAGCCTGATCGGTGGTTTCATGCGCGAGCGGCATATCGAAACTAAATACCGAGCCCTTTCCAAGTTCCGAGTGAACCGTTAGTGCCCCGCCGTGCAGTTCTACGAGTTGCTTGCAGATGTTCAGTCCAAGACCGATGCCTTGTCCATCACTTATTCCATATGACCCTTGTTCATACGGTAGAAAAATGCGCATCCGCGTGTCTTCATCCATACCAATGCCTGTATCCTCCACATGAATCAGAGCATGCCCTTCACGAATTTCGGCGCTTACTGAGATCGTTCCTTCCTCTGTATGTTTGAGCGCGTTATGCAGCAGATTATACAAAATCTGAACCAGTCTTTCTTCATCAGCCATGACCAGTGGGAAGGATTCTGAAATCTCCATATGAAGGCGGACCGGTTTTCGTTCTGCCATGAATTGCAGCATAGCGATAATGCCAGGCACCACCGACTGGATAGAAAGAGGAACCTGACGCAGCACAATGCGATGCTCCTTCAGCCTGACTACATCCAACAGATCCCCAAGCAGATGGGACATCCGACGACCGATCGTGATGAGCAGTTCCATATCCTCCAGGCTCCGTTCATCCAACCTGCTCTTCTCTCTGGTGACCACATTATGAGCGATATTAATGATCCCGTGCAGCGGAGTCCGCAGTTCATGCGATGTGTTCGCCAAGAACTGATCTTTAATTTTGTCACCCTTCTGCAATTCTATATTCAATTCCATGTTCTCTCTGGCATTCCTGAAGTATTTCTTGAACCAATAAGCTGAGAAGCCGGTAATGGCAAAAATGATATCCATTGGATAGTACACTGTCGTCACATCTCTGGCCGTTTCGACCACACTCCATAACAGGTTGGATGTAATCCCTCCTGCAGTAAGCAACAGAAACACAATGTCCCGGTCCGCCTGTTTCCTGAAGATCATCGTTCCAACGATGTATAGAAACCAGATCATAGATACAAGAAAGAATATGTTAATGACATTGTAATGGATCAAGGCATATGTAGTATGAATGGGCACCACCACGATTATGGCAGTATAGATCAAGGTAATGAGAACATGTAACTGAAGCCATGTTTTTCGTACATGAACCATCGCTAATCTCTGGAATAACAGAAGAATACACACATTTTGCAGCAATAATGAGATCAATCGAATTTTAATGCCCCAGGTATAATTAATAGGAAGCCATAACATCAGTATATTATCATGACCCACCATAACGGCGACGCCAACAGATAAGGTTAATATGGCGGCAACCAGTAAGGCGCGTTCCTGAGGGTTGAATGCATAGAGAATGCAGGCATACATACCGTGAAGGAGCAGAATCAGAAAGATAACCATCTGAAAACCAATGGAGTACCACCGCGAAAAATCAACAGCTGCCTGTGATCCAAAGCGAACAGGTTTGCTAATTCCGCCCATATACGGGCTGTCGTGATTAGCTACGCGAATCAGCAATTCAATCGTTGTTGTTCCTTCCTGATCGTAGGTTCCCGTATATGAGGTACTTCTGGGTATATATGTATTGCTATCCATAGCGACCGTACCCATGCCCCCGTCGGCGACTCCGTTCATCTCAATCTCGGACGAACTTCGAATTCCCTTGAACCAGAAGGTGACCGGTGTCTGAAGTGGATCTGTCAAAATGCGCAATCGATATGTTCCGTAACCGAATGAACCCTCTTGTTCCTGACTCTGTGCACTTCCCCAGTCTCCAGGGACTTGGACACTCTTCGCACCGCCATTCCTCTTCGTAAAATCTTGTTGGGTCAGCAACTCATCCGGGTAAAGTTCCCACTCCCCATTTAGGTACATGACCGGAGATTGCTCCAGATCTACGCCCCTTAAGTCAATCACTCCATTAACGGCGCGATGCTCATCAAAAGTGTGGAAAAACGTCGACCATGCCGAGCGCATGCCAATCAACACTCCAAAAATGATCAGTATGATGATCAGATATCTGTAACGTTTCACAGGTTTCGTATGCAATGATTTCATAGATTTATGTTTTCATGACTTTGGTTAAACCGAGCTTCCAGTCCTGATACCATTCGCTAATGTTTTCACTGACTGGTATCTCCAAATCTTGCTCCATTCTGGTGGTTAAGAGACGATACTGCTCCTCCACACCGAGATCGTTGTGCATTTCATCATACAATTTCATTAGAACAAAATAACTTTCTTCCTCATCCGGAAGCATCTGCTGGATACGACGCGTGCTCTCAATCACTTTCTCCCCCAGCCCCTGTTGCTGGTAATACAGACTTAGTTGTCTCATATGATACAACCACAGGTAGCGTAGTCTTTCTCGCTCAGGTTCAGCCCACATATATTCGTAATTGCCAAGATACGTGCCCTTGTATAGATGAAGCGCTTGCTCATAGGCATGAACGGTACTGTTATCCACGACTTTCCATTGCCTGATCTCTTGTTCCCACTGCTCACTATCCAACTGAGCTTCACCCAATTCGAGCCGATAGCCAGCTTCCAGGTGTCCACTCTGAATAGTGATCATATCCATGTTGCATGCTTTCAGGGTTTGGCGGACATGATACATTGCGGTATAGAGCTGATGCACCGTCTTGTCCTCTTCCAATTCAGGCCACAGCATCTCCAGCAACACGCTGCGATGAATTGTCTGATTCCGGTGGTGAAGTAAATAGGCAAATAGCTCCTGTGCCTTACTTGTACGCCACTTGGCAACTTGGATATCCCTGTCTGGAAGCTTGAATTGAATCTGATTAAAGCAGCAAATTAATGGCACATCTATATCTTTTGACCGTTGCTCGCGTTTCGAACTCAGTTTCTCCCGTACTCGGCTCACCGTCTGCTTTAATCGATCCTTCTGGATGGGCTTCATGACATAGTCCAAAGCCTGTAGATCGAAGGCATGCACTGCATATTGGTCGTAGCTGGTCACAAAAATAATTTCGACCCCAGGTACTGTGGCCTGAATCTGTTTCCCCAGATCCATACCGTCCATCTCTGGCATATGGATATCCAGAAACACCACATCAGGGCGGTGCTCCATAATTCCCCCTATAGCCTCTGTCGGATTCATATATGTAGCGATAATTTCAATACCGCTTACTTCTTTCTCTAGTGATTTTTGAAGGCCTATCAACGCTAGACGTTCGTCGTCAACCAATATCACTTTCACCGGAGCTTCCTCCTCGACCCTAAAGTCTTGAGATTTATTTACACTATTATATCATAGGAATTTTAAGTATTTAGATTCTTGTTATTTTTAATTTCTAGCAATTTAATTGTATAATACTTAACAGAAGACAGGTTAACAGATCCGGTCTGGAAGAGAGGAAGGTTCCATATGTCAGATGCTAATCATAGCTTTGGGCAAGCCCTAGTCAAATCATTAGTGGGCGAACGCGGTCATATCCGCATCGCTCGTGCTCTACCCGATATTGATGTCACACTTGCTGCTCGTACGCACGATGCTATGCCATATACGATCTATCAGTTGGTGAAGCACATGCATTATTGGCAGCAATTCATGCTCGAGCACTTGGAAGGACGCAAGCCGCAGCTCCCTGCTAACGTGAGCGAGAGCTGGCCTGAAGAGAAAGGTCCACAGGATGAAGACACGTGGAAGGCGGATATTCAGGCATTCTTGGATGGGGTTGATCGAGCGGTAGCCATTGCGGAAACGGCACAATTGGATGATGCACTTCTCTATTTCCCAGGGGAAACCAAGGCAGGACTCCTACGCAATATCGCCTCGCACAACTCGTATCATCTGGGCGAGATTGTTCTGCTTCGCCGCTTCTACGGCGCATGGCCTCCTCCAGGTGGTGGATTCCCGGCGTAAACCGGAAAGAATCCGATAGAACGAAAACAAGCCGCAAGGGAATGTCTTTTCCTCGCGGCTTGTTTTGCTTTTACCATTCTGTGCATTGTCTAGATAGCGATAGTGTAGAAGCACTTCAACACAACCGTACTATACATACTTTACTGCATCCATATGTCTGAACGTGCTACTGTTCATAAGGTTCTAAACCTCCGGAGTCATTAACCCTTGGATAAACGTCTCAAAGTTCGGTGCCAGTGGAATGATCTCTTTGGGATTCTCCCTTTTCACATAGACTACCTCGGGTTCTCCGTCATTACCGAATGAACGATAATCCAGCATGACGACCCCTGACTCCGAAGGAGATACCGCGATGACCACCCCAATCTCCGGATAGCCTTCACGCTCAATCAAAGTCCAGCTGCCCTGTACACCGGCTAACGTGCGAGGCTTCTCACGGCCAATACCCAGTATGCCTTCAATTTCAACATAATCCGTAGCTCCCGTATCTGTGTTCGCTACAGGGAAATAACGATTGTACGGAATACCGCCGTTATGTACCTTCATCATCTCAATGTACGAGGCTGGGAGTCGGAACACCAATTGCTCCTCGACAGAATCAATGAGACCGTCACTTGGCGGATTGGACACATAATGTTCCAATGCCTGCTCACTATCGTTCCAGAATTCACCGGATTCCGGTCTGGGAACGGTTTGAAGAGTCGCTACAACGTCAACGGGTACACGGAATTCCTCGACAGCCTCTGGGCCCGTTTCAACTTCAGGTTCAGACTCGGACGGCTCCTCAATTTTACTTCGAATCCACTCCAGAAACTCCAGCGTATCTTCATCCTCAGGCTCCAATTCATCCGCTCTTTCGAACGCCTGCAGCGCATGCGCATATTGCTCCAGATAATAATAAGCCAGTCCAATCCGGTAATGCCAGAGTGGGTCACCTGTGCCCTCTTTGGCAACTGTCAGGAATTGTTCAACCGCTTCTTCATACTGTTCCAAGTTATTCAGCGCTCGTCCCAAATGGTTAACCAGCTCATAATCTCTTTCTTCCACAGGAATCGCTTGGATTGCATCTACAATTTCCTGAAATTCATCTTCTTCATGCCACTCTTGCAATTGAACCAACAGATCGTCTCTCATTCTCTTTTCCTCCCCGTTCATTCACTCATGATTACGTATTGAAAATTATACCACTATCCGGATCACCATCTCCAGCAAAGCAAGATCCTTAGGGATCTCATGAATCGATATCTTTTCATTTCGGATGACAAAGCTAAAAGAGGTAACCTGAACCCGGTTAAGAAAACCAGGTAGGCTACCTCCTCTATTCCTTCCACTATATTGCATTCTTAATTCAATTCAGCAACTCAACACAATCGTAGACCCAGCCTGCACTTAACCAGTTACCCAAGTCACTGGAACCGCTGATCGGCGTAATCGTGATAGTATTGGAACCATTCACGAAGTAGGATGCTGGAACATTCCAGCTAAAGGTTGTGTTGTTGCCACGATACGTACCAATGGTGAAGCTACGAGAATTGGGCTGTGAAGATGCAGCAGGATTGGTTAAAGCATGTCCATTAACCGTTACACTCGGTCTGCCATTATTGTAGGCTGCGGTAATACCGATGTTGAGCATATGAGAAGATGCCGCTTGAGATGCATTCAAGTTAAACGTTATTGTGGTTGGAGAATTCTGACCACGGAACTGGATTGCCGGGAATCGATTAGTCGCGCTACCGGTAGCATAAGTGACAGGCCCCCAGCTTGGGTTGCGACTATCGGAAGGGTGACGAATCGGTATCGTCTGTCCATTCAGGAATTCCCGTGGTGTACCATCCCAGTTACCGATTCGCCAGATGCTGGAGGCTTGACTCGGATCATTATTGATCGTACGCGTATTCAGTGTCGTCGTTTGTCCTGCTGTAACACTAACCGTTTCCGTGTATACGGCCAGTTCTCCTTTATAGGCTGTCATGGTGTACGTCCCCGGGATCATACTGTATTTAGCGGCCGCCCCACTTGAAGACGTCCCTACCCAATACTGGGCACTGCTATTGGCGAAACCAATCGTGTACGCATAACCTGCATCCATCCCGCTGAGACCATTAAGCACGACATTCCCCCGACTGGATACCCAACCTTGCAGATTCAGACCAGACATCCAGCTGAAATCGGGTACACTCGGCGTACCACCCGTTGTGAAGATCAAAGCGTACGGCCCATGCAGACCCAGACGCCAATTTTCCGTCTGTGCATGTCCCGAGTTCATATAATTATATACTTCCGTCTCTGTTCCACTTTGGAACTGGATGTCACGGAAGAATGGTCCACCAGAGCTTTTTTCCCGATTGCCGTAGGCCATAAATACACCGACGCCATTACCCGTGACCCCACGAACGGATAAATCTTTAGCCTGATCATTACCATAATATTTCGAGGCACTTTGACCATTTGCGAAACCAAATACATCCTGACTCTCGATCGCCCCTGTGTTGCCCCGATTATTTGAATTGGCCGGAACACCCGTCAACACACTACCATTACCGCGGAAAATGTAACGCAGCTCCCCGATCGAAGGTTGAGCCGTGATATGCGTTGCCATGTATATGATGTTCTCTCCACCACGCGAAGCATAATAGTGAGTTAGTGTGCTTGTCGATACCGTGATTAACACGGTCGATCCTGAAGGAGAGGTATTCCAAGTTACATTGGCGGAGGAGCCCAATCCTGAACCGATATGCGATCCCCTGTTGCTGTTTAGCTCCGTACCGTTCATTTTCGCCGAGATAATATCGCCATTAGTTTTGTTCACCACATAGACTAATCCTGAACCGGTGTTCACTTCAATTCTGGAGCCGTTATCGGTAACATTAATGGTTGCCGCGTGTCCGGTAGATGCAGGGTATACAGCAGCTGTTGCGATCATAACGACTATTAAAAGCAAGCCAAGCGCCTTTCTCACTATACGTTGATTCATGAGTAAGTTCCTCCTTGGAATCCATTTAATAAAGCGCTTACATTATAATATATAACAACCGACACTTCCGTCTCATATCGATATGTCTGCTATGCGGGCATGTCCATAATCACTGAAATGTTATGTCTGCGTGCGTATAGAGTAGAGTCGTTACTTCATGTAAATCTGATCTGGCCACCCCCTTCTTAAATTACTCTTCTACATACAAGGATTCTTACAATTCCAATAAAATAATACCATTATATTACATATGCATGCAATGGAAATGAACCATATATTCGATAGAAAATTCTCAAAACAAAAAACGCAGCTTCACAAGCTGCGCTTTAGATATCAAACAGGTCAAACCAGATACTCCGCCATGATCTGCTCGATATCGTACGGCGTAACGCCTTGATCCACCGAATAGATCGTATCTGCCTGATCCATTGTATCCACCAGTTCTCCTCTAGCTTTGGCATGGAGCATGAACAAGTCATGCAGATCGGGTTTGCGTAAATTCGTTAGCGCTTTGCCCATCAGAACCATACCTTTTTGATTGCCTTCCACATTGTTGTAGTAATCCGGATGGCTTGTCAGCGCCAGATCTGTCCAGATGACGGTACGTTCGACCAGGTCCATAATGACAGGGATCGCAATCTGCATATCCGCGGTAATATCGATTTTGTTCGCTACGGTGGACGGTTCGAAAATCTCGCCAGACCCCGGTTTCTTCCGCATCATCCAGCCCACAAAACATTCGGGCAGATCACAATACGGATGACTGGTAAACGATAGCAGTGTCGCCACCACATATCGTCCACCATAGGCCACGATGGATGGAATATGCAGATCAATGAACTCACTTGCTCCGTTAGGTGCGGTCACGATATCTCCGCTATGAACAGCCTTATAGTTAGAGGATCGCAGATTCGTATAGGAAATATGCTCCACATAGTTCCAGTCCTTATCGTACATCACCGCAGACAAGTCAATGTCTACGCGCCCTGTAGACTGGCCATCCACGTCCCCCTCTTTCCACCAGTTGAAGAAACGAATCGTATCTCCCTCGGCCATTGGTACACGACTCCCACGAACAATGGTATGCAGAGCCTTACTCGCCGATCTCTGGGAAAAGGGTACCAGATAATCATGGAGCTGCGGATCGACATAGGTCTTTCCAAGCGGGGCAAGGGCTGCGAAGCGCTCTATCAATGCCCGCTCGCACAATTGCACGACATCCTGACACGTGGCTTCATCGATCTCTGGCAGCTCATTCGGAACAGCAAAAGCTTTGGCTACATTGCCTTTCGGGAAGAAGACACGCAGATCCTGCCGTTCATTACGCTGAGCAAAATGCTGTCTCACCTGCAATAACACCGGGGTGGATACTTGCGGTATAACTTCACCAAATGCCAGCAGCACATACGCTTCATCTTCGGTCATCCGCAGCAAGTGATCCAGTCTTCTCGCGAATTCACCTGGACGCTGTGACAACAGATCGATCAGACTCCAGACATTCCGATATTGGAAGGCAAGCTCCACACTTCCGTTGAAGGTCGAATACGGCTTATTATTACGCAAAATATCAAAGGCTTCTTCGCATCGCGGATACCGAAGCTTATATTCCGAAGGATGAAGAATTTCGCCAAGGCGAATCCAGCGATCCTTATAGCGCAGCATATCCTCGATTATTGAACCGCACTGCTCCAACAATCCGAGTAGCAAGCGTCTTTCGCGACGTTTGAATTTCCGAAAGGGAGACGCTGCTGCCAGGCTGACATCACCATTAGACCACGCGACAACCAGACGGAGAACATCACTTGCGGTTTTGAAGTACGGACCGATCCGGTCGATGTTCGCCTTTTCATGTTTCAACAGCGAGGCAACCACAAAGCCCACATTTTCTTTGAACGGAATCTCGGCGGGTAATAGCGCATCTACTTCTTCAGGGTCTGCATGTTCCAATACCGTATCGATATCTGCCTTGTCTGTTTCCGAGATGGAACCCTTGGCTTCAATGACCTGGCGGATCAGCGTCTGGAATGCTTGTTTGTTGCCCAAACCAATGACTTTTAAGTCCGTCTTCTCCAGTAAAGGCGTTCTCTCCACAAATTGTTGATCCGGATAGACAACATTCAGATGAGTCAGATAATGAATAATCGCATTGAGATATAACTCGGCTTCATCCGCTTGCATTACCTGCATCGGGAATCCTGCATACATCGGTTTGTATTTCACATGTGCGCCGACCAAGACTCTCAGATCAGCTACAAGTTGAATATATACTGCTTCAAATTGTTCCTTGGACAGCTGCCGCATCGCCTGCATTAACTCATCCGAGAAGGTGTATCCGAGTGCTTCAATATTTTTAAGGGCAGTCGCCAGATGAGTCTTCGGTAACTGTTGTTTCCCTTCGTTTGATTCGATAATGAGTTTGTTCGCTCTGCGCAAATAGATTGTATTGTTCATGATAAAAGAGTCCAGGAAAGCCACATCCCTATATAACGTGAAAGGTTAGGGTTAGAAGGAAGGAATGTGATAGCCTGGACGCCTCCTCTCTGAAATGAAATCTTCAGGAGAGCTGCGACCCTATTTTCGCCAATGAAGTTAGAAGGAAGGATCGCAATAGCCTGAAGGCCAGCGGTTCGAAGTTCGTCACCCGAACCTCTGGTGAACCCATCATCTCAGATTCCACGATCTGCCAACAGGGCGAAAGTATTACGACATGATACAATGACCTAATTTGTACCGGATAATGAGTCTGCCCAGTCATCTACAGATCTAACCTCTGCCTGAAGAGGGAATACTTTTTCGGTGAGCACACGATGTACCTCAGGATCAGCATCGATGCAGGCATCCGAGAGCACGGTGAGCGCATAGTCTTTATCCGCAGCCTCCCTCAAAGTCGACAGAACAACTCCGCTTGTCGCAATCCCACTAAGAATGAGTGTGTCTATCTGGCGGGACCGAAGAATGACCTCCAGATCGCTTCCGGCGAATGCGCTGACCCGAACCTTGGTCACAATAGGCTCGTCCGGCTGGGGTTGTACAGATTCATCAATCTGCACCGCAGCTTCCATAGCTGCCACCGCATCTGCTCCAGCTCCAGCCCGACCAGGAATTCCGCCGAACATTTTGTTGCGTGAACTAATCTCCGGATAACCCGGGCGGAACGCCACTCTTATATAGATCACAGGAATCCCGTGACTACGTGCAGTCTCAATTGCTTTTTGAAATGGTAGCAGGGCCTCTCTATCTTTAACAAACTGCGACACGACACTCTTTTGCATATCCATGATCAGCAACGCACTTTTGCTCATTGAATGTGGCATGTTATCCTTCTCCTTTGGAATTGAGTTTAGAAATTCAGAATAGGTTAATATTATTCTCCCGAAATAAACGGAGGAATGGTTCCGTTTAAAATTATACGGAGGTCGCCCTCCGTTTGTCAACAAATCAACAGTGGGGTATATTTATGAAAGAGGTGTGATCCCATAATGTCTAATAAAAACAATCCTACTCCTGACGGTGAGGTTACGCATACAGATTCCATCGTCGCTCAGGTTCCAGAGAAGACACTGCGTGCAGATGCCAAGAAAAATCGGGACAAGCTGCTCCGTGTCGCGCATGAAATTTTTAAAACCGAGGGCATTGCTGTCTCAATGGATGAGATTGCAAAGCGTACCGGTGTCGGTATAGGCACGGTCTATCGCCATTTCCCAACGAAGGAAGATCTGTTCGGGGCTGTCATCGCCAGCCACAAGATGCGTCTGATGGAAGAGGCTGATCAATTGCTTCATCACGACGATCCGGGCGAAGCATTTTTTCAATATTTCACCAAAATCATAAGCGAGGGGATTGCCAACAAGGCGATTACCGATGCTCTTGTTAGCAGTTTGACTATAGACACTGGCCGCTCAGAGATAGCCAATCAGTTCTGGCGTGGCATTACCCGACTGCTAGAGCGAGCGCAGCAACATGGCTCCGTGCGGGCGGATGCCAGCATTGAGGATATTAAAATCATGCTGATCGGTGTGCTTCAAGCCACCGGGAATCGAGGAATTTTCCCGGAACGCGTTGTATCGATCCTGTGTGATGGTCTGCGTAACGGTTAGAGAGAAATTCATACAAGAACTGAGGATACAAGATGCCGCTTCAAACACTATATAACGAATATATCAATATCAAATGGAAACGTAGTCGAACGCCTGCCCATACCGAACCTTTTGAATATGGAATATATGAAGATGGTAGCGCAGACTTATTTTTGACTGATTCATCCGAGGAGACCTTTACGAACTGGATGAGTCAACTCCAGCCCAAAGATCCGTACTATGGCGCCAAACCAAACGGGAAACCCGTTCTCACCGATGTGTTCAACCAACTTGATATGTATGACGAACTCACCCTGTATTATTTGTTGTTTACAATTAATACCACGATGTCGATTAACACGTATAATTGTTACAGCGACATGAATGATTTCATGAAAAGTTACAGCTTCTTTCAGTTGTCCCAACTGAGCGAAGCCATCAGACTCAACGATGAACAAAAGCAACAGTTACGAGACATTTTCTACTTTTTCTACCTGTATGCCCATCCCGTCAATGAAGAGACTCTGTACGCCTGCTCATTCACCGAGAACCGTTTGATATACACACAAAAAGCCATCTCTTTGGATCGTTATTTCTCGGCGTTTCATGACCACTATTGTGAAAATAGAGAGCTATATAGTGAACATATTGTTATCACTCCTCATGAAATTCAGGTCTGCAAACACCTGACACTGGAGCTGTTAGCTGTAATAGAGGGTAGATCACCCAAGCTTAGTATGCCTTCAGAGAAGGGGTTGGAGTCCGTCGTAGCGTTAATCAGCGATGTGGATCAAATGCTAGAAATGTACGAAGGTGACCGGATCGCGTTGTTTAACATCATGGGGGACTTTCTGGCTGAAGATGGTTCCAATCTGTATCGTGACCATTGCTTCACGACATTGCTTCAGAATTATGCTTTATATATTCTGTATTTCAATTTTGACGAGCTTCATACACTAGTAGATCATTTCAAAGTTACCCCGTTATGGTGCGAGATTATCATCAATAAAATGTTCACGGATACCATCTTCATGCGGTGGTTTATGAAACGGAAAGATATCGACATTACGACTTACCCCGATGTCATTCAGTTCTTCAACGAAGAAGCTAGCAAGATGTATCTGTAAATTACAGCATCTTTATTGTTCTTGTTACCACTAAAAAAAGCCTTTGCCGACCCCCAATGTCAGCAAAGGCTTTTCGTTTTAGATTGTGTTTATTGATCAATCAAGTTTGTTACTTTCAACATTCTTGCAATCAATGCGGTGACCTCAGCACGGGTCATCGTGGTCTTCGGACTCAGCACCTCTGGCCCGTTACCTTGGATGATTCCAGCTGCAATCAACTGGGCTACATCTTCTTTTGCCCAATTCGATACATTCGCTGCATCACTGTAACGTTCCAGTTCAGAATTCATCTGATCCGGGCTGATTGCCGCTTCTGGTTCAATCAGACGGTAGGCACGAGCAACCATGGCAAATCCCTGCTCACGTGTGATTTCCTGATTACCGTAGAAGTTACCATTATCGTAACCGCGAACGATACCGAATTCATTCGCAAGGGCTACCGCAGAGCGGAACCATGCGGAATCGTTAACGTCAGGGAATAGATTCTGTGGTGCATCCTGACGCATTAAGCCCAGTCCAAGTACAACAATCTCGGCAAACTCAGAACGGGTAACCTGACGGTTCGGTGAGAATGTGTTATCTCCATTACCTTGCAAATCCAATCTTGCAGCGATGTTGTTCACATCGGTTTTGCCCCAATGAGATCTGGCATCTTCAAAATCCTGCGGGTTCCAGATAACCGAGTAACTTCCGCTACTACGCAAGTCATTAATGAGTGCATAGTAACGACTACTGATCTTGGTAACAACCGTTGGTACATGGAAGATGCTACCGTCCGGATTAATGATTACACCTGTGGTAATCCGATTCGGATCGATACCTTCTGGAAGTGCAATATACTTCGGTGCATAGCCGTTCAGCTGGTCGGATCTAACGGTTTGTCCATCTTTCGTAAACGTCAGATCCAGATCAACCGGTGTCACAAGTAATTCGTATCCTTGAGAAGCGGCTCTCGTTTCGGCGCTGTCAATCAACGCATCCGAGGAACGTGCAATATCAATATGGACATCAATATCATTCAATGCTGCATTACCAAGCTGTCTGGACACACCATTCAAGTCCATTTTACCGCCAGGTACCGGATAGATCGCCAACGGATTGCTAATGTTCAGTTTGGAACCTTGATCTACCAATTGTTTCAGTGTTTCCAGGGTTAAACCGTCCACCTTCATATCACCATCATTCGGCGAATGAATCGCGAACTGCTGCCCTGTGCCTTGTGACATGGCGACGTTCAATTTGGCTGGATCAACTTGAACCCATGTTTGGTTGTCGTCAGAAGGCTTGGAAGTCGCGTAAGGCTGGTGACTGCCATCCTGGGTTGTTTCCAGATTATCCTTCACCGGTGCCGGAGTTGGCGTTGCTGTGGGTACTGGCGCAGGTACTGGTGTGCTTCCACTGTTACCTCCTGTATTTCCACCGCCGCCATTGTTTCCTCCACCGTTGTTACCATTGTCACTGGCTGCTCTGTTCACGTTGATTTTGTACTTCGTAACATGGCCAAGTGAGTCCGTGACTTTAACAACAATCGTATTTCCTCCAACTTGAAGAGGTAAATTCTCACTTGCACTACCACTTGTAACCTCGTTCCATTCTCCATCTCCAACAGCTATTTCAATCTTGGAAAGTGGATCAATTGCTGTTGGCGTTAACTGGAATTGATATACGCTATTCGTCACAGAAATTGTGTACGTGTCTTTAGCAGGATCAAAGGCCGGAGACAAACTTCCGGAGGATGGGATCAGCGTCTGCAGTGAAGATGGGTCTGTTCCGGGTACTTCAGTGAGACCCTCCCAAGCATCCACTAAATCCTGATGAGCTTTGTCTACTTGTTCTTGTGCTGCATTCTCGTCAGCCAGTACCCGCTCAGCTTCTTTCATCGCATCATCAAGTGTCTTCCAGCTATCTACCGTATACTTCATTTCATTCAGGTTTTCACCCTGGATTCTATCATGTTCATTTTTCAGCACTGACGTGTCGACACCAGTACCAGGCTTTTTGGTAAGCCCCTTCCGGGCATCCACCAAATCCTGATAAGCCTTTTCCACGTGTTCCGGTGTTGCATTCTCGTCGTCGAACACGGATTCAGCAACTCCTAACGCATCTTGCAGCGTTTGCCATGTTTCTGGTGTGTACTCCTCTTCGTCCAGTTCGCCCGTTTCGATCTTACCGTTAATTTCATCAGCTTTGGCTTTCAGCTTCGCCTTATCAATAGCAACAACGTAACTTTTCGAATTCGACCCTTTTGAATCTGAATAGGCTGGGTTGTTCGTCTTCGCTCTGACTGTCACCGTGTAAGCGCCAGCTTCCAGCGGCGGTTCCAATTGCGACAGGTTAAGTACTATATCGGTTACCTCTACCGTCCGCTTCTTGCCGTCTTCCAGTTCAATTGTTACTTCATATTTATCTGCATGCTCAACTGCTTCCCATTTCAACTCATCGTCGGTCAGTGTAACGTCTGGTACCGTCAAAGGAGTGGCAGCAGTTGCAATAGTAAAGTACGAGTTCGGACCAAAGTTTGAGGTATTAAGGGTTACTTCGCCGTTCTCAATTAAATGTATTGAGTCTGGAGCACCAAATTGATCATCGCCGCTGATTACAACATACTGAGGCAACTCCGGGGTATCCCCCGTTTCGTCCACTTGAAGTGTAATTTGTGTTTCAGCCCATTTTGATTTATGTACTTTGTAGATACGCTCCATCCCAAGCAGTTTTTTCTCATCTTTCGTAATCGGTGTTTTGAATTCAGTACTTGAACCATTGTCACCAAACGTAAAGAAAGAAGAATCATTTGAAAATTTATTTTTATTTGTAGAATTGGTATCCTTAACACTGTCTCCCAATGCAAGCGTCAACGTAGATCCCTGTTCCTGCGCTTTGGCTTGTTTCTGCATTAAGCCGCTCTGATCATCTCGACCGATGCTTGTAATGCGATGGGTATAGACCTTATTTACACTTGAATCCCAGATCATATCCATGTTGGAATCAAAATATGAATTGGCTGTAGCCTGATCCAGCGTATAGCCGTATTTGATTGCCAGATATGTACTGACTTTTTGACGTTCTGGGTCCGTCAGAGCATGGTCAAATACGATAATTTCTTCAATTGTACCCTGCCAATAGCTTTTATTAATTGCAGTTGCCGGGATAAGCTTACCAACTACAGCTCCGTCAGAATTACCGGTATCCCACTCCTTATTAAATTCTTTTCCATATCCATTCAGATCCTGTACCTTTTTCATTTTGCTGTATAATCTAGCTATGTTGGATTCCGTGTTCCCACCTGTCCAAGTAACAAATAGCTCGTTTGGAAACGTCGTTTCCATAAAGCTGTCGGGAGAGTATAATGTCTGGTTAGGGGAACTGTTAAATGTCGTCAAGCCGCCCCTTGTGTCAACTTGCAGCATCCCCATACCCGTATAAGGCCCCGTATGACTGCCCCAGGAAGTGATATATCTGATTACTCCAGTTATATTAGTTTTACTAACCGTAATAATTGATCTGGGACTCTTCCCTTGAGGAAGCTTACTTACATCCAGATTCATAAAACTACTCGTGCCGTTATATTCCAATACCGGATTGAAATTAATATTATGACTCTTATCATCCCAATAAATTGGTTGGTTATCGACCTCATTTTGCGTTGCGTTATTTACTTTACTGCCTTGATCTTCCCAGATACTCACCTTTTCGCCGCTGGCAACTCCGTTTACCCGCTCTGGTCGTAGCCATAGTGAAGGGGATCCAACTCCGCCCGGACCAACAGGAGTCTGGTCAGTCGCCTCCGCTTGAGCTAAACTCATTGGCAACGTTCCAATCGCCAGAATAAAGGAAAGAACCAGCATGGACATTCTTTGCCATGGTTTCTTCCGGATTTCTGCTGTGTACATAGTTTCCTCCTACTTAATATGTTATTTTTGGACTGCTTACTGACTCAAAACATCATATCTACCCTCATCTTGCTTATTCTACACATAGTCTCTTACCAAACTCTTACCAAACTCCTCAATAACAAATACAACAAAAAACAGCCCTGCAAATGAAGCTGCAAGGCTGTGTACTTTCAATCAAATATTCGAATTTTTCCATTGTTGGTACCATAACTCGACTTCCAGGCCAGGACGTATGCCCGCCTCTTGTTCTAACGCAGTAACTAACTGATTATATTGAGCAATCACAGGATCTTTGTTGCCTAATCGATCATAGGTCTTCATTAACGCCAGTCCAACTTGCTCCAATGAAGGCTCGAATTGCTGTACCCGATGATATAATGTGAGTGCTTCCGTGTGCTGTCCCAGTTCAATATAGTATTGTGCAAGCTGCATGGCGTGGTTACGCCAAAGGGCATGCAAGCGCTGACGCTCCAGCTCAGCCCATACGTAATCATCCTCACCATAATATTTACCTTCATATTGATCTGAAGTCTGCCGATGTTCAACTATTGTAGACGAGGATAACAGAGACAATTGGTTAAGACGACTTTCCCATTCTTCCACATCAACCCTGAATTCTCCTGTTTCCAATAGATAACCAAACTGTTGATAACGAATGACCATCTTGTCCTCGCCCATGAATTCGTTCATCATGCTGCGTAAGCGATGGATCCCACTGTGCAGATTGGATATACCTCTCCGCTCATCCAACTCTGGCCACAACAGTTCAAGTAGCGTATCCCGCTTAATCGGTTTGTTCCGATGGTGGAGCAAATAGGCGAATAACTCTCTAATCTTGGTTGTTCTGAACTTCATATGTTTTGGCGGCTCATTTGGGTGCACTTGGACTTGGAGCATCCCCAGACAACGAATCAACATGGATGGCCCTTCTGCTATATTCAGACTTGCTGACACCGTTCGGCGTTGATACATCTTCATCGTTTTTTCCAAACGGTCACGTGTTACAGGCTTCATGATATAGTCGAGCACTTCAAGCCCATAGGCCGTCAGTGCATGTTCGTTATATGCGGTTGTGAAAATAACTTCTGTCCCAGGAGAAACCTCATGGATACGTTCGGTCGCCTCGATCCCGTTCATCCCCGGCATTTGAACGTCCATGAAGACGATTTCCGGCAGATGAATTTCGATCTGATCTATGGCTTCCTGTGCCGTCAGAAAAGAGCCGATAACTACGCAATCCTCTCTCTCTAGCAACAGTTTGTTCAACCTGCTCAGAGCGAGATATTCATCATCTACCAAAATCACTCTCATATGCACAACTCCTCTGGCTCACTGATCACTCTTTAATCTATAATTTTACCATAAATCCTGACGTGGGACCGCTATCATTTGAATATAGAATCTATGTTCCGGTATTCAAAAAAAATGTTCATCATTAGCGGAGGGCATGCAGGAATTAGGATTAAACTGTCGAAAACTAAAGTCTGCCATGAAACCAATAACCTATAAAAAGATACCCCGATATGTAGTGCTGTCGATTTTATTCCTGACTATTTTACTTGGCTTTCGCTGGATATGGTCCGAGTCCTTCACTATACCCGCACATCCTGAACCCGCTAAAGGCGTGTTGGACCTTCGAGGCTGGGACCTCGCCAACACTTCACCCATATCCCTGGATGGAGAATGGGAGTTTTATCCCCAGGCGTTAATCTCTAATCGTGACGCAAAAAAAGTGGGCAACCCCTCCACACGGATTCAAGTTCCCGGTGACTGGCGGAATGCGTTACCACAATCCTCATCGTCATTCGGATATGGAACGTATCATCTTCGCATACTTTTAGATCCATCCGTGAAGGAAGTCTCTCTCTGGGGTCAGAAAATTCAGACATCATCGATCATCGAGATGAACGGGACCATTGTTGCTGAGTTCGGCCAACCAGCCACCCATGCCGAAGCCTATCGACCAGAAAGGACTGCATTTACGACTTCCTATACACTTGGCGGCGCCAATGAACTTACACTTCTGGTGCAGACAGCCAATTTTGACGATCCATATAGCGGTGGGATCACGCGCTCTCTCTATTTTGGTTCTCCAGAAGCCATTGGAAGTGAACGAGGACTATCCATCGATTTGCAAAAGATTACGTTCGCCATACTGCTCCTGCACAGCCTATACGCTTTTGTCATGTTTCTGTTTATCCGGAAGGAACGAGCTCTGCTGACGTTCTCCATGTTGACGCTGGTAGCTGCCCTAACAGTCGCCTCCGACCATGACAGTCTGTTATTGAGTTGGATTCCACTCAACTTCACTTGGATCGTTAAGGCCAAAGCGTTGTCCTATCCGTTGTTCGCATTCTTTCTTTTACAGATGGCTAGAAGCTTCTCCCATAGTCTACAAGGACGTAAACTGTTCCGTATCTATGCCAGCGTGCTTGGCATCTACTGTGTCTTTTTGCTCGTCGCACCCGTGACCCTGATCTACCATGCACTTGAGATTGGGATTTCTGATTTCCTTTATCTGTTTGCCATCGGCTGGTCTGTGTACCTGTTCTTCCGAATGGCAGCCGAGAAACGAAGTGACGCAAGCTTTTTGCTCTTTGCGGCAACTAGCAGCTTGTCCAGCGTATTGTGGGGAATTGTGAACTCACTTAATGAAATCACTAACGTGTATTATCCGATCGATGTGATCGCGGCCATGTTCGGCTTCTCCGCCTATTGGTTCAGGAAATACTTCCGCAATTCAAGTGAAATCGAGAAGTTATACGAACAGCTCAAAGAGGAGGATCGCCAGAAGGATCAGTTTCTTGTGAATACAGCTCATGAATTGCGTACACCGCTGCACGGGATCATCAATATCGCCGAGAGCATCGCGGTCCGTGAACGGCGTAAATCAGGTGGGCAGCAGGCAGAAGACATGAAGCTGTTAGTTACCATCGGCAGGCGCATGTCTCAACTGGTTGACGACCTACTTGATGTGATTCGCCTGAAGGAGAAACGAATTAAGCTTCAGAAGAAACCTTTATCTCTTGCATCCGTTATTCCAGGGGTGATCGGTATGTTCCGATTCATGGCAGAGGGCAAGCCTATCCATATACAGGTGGATATTCCAGAATCACTGCCGTTGATTCAGGCCGATGAGAGAAGACTTGTTCAGGTACTCTACAACCTGTTGCATAATGCGCTCAAATTTACCGACGAGGGTACCATTACCGTGTCTGTTCGGGAACATGGAGAGCACGTCTTGATTCAAGTTTCAGATACAGGCGTTGGCATGAGTGAGGAGATACAACAGCGAATATTCGAAGCGTATGAACAGGGGACCCCAGAGGCTCGTTTAAGTGGAGGAATCGGCCTCGGTCTCAATATCAGCAGGCAACTCACCGAACTCCATGGCGGCCAACTCACCGTGCAATCTGTACCTGGGCAAGGATCTACCTTCCAGATCTCGCTTCCACGGGAAGATACCGCATCACTATCGGATCAGACGGAGCAGCGATGGGACGCTCACAGCTTTGATGAAATTGCGGTTGCAGAGCCGCAACAGCAGACCCTATCTCAATCTCATGATAAGACTGCCGCACGTATTCTTGCCGTCGATGATGATCCTGTAAACCTGCGAGTACTGATCTCCATGCTTGCAAATGAACCGTACCATATTCAACCTGCGACCTCGGCACTTGAAGCACTCGAATTGCTGGATAAGGAGCCTTGGGACTTACTGATTGCCGATGTCATGATGCCTCATATGTCCGGTTATGAACTGACTGAGAACGTACGCAAGCGTTATTCGGTATCAGAGCTTCCCATCCTGTTGTTGACGGCTCGTAACGAACCAGCTGATGTGTACGCCGGATTCATGGCCGGAGCTACGGACTATGTCACCAAACCCGTTGATGCCGTTGAGTTGAGGCATCGCATCGGATCATTAATTGTGCTGAAACAATCCATCGATGAGCGACTGCGCATGGAGGCTGCTTACTTACAAGCACAGATTCAGCCCCATTTTCTTTTTAATACGCTCAATTCAATCATGGTTCTTAGTGAGATGGACACAGAGCGAATGCAGAAATTGGGCGATGCTTTTATCGAGTATCTTCAGACCAGCTTTCATTTCGTCAATTCCGAGAAAATGGTGGAGGTCTCTCATGAGTTGGATCTCTCACGAGCCTATCTCTACATTGAGAAAGAACGATTCATGCATCGGTTGAACGTCATCTGGGATATCCCCGATGATCTGGATCTATCCTTGCCACCACTCACCATTCAACCGCTCATTGAGAATGCCGTTCGACATGGTATTCTCAGCAAAGTTGAGGGTGGAACCGTGCATATCCGGATCATTAACCAAACAATGAGTACCTTGATCGAGATCGAGGATAACGGTGTAGGAATGCAGCCTGAGCAGATTGAACGAGCGCTGGCATGGCCTAAGAAAGGACCAGAAGGAACTGGAGGTATTGGATTAACCAATACGCATCGCCGGTTGACTCAGATGTACGGACAGGGCTTACGCATCGTCAGTTCACCGGGCCAAGGTACGAAAGTATCCTTTATCATCCCTATGGACCGCAACACAGAAGTCTGAGCGATACGAACGTTCTATAACTCTACACCTGGCATTCCGTACAGTCCGTGTCCGTATGCTTTGTGTAAGGTCTAAGGTGAACGCGATGGTACAGGCCGGGCAGGTTCAATTCCAAGCTCAAGCTCAAGTTCTGACATACGAAATAAACCAAAAGAGAGCTAAGCACGGGTTTCATCCCGGCTTAGCTCTCTTTTGGGTCTTAATCATTATTAACACGGATTAGATTAATCGTTATACGTGCAGGACATGTTTTTCATCCGATAATCCCAGCGCCTTGGCTGTTGAAGAATGAACCTCTTTGAGAAGATCCAAGTTCTCCACAAGGGATATGCCGTAGGAAGGAATCATTTCCTTAATCTTCGGCTCCCATGCCTCCATATGCTGCGGGAAGCACCGCTGAAGAATCTCAAGCATGACCTGAACCGCGGTGGATGCACCCGGTGATGCACCAAGCAGAGCCGCAATCGTTCCATCTGCAGACGTAACCACTTCTGTACCAAATTGGAGCGTACCCTTGCCACCTTGAACGGTATCCTTGATTACCTGCACACGCTGCCCCGCCAGAACCATATCCCAATCCTCACTCTTCGCACCCGGAACAAAGTCACGCAATTCAGCCATGCGTTGTTCTTTGGATAACATCAGTTGTTGGATCAGATATTTGGTCAAAGAGATTTCTTTGACACCTGCTGCGAGCATCGTAAGCAGATTATGCATCTTAACTGACGTGATTAAGTCGGCATTGGAACCCGTCTTCAGGAACTTCGGCGAGAACCCGGCAAATGGTCCGAATAGCAGCGACTTCTTATTGTCGATAAATCGGGTATCCAGATGCGGAACGGACATCGGCGGAGCTCCTACAGAAGCTTTGCCATATACTTTGGCGTGATGCTGTTCCACGACTTTTTGATTTTTGCACACCATAAAGATCCCACTGACCGGGAATCCGCCGATATGTTTACCTTCCGGAATGCCCGTCTTCTGGAGCAAATGCAGGCTTCCGCCGCCCGCGCCGATGAAGACGAATTTCGCCTTATGGCGTTCGACTGCACCACTCTTCAGGTTTTTCACGGATAATTCCCATTGTCCATCGCTGGTACGTTTCATATTCTTCACGCTATGTTGGTAGTGGACGCCCACGTGTTGTTCCTTCAAATGTTTGATCAGCATACGCGTTAAAGCACCAAAGTTAACGTCCGTACCGGAGTCAATCTTGGTTGCTGCAACAGGTTCATTACTTGTACGATCTTTCATCATCAGCGGCATCCATTTCGCCAGCTCTTTCTTGTCATCCGAGAATTCCATGCCTGCAAACAGCGGGTGATTCGATAAGGAGTCATAACGTCTTTTCAAAAACTGGACATTGCTCTCACCGTGCACATAACTCAAATGAGGAATCGGCATAATGAAATCCCGCGGATTACGAATCAGACGACTATTGACGAGATAGGACCAAAATTGCTTTGAGATCTGAAATTGTTCATTCACTTTAATCGCTTTGCTAATATCTACGGTTCCGTCTGGTCGTTCAACGGTATAGTTAAGTTCGCACAATGCAGCATGCCCGGTTCCGGCATTATTCCATTCGTTGGAGCTTTCCTCTCCTGCAGTGGCTAGCTTTTCGAAAACCTTAATATTCCAGTCTGGTGCCAATTCTTTTAGCAAAGTTCCCAAAGTTGCACTCATAATTCCGGCACCAATCAAGATAACATCTGTACTCGTTTGTCCCTGGCTCATGTCTACCGTCCTTATATCCTATATTTGCCAAAAGGATGTAAGCGTTATCGATTTGGCATTTGCAGCAAGCCCATTCTTGAACGGGATCGCACCTTCTCTGAATGATTATAACCTTGATCTAGTGTATCAATAATATAGAGCAATTTAAATATGCAATTTCAAGATATTTGCTATTCCATCAGTATACGCTAGTTTACATCGGAACGTTAGCCCGGTTATAGGCCTGAAAGATATATTTGTTCAAAGCAAAGAAAGGAGCCCGGTTTTAGTGGGACTTGGGTAATCAAATGGATGCACTAAAAGCCGCTCTCGAATCTCTTCGTAAGGCGGCTTTTTATATAAAGTAACGATTACCACGCCCGGCCTCTCCGGGAGTACTCAGAAAATTGAAATCAGTTCCTTCGTGTACGGATGGCGTTCTTCAGCGAACAACGCATCTGCACCAAAACGGTCAACGATCTGACCTTCCCGCATAACGATGATACGCTGACTCATGCGATGTACCGCAGCCAGATCATGGGAGATGAACAAGTATGAAAGACCCAGCGATGTCCGCAGATCGGTGAGCAACTGCAAAACTGCTCCTTGCGAGATCACGTCCAGGCTGGCCGTCGGTTCATCCAGAACGACAACGTCCGGCTCAATGCCAATAGCACGCGCGATCGTGACCCGCTGGCGCTGTCCACCACTTAGCTCATGGGGGTATCGTCCAGCCAAATCGCTTGGAAGCTCGACTGCTTCAAGCAGCTTTTGGACGTACGCATCCTTCGATGTGTAGGTAAAGTGGGACAGCTCGGCGTTCCGTCCAAGTTGTTCGTACGGATCAATCAGCGAATCAGCAATCTTGAGCTTTGGATTCAGTGCTGCCATTGGATTCTGGAAAACAATCTGAATCTTCCGGCGATGAGGTCGCAAACGTCGGCCGCTCAGCCGCGCGATATCCTGTCCGCTTAATGTAATCGAGCCCTTATCCGCATCTTCGATCCGTAGCAGACAGCGGGCGAGCGTACTCTTGCCGCAGCCGCTCTCGCCAACCAGGCCAAGACACTCGCCACGGTTCAGGGCGAACGAAATATCGTTCACAGCCGGTCGGTCTGCACCTGCATACGTTCGGCTCAGATGTTCCACGTGAAGCACAGGGTCGCCGGAAATGCTGAACGATGAAGCATTGCCTGTACCCGTGGTATCAATATCTGCATCTGTATCCGCATGGTCTGTATCTGTAGTAGTTATGACTGTATTGTCTATGTCTGTTTGGTTTATGTCGTTAGCAAAGTCGTGACTTCGCACACCGGATTCTTCGGACTTCACGAGTCCAGAGCGTTCATCATTTTCGGTCATCTTCATTCCATTCCTGCCTCCTTCAACCCCGACTTCAGCGAGCGACTCAGGACGGGAGCCGCATCAATCAACTGGCGAGTATATTCATGCTGGGGATGGTCAAGAATGCGATGTTTCCCGCCAGATTCGACGATCTGTCCTTCCTTCATGACAGCCAAACGGTTGGCATAGCGACGAACATGGCGCCAGTCGTGTGTAATAAACAGAATCGCACAGCCTGTCTCCGCTTGCTTGCTTGCCAGCAACTCCAATACGCGATGTCCGGATACACTATCGAGTGCCGTCGTTGCCTCATCTGCAATCAGTAGACGAGGAGACAGCATCAGCGATGTGGCAATCGAGGCCCGCTGAAGCTGTCCACCGCTCAATTGGAACGGATAGCGGCGTAGCAATTCAGCGCCAAGGCCAACCGATTCCAGCGCTTCCTCCGCTCGTTTCTTGCGGATGGCAGAAGACTTTTCCCCGTGTACCTTCTGGTATTCATCAAAGTGCCCACCAATGCTGCGAAAGGGCGTAAACGCTCCCTGATAGTCTTGAAAAATATATGAGATGCGGCTTCCCCGCAGGGCGCGCATCTCCTTTGGCTTCCGTTCGAGCAGGTTGCTGCCCTCGAACATGACTCGCCCCGACGCATGCAGGTTGGGCGGCAGCAGACGACCAATGGCTTGCGAGAGCAAGCTTTTGCCACTACCGCTCTGTCCAACCAATGCCATGAACTCACCTTCACGAACAGCCAGCGAGACTTGATCTACAATCGTACGATCCCGACTGGAGATGCTCAATTCCTCAATGGAGAGAATCATGGCTGCACCTCCTTCTTCACGTCAAACCGGTCTCGCAGATAGTCGCCCAGCATGTTGGCAAGCAGCACTACAGAGACAATGGCGAGACCAGGGTAGATCATCAGCTCTGGCCGAGACTGGAAGTAAGGCCGTGAGTCATTCAGCATCGCACCCCATTCAGGTGTTGGCGGCTGTGCGCCAAGGCCGATGTAGGACAACGAAGAGATGAGCAGGATGATTTTGCCCAGATCAAGACTGGCCAGCACGAGCACATGGCCTGCGATATGTGGGAGCAGATGTTTTCTCATGATACGACCGTCCGAAAGTCCGTTGGTACGGGCAATCCGAATATAATCCTTTTGTGACTCCGATAAAACCGTACTCCGAACGAGACGAGCATAGCTGACCCACTTCACGATCACAATCGCCAATACCAAATTACCGATTCCCGCGCCGAGCAGGCCACTGAGCACAATCGCCACGATGGTATCAGGGAAAGCGAGAAAAGCATCAGCGATGCGCATGAACAGTTTATCGACCCAGCCACGTTTGTAACCCGCAATCAAGCCAAACGGAATACCAATCAGCAATGCAGCACCAAGTGCTAGCAAGCTATAACCCAGCGTTTGGCCGCCGCCAAGCAGCAAACGTGTCAATACATCGCGGCCCAGATGGTCGGTGCCGAACGGATGGAGAGCACTTGCACCCTGCAATCGTCCGCGCAGATCGGTTAAGGTATGATCATGTTTCAGAACTAAAAAGGCATATACGGAGGCCGCGATGACCAGCAGTGCAAATAGCAAACCAACGATCGCCTGCCAGTTATGTTTTTTAGATTTTGTAGGTGGAATGGGCAGGGGTATGGTTTTCATCGGTGGGCCTCCTTTTCCTTGAGTTTCATTTCGGGATTCAAATAACGGTACGACAGATCAACCGCCGTATTCACGAGGAATACCACGATAGCCATGATCAGGATGTAACCCTGGATCAGTGGATAATCACGCTGGCGGATGGCATCAACGACAAGCTTGCCAATACCCGGATACGCGAACAACACTTCAATCACGACAACTCCGCCAATCAGGCTGCCGAGGCTTACGCCAAATACCGTAATGACAGGCGGCAGACTGTGCCGAAACGCGTGAAGCATGAAAATCCGGCCTTCGGATAACCCTCTTGCCCGGGCGGATCGAACGAACTCCTGACTTAGTGAATCTAGCAAGCTGGAACGCAAAAGACGCACATAGACGCTGGAGATGGCAAGTCCCAGCGTCAGAGATGGCAGAATAAGTGATGTGAATCCATCCCGGCCCATGGTCGGCAGATTGCCGAAGCGTACGCCGAACATGTCGATTAGGATCAGACCCAGCCAGAAGCTCGGCACCGCCGCACCCACAATGGAGAGCATCCGGCTGCCCCGGTCAATCCAACTGCCACGATGGAGTGCTGACAGCGAGCCGAGCGGGATCGCTATGACGAGCATAACCAGCAGTGCGCCAATCGTCAGTTCAGCCGTAGCTGGCAGCGCACGCATCAAGGTCTGCATGACGGGCTGGCCTGTTGAATACGATACGCCGAAGTCGAGCCGAACAAAATCGAGCAACCAGTTGCCAAACTGGACAGGAAGAGAATCGTTGAAACCCATCTCCTCGCGTACAGCTTCGACCTGCTCCTGACTAACAGACAGTTCGTCCACATTCAGGATCGTCAGCACGGGATCACCGGGAGCCAGACGAATGAACAGAAAGCTCACAAACATAATGAACAACAGAAAGATAAATACCTCAAGGAACTTCCGAAGCAAAATGCGAAACATTACATCACATCCAGCTTATTGGTAATCATGTAATATTCACTGCGGGTGGTAACCCAGTTCTTGATCTTCTTGCCGTTATAGGCAACGATCGTACCTGGGTGCAGCACGAATGAATTCAGTACGTTGTCATGCACGTAGTTGGCTGCCTTCTCGGCAAGCTCTGCGCGCTTCTCCGGTTCAACCGTGAGATTCAGCTCGTCGATGATCTTGGTCAGCTCTGGATCTTCCGATCCACTGAAGTTAAGAGCACCTTTCGGATGGTATGTTGCATTCAAGTAATAACCAGCATCCCCACGAGGAGCCGTCAAATTACTGTACGTTGCAATATCCCAGTCGCGGTTGGATGCCATATAATCTTCTGGCGTGTCAATCTGGCGGATCTGCACGTCGATACCGATCTTCTTCGCATCAGATTGGAACACTTGAGCAATTAGTGGCAGATCAGCACGGGCTGAATATGTCAGCAGCGTCAGCTGCAATGGTTTGCCGTCCTTGGTAATCACGCCGTTTTGCTGCGTGTACCCTGCTTCGTTGAGATATTTTACAGCGACATCAGCTCCGGATTCCGTTGCTGTATCCGTATAGGTTGGTGCGAATGGTAGCGATGGCAGGAACGGTCCGATAGCAGCTTCACCGTAGCCGAGCAGGATCGTGTCCACGATACCCTGACGGTCAATCAGCGCGTCCAACGCACGACGGACATTGAGGTCCTTCATACTCTCCCGCTGCATGTTCATCGTTAGCTGATGCACGCGGAATGTCGATGTGGACTCAACCGTCATGCCGTCCATTGCTTTGAGCGATTCGAGGCTTTCAACTTCCGGACGGTATACGATATCTACCTGCCCAGATTTGAGCGCTAGTGTGCGGGCATTGGCATCTTCATTGAATGAGAACGTGATGGAATCCAGAGGCGATGCTCCGTCCCAATATTCATCATAGCGATCCAGTTGCAGCTTGCTGCCTGGGGTAAAAGAGGTCAGCTTGAACGGGCCCGTACCAATCGGCTTGTTCACAATGTCCGGCTCACTCACGTCGATAATCGCCGTGTTCGGATTCACCAGCTCTGAAGCAAATTCCGGGAAAGGCTGAGTTGTAGTGATCTCGAGCTTGTCGCCTTCGGCTTCGATGGTATCGATCTTCAGCGCGTTCTGAATCGCTACATTCTCTTCCAGTGCCCGCTCAAGGGATGCCTTAACGGATTCACCCGTCATTGGCTTGCCGTTCTGGAAGGTCACATCATCTCGCAGGTCGATCGTCCAATGCTGACCATCTTCGCTCTCCCAGCTCTCGGCGAGCCATGGAGCAACCGTCAGGTTCTCTTCATCGAGACGAACCAGCGTTTCCGTAATGCCCGCGCGCAGCGGCACATAGCTAGAATCCACATGCGGATCTAGCGAACTGGTGGAGAAGTTATATAGGAAGTGAACATTTTTATTATCGGTGGATGGTTGCGCAGCGGGACTGGACTCAGATGATCCGCAGGCGCTCAACAGTCCAGCGCTCAAGGCCAAGGAGACCAGCGCTAGCAGTGGCGTCTTTTTATTCAAGGTAATGCCCCTCTCTCTTAATCGTAATCATTATGATCTAAACAATGAGTATTATCATATCGTAATGATTACGTTTTGACAAGAGTTATATTGGTGTTAGAACGAGAAAAAATCCGACTCTCGGATGAGAGCGGATTCTTCATGTTTTTTGTTACATATGAGGGCTTTATTATGGTTTATTTCCTTTGCGATCCGGGATTGTTTACAGGTAGAACCATGCAAGATTCCTCGAAAAGTTACAATCCAGTTTCGTAGTCTTCCAGCATATGTGACCAGTAACCTTCGACATTCTTCATTGCTATCGGATCAATCTTCTCAAAATAACCACGAAGTGCTCTAGCATACTCATCTGAGGTATATGTACCTTCCAGTCTCATTTTAGTTGCCCGTTCACTTCTAATTAGATGAAACAAAAAGAAGGTTCCCAAATTCTTATTGAGCATATATACGTTGGACTTATCCAATGATGATGTTGTGAAAAACATATCGCTCCCTTGTTTTAGATAGAGACCATACGAGTCACGCATACCATAAATTGCAAAGTGACCAATCTGAACATATTCCTCTCCTTCAATAACTTTCACTTGGAAAGCTTCAGATTCATAAAAGGAAAAATCATCATACTGTTCTGGGACTCCTATGTCGATTAAAAAATGAGCATTCTCTTCAGTTACTCCCCAAGCTTTTAGTTTAGTATAGTCATGATTTATTATTTCCGATTCATAGTAGTCCTTTATCTCTACGATATCAAAATCCATGCTCTCACTCCTTTAACTTTTAAAATGCTTGAGCTAGAGCCATACGACTGATCTAAAAAATCACTGGTGCGTCCAGGCTTCCAGTCCCTCATCACTTATATCAATTGGTGCCTGCTTAGACATGTATTCCGCATGCGCTAGAGGAAAAGCATAGCCACCTGTAATAATCTCACCATGCTGTCTTCTAATGGTTCCTCCTCTTTCGATTAAAAGAATTAAAGGTTCATACAAATCATGAAACTCCGACGCAATTTCATTTCCGGAATCAAATAATAACAACCATTCCAAATATGCTTCACACGTTCCTTTTAGGAAACTGTTTTTCAATTCCTTTAATTGAGGACATTTTTCAGTTATATCCAGATCAACGTCATATCCGAACGCACGAGAAGCGTTGAAAAAGGGATACGATGTTTTCAAACTGTATGTAGTGGTCAATATTGCTGCTCTTCTAATATACTCCTGTAATAATGCCATGTTTGAGGGCTCATTTGTTCTACCGGAAGTACTCCAATTGATGCTGTTTATTCTTTCTATACCTTTACATAATTGATTCATTAATACCTCCTCCTCTAGAGTCAACTATTCAATTCTAATAACTTCCCACATAAAGCTACTAACTTCAGAATATATACAGAATTGTAGTTTCACTAATAAATGCACTAGGTAATATATCTTGTATATTTTCAATTCTACCCGTCATATAATCTAACTCACTCCCGTTTAAATGTTCCTTTGCCCACTCACTTAATCGTGCTAACTCAACTACAGCAGCTTCTAATTGGTGAGAATATATTTTAGATTCATCCCGAATCAGGACTATTCCTAATTCATGTATTGCTGCCTCCCAGTACTCATCTTAAAATTCCTGAGTAGCAATATTCTCACTGAGTGTAAGTTCACAATTCCGATCTTCTATATCCCCGTTATATCTATATAGACCTACGGACATTAGTATCCCCCCAGTTTGATCAACATGATCCTATTAGATGTCGCTAATATCTTGTACTGAAATATTTAAATGTCTCCAATAATTAAGAGGATAAGCTGAACTACCTACAACTATTTCGCCTTGTCTTATGGTAAAACTCTCGCCTCGTTCAAAGAGTTTTATCATTGGTTCGTAGAGGTCGATGTATTGAATTGCTTCACCCACTCCTTGATCTGCTAATTCGGAAACTTCTAAATAACCGTAGCAAATTACCTTCACATAAGGATTTCCTAGCGTGTCCAGTTTTGAACAAGCTCGATATACTTTTTCATCTATAGCTTTTCCAAGAATTTTAGCAAAACTAAATAGGGGATATTGATCTATTGAAGCATCAATCTCGTTTAATAATTGATTAACGCGTCTAAGATATTCTTTAATCAGAATATGAGAAGATTCTAGTGAACTATTTTCGGTACCCTCAAATGAAATAAACGATAAACGTTCAATAGCTTTGGTTAGTAGCTGCCCCATGTGTTGCTCTCCTCTCGATTAACTATTAAACCTATTTAGCGTTACGTACAAGGTAACGACTAAATAACGCAGCCCTGGCAACTGCGTTATCGTTTGAAATTATGTTCCTTGATCGCAATCAGTCGAATTCAATATACACGCTACAACCGTTCGTTTTGGCTAATTCTAAAAATGTTGATATCTGATGTGCTACTTCTGGGAGAGTAGGGACAATGTTCTTAACATTCTCTCTTTGCCCACCAGTTACTTTACTCACATTGAAGGACTTAAATAAATGAATAGCTGAATCAAGGTCCTGTACTTCCCATGGACTTTCCTCATACCAACCTTCATGGGCATAGTATTCTTGTAGAATACCATTGTCAGTAGACTCATACTGGCACATAAGATCCAATACTGTCTCAAAATATCCATTCCACATCTTTAGGATATTTTTCTCCGCAGAGTCTCCAAATACAATTAATATTTCCGGTTGCCCCTCGTAACCAACATAATAAACGTCATTAACTTTATCTTCTTTCATAGTTCATCAACTCTCCAACGTTCATAAAGAGCATTACCCTCGCTCTAATGAACTTAGGTACTCGCTTATTATACTCATTTCACCTATTTTAACCCCTTAAGAAATTCCTCTAATATTTTTCGGCTAGCAGTTCCTGCTCCTGAAATTGCATTATGCACACGATCTAATATTATAGGATGATTTATAATTCGTTGCTTATGTTCAGTAGATGTGTAACTTCTTAATGTATCTATACTTATTTCAAATAACTCGCTGTCTTCAACAGAAAGTAGCGAAAGTAGGATTTCAAATTCTTGTGTGTGCTGTGTACTATCTAGACAGTAAGCCAGCTTTTTCTTCCAGTACAGTGGCTTATTTAACACCTCAATGGTTAATTGATCCCAATCACTTTGTCCGAATTCCTCCAATGATTCTGCTGCTATAATACAACCGTCATCATACCAGGAATCAACTGTCGTCACAGCTGATAAAAGATTATCTAATTGTTTGTACATATTAAACATTAACCTCTATCTTAGTCATCTCCCAGTTTGATCCTACTTTCTGTATACCGGTAAGATTAATCCATGTAAGAAATGGCCGTCTTGATAATATTCGTTAATTTTAATTCAGGATATTTTTTATCACATTCCTTGAGGGTGTTGATATATTCTGTACTTTGGAGATTATAAGCTATTTCTTCAAACACCTCACTAACCCAAATAAGTTCGTCCTTACTACAGTTCTTGAGGAATTGAATCGTCTCATCTTCATTTTGGCTTAGTATATTAATTAGTTCATCTCTGTATTGCTCGATTACTGGATCGTTCATATGAAGAGCCGCTCTTTTTCGTATTACTTCTCTTGCCTCTTGAATCATTTATAATGACCTCCCATTATGGTTGTTGTGTAGCATCAGGAAAGATTGTTCCAATCTCTCCATTGGTTTTAATAACCCCAACTCTAACCCCATTGTATTCTCCATAGACAACTACACCATCAGGTTTAGAAGCATTTTGTGGTTTATTCACAACACTCTCTCCTGCTTTTGTGATATCTGAATCTGACCAGCTTTTAGGAAACCAAGCTTGATTACTTCCTTCTCGTTTTGCTGGGGTTTTATGCTCAGGGATATTACCTACTCTTACACCATTTGAATACGTTTTTTCAATATTATATTCAAATCCGTTGGCCTTAAGAAAATCAATATTGGACTGTCCATGTCCTCCGCCTTTCATCTTAGAAACCTTCCCATTCTTAGGGTTAATAGTGAAATCACCTTTGGAGGAATGTTCCAATGCTTTGGGGCTCAACGATAGACCTTTAACACTTCCATCTAGGAATTTACTATTTCCTTTCTCCTTCGCCTTAGCAGCCTCAATATGCTGCTTAATCTTCGCCACAGCAGGATTAGAAGCTGGCAATCGATGAGGCCCTTTACTACCCGGCATACTCCCACGAACCATCTGAATGGCCATGAATATCTGACTAAACTTCAGAGAGGTCACCATCATCTGAGCATACTTATCTGACACAGGTTCTCCTGTCGTAGGATGAATGCCCATCTCAAACGCCTTGATCTGTAACGCAAAAATATCTTCCCCAGGCGGTTCAACGTTCACAGCTTGCATGCGATTAAAGTCCAGATTTCCCTGATCCCTCTGATAAGCCTGAAGAGCAGCCTGATCCGCAACACCATTCTCGTTGACAGGCATCCATACCCACTTACCGAACATATTGATTTGTGCCATCCGATAGCCCTTGTCACCCAAACTTGAACCACCTGCTGATTTGGTCATCATGGCTGCGGCACCAACTGCTCCAAACGCACCACCCAGACTTCCCTTCTGAGCATCTGCATCTTGGAAACGCGTGGCGATATCCTTCAATTCCTTCGATGTGTTCACCATACTCTCTAGCGCTTTATCCAGTATAGGTCGTGACTGCTCGAACTCATAGTAAAATCGCTCCTGCGTCGCACCCATCCACATCATCTGAACAAACATGATCTGTCTCGTCAGATCACTTCGTATACTCTCCAACTGTTGTCTGGCTTGATCCACCTGATTCGATACGTGATGTAGTTGTTCAGGGGTAACTTTGATTGTACTCATACGTTTCTCCGCTCATTCGAAATAGGATTATCCTATGTTAGCAGAAGTGTAATATGTAAACTATCCGGCTAACATCCTGATTTCACCATGGTAAAAACACAAGCTGTGCTCCTCATCGGTGCTATGGTCCTATATGCATATACCCACTTCAAGGCATATCCTACCATTTTCAGTAAATACCTTTCCTACTTCATTTCCTCCAGCATCACCCGATACCGCCCAATCTGCTCTGCTGTTGCCTCTTCCCGCAATGATTCCAACAATGTCGTACACCTTATAAAATAACGATCCATCCCTAGCTTATCCCCTAACCTGATCGCCTGCAAAATGAACTCCACGGCCTCCTGCGGTCTTCCCATCCACTGTTCATACAAAGCCCGCTGATAACAGTAATGGTACATATAATCGTTGTTTGAAGAATCTTTTTCTCTGCCATCGCCCTGTATCTGATCCTCGAACACATGTATAACTCGATCGATCTGCCATCTATGCCGCACTGCTGCTTCCATAATCACTTTCAGACCTGCCAACCATTCCTCCGGATGCTCAAGCAAAAAGTTCACAAACTCCTCCAGCAGTTCCACCTGCCCGGCTTCAATCTCAAGAGCATACCGATTCACTTGTGCCTTATGCCTGAACTCCTGCACCACCTGCATACCTACCTCATCCAGATCCTCCATCCATCCCAGTTCTGCATATTGAACGATACATGCTCGCGCCTGATCTACCTGTCCCATCTTCTGGTGAGCCATACCCCGCATCAAATGACTGAACCCGTAATAGTAAACCAGTGGGCGCTCGGTATGTATATCTGGTGCAGGCACTCCCTTTGACCGATACTCCTGCCGCTCATCATGGATGGACTGCACACATTGATATAACATGTCCCCCCTCTCCATCACCTTGTTCCAATTTTCAAAAGCCACAGCCATGTCCAACATTTCAACAATGATGTCCGGTTTGAGTGATTTTAGGATAGATTTTCGCAAAGAAGCTCCTCCTTTAATAGTATAGGAGAATAAATTTTCTAATTACTCCTGTGAAGTAATGATATTAGCTTATTATACTACTTAAAATACGTAAATAACACCATTATTGCTATATATTTTAACCTGACTTTTATGTCTCATCTTATCTAAGCTTATTATGAGGTGATTCAAATGTCAGAGTTACGCCAATTAATAGGTACACGAATTAGAGCAATGCGAAATGCCAAAGGACTTACTCAACAAAAGCTGGCTGATATTGCTGGTTTAGATTATAGATATATCGGAGCATTAGAAAGAGGCGAAAGAAACTTTTCCATTGATACGTTGGAGAAGGTTCTGCTCGCCTTAGATGTTAGCATTAATGAATTAACCATAGTTACAGGTGACGATCAAGATAGTGTGAGACAAAGTGCTATTGATGAATTCATTTTAAATACCAGTAAGTTAAACAACGAACATATGAAAGTTATTCAAAAGATTAATAGTGAGATATTTCGATTAATTTAGATGTTTTTTTGATACATTACATTTTTTTGATGAGCAGTTTTCAGCTCTTCCTTATGGCATTGCCTAATTTTATTGGTAATGCTCTAATAATTTCTCGAAATGCTTCTAGATCATTAGATGGACTCTTCCATATCGCTCTTTTCAGCAATTCCGGTACTATGCCCATATTCCCATTCTCGTCTTGGAACTGTAGAGTTATAATAGAGAAATCATCGCCTTTTTCTTTTTTCTCGTGTCTCGCATTCTCTATCTCATCACTCAAAAATCTCTCATCAACAAATTCAGAAGTTATAAAAAAGACACAAGCGCATGAATCCTTGAACCCCTGGATTATACTTCTATCAGCGTTAACTCCCGCAACCATTGCGTCTTCATCCAACCAAGGTTCGAAACCAAGTTCTTTGAGGAGGTTGAAATAATTTCTAACCATAGGTTTATTACTGCTCTTGTGGCTCAAAAAGATCTTTTTAGGAGAATTTAATTCAATTTCTTCTTTAGATTTATAAAAACTCACAATTGGGTTTCCATTACTTATATCTGTATCAATTTCAGGCAAAATAATAATATTACCTTTCATCCAGTCACAGAAAGAAAACAATGATAAGTATGATTGCTTTAATCCATCTAAATTAAAGATAAAATTTACCCCTTCTAAAGAGATCCAAGGGATACTCGCTGTGATTTGTTTAACTATATATATGTACTCTTTTTCAGGTAAGTTATTTTTCGATAAAAAAAAGTCTATAGATATGCCCTCAACTTCCCCTACTTCATGATCAGTTGTACATATAGTATGTTCATTGGTTTCTGAAATTGTAATGGAAATTTTCTTCATAATGAATCCCCCTATATTCTATTAAAGATTAATGACAATTCAACAATATTCTTTCTAATCTCAGAGTAATCACTATAAAAACTGAATTCGATTAGATTTTCCTTATAAAAGGTAATTGTAGAGTTACTATGTTGAGGCTGTAATTTGTAACTGGTAATTTCAATGTCCTCTTTACGAATTATAGATTCAAACTCAGAAGAATAATTCAGTTGACTACCATAATAAATATCATTTGGTAGCACCTCGTAGAAATCATCTCTATCGATAGAAATTTCAAGCAAATTATCACTATAATTTTCCTCAAAAAGTTTACCTATTGTATCTTTACTTGTCACCAAATATTTTGTGATCTCAGTGTCAAATGTATGCTCAAAACAATTAATTACTTTGTTATCACAAAATACCCAAAGTAAACTTCTCCCAAAGATGAAGATATTCATATCGCTAATTTCAATATATGATTTTTCTCGTTGATTAAAATATCCGAAATTATCAATTATATCTACAGAACAGAATTTTTTTTTAACAATTTTTTCAATGAGAAAATTTAAGTTCTTCTCTTCTGTATTACTAATGTTGTACACAAAAGCAAACTTGGTGAAAATCAACTAAATCACCACACTATCTCAAACCTAATATTTTTTTAAGATTTTCCTCATTTCTTAATTCATGCGCAGAAAAGTGTTCGATGAAAACGTTATTTAGTTCCTGATATGCTTTATTTACTACACGTTTAAGCGCTAAGTCACTATTATTCATATAAATACGGAGATACTCCTTATTATGATTTTCTATTCCTGCCAAAATAGTATGTTTTTTAAATAGTCCATTTGATTGAGTCTCATTGTAAACTATTTTAAAATTTATTTTGTAGATTATCCTTCCCTCTAAAATTAATTTATTGACAGCAGGAGTCCCTAGTAGATCTCCTCCACCAAATGCTTGAGTGTCTATTTTAGCTTTTGTGTTATTTTTTTCTGAATCTTCATGATCCAAAGTAATGTCCACACATTCAAACTCACTAAATTTCGAAGCATGATTGTTAATCTCTAAGAATAAGTCCAATAGCTTAATAGTGTTTGAATTGATATCTCCGTAATTAGTAGCTGAAAGTCCATCTTTTGTAAGGGTGAAACTCAATTGTTGTGTCATCCTAGGAGGAAACAACTTTAATTTATCAATATTTGTTACCACACTCAAGAAATCCTGGACAACAGTTCTTATATTTCTAAACTTGGCCAGATTGGAGGTTTGAAAATAGACAATTTTTTTTGAAAAGTTAATTTCAACAAGAACTTTTTGCTCTTCAGAAAATTTTGTGCTAAACATACTTGATCTATCATATGCAAATTTCTCTTGTTTTCTAGTAAACAATAATTTACCAGATTGATTACTAAAATTCAGTAGCTTTATCTCCGCTTTATAATTATCCTGATTTTCATTTAAAGCTTCATTAGCTTCTAGTATAAGCCTCTCCAAATACTCTTGATTCAATTTACGTAGCTGATATGAAAAAGCTAGATAGAATCCATCAGAAACATTTAGCTCAGGATTAAAGGCTCGTTCCCTTAAAGCAATATACACCTGCTCAGGCAAAATTCTATTTTGAAACGCTTTACTTAATACTTTTTCTAAATCACGTTTCTTTCTGATACTTTCGCTGATGTTAAACTTATTTTGTTGAAGGACCTCTAGAATTTCTGAGTAATTTAACATTCTTAGTGAATGTTCTAGCGTTATTACTTCCTTCTCAGAAGGGTTGCTTGGAGTAATTAACTGTTTCGCCAAAAGAGTACCTCCTATAGTTGAATTACATCTTCATATAGACTCCTCCTTATAACCTATCATACGATTTCAATTATTCCAATATTTCCAAGAGCTACTATAACAAAAACACAAAAAGAGAACCTACGTTCTCTTTTTTAGTCTCAGAATATCACATTAATACATTCTTTTTCAAGTCAAGTTTTCCTTTGTTTTAATAATTACTTTTCTCAAACAATTCCCCGCTCAAACACCCCAAACTCCACTCTGTTACGCCCATTCTGCTTCGCTTGATACAAGGCCTTATCCACCGCAGCGAACAGTTGAGTCAAGTACCCCTCCGGATTCTCCGGCACATGCTCCACTTCAAAGTCCTCAAAGGAAAGAATGCCAATGCTAATCGTAATGGATACCTGCATAATCTCATGATCCACCATGATGTGGTTGGACTCCACAGCTGTTCTTACGCGCTCCGCGATCTGGTTCGCCAGATCATGCTCCGTATGCGGAAGGTATATCATGAACTCTTCCCCGCCATAACGCGTCAGGATATCCGTACTGCGAATCGATTGTTTGACCGCCTCCGCCGTGCGGACGAGCACTTCATCCCCGATGACATGTCCATAGCGATCATTGATTGCTTTGAAGTAGTCGATATCGAGCAGCAGGAGTGAGAATGGTGTTTTGTATTGAATATTGGTAATGACCTCATGATTCAGATGTTGGGTCAGATAACGACGGTTGTAACAGTTAGTTAAACTGTCCGTCAGGGCGAGTTCCTCCAGTTTGCGATTGGCCTCGGATAACTCCTGACGGATCAAGTCTAGCGCCTGATTTCGCTCCTGTAGAGTTACGTTCTGGCGATTCATCTCTTTCACGTAGAAACGCTCCTGCGAGACATCCTGGAACGTGAGGATATGACCGATCGGCACAAGAGCCGAATCCACAATCGGAGACGATTGCAGGATATAGTGCCGGATATTGTTGCCCCGCTCCACGATCACTTCAATGTGGGAGAGGGTATTTTCTTTTTTCTTATAGTGATTCACGAACTCACGGCAGCTGCCCACAACATGAACAGACTCCAGAAAGGCTTCCATATCAAAAGAATCCCCCACATGCAGATCCATAAAGGATCGAGAGGCTTTGTTCGCTTCAACAATAACTTCATTCTCATCCAGTACCAGGATGCCATATGGAATGGTATTGATTACATCCTCATGGGCGATGGAGACCAGATCGAACACATTGTATCTTTTGATCACATAGACGAAGAAGAGGTCCGACAGAAAGATCCCCAGCGAAGTCATTCCAGGAATGATCGGCAACCAGCGGGCTAGAACGACATTCAGAATCGCATCAATCGTTGCAAAAACAGCCAACACCAAGATGCCCCACAGGGTGATTCTCACCTGTTTTTTGATCATGGCAGACGTCTGCGAAGAATATACCGCCCGGAACAGAATGACGAGGGAAGCCAAGAAATAGCTCACCAGAATAATCATCACAACCCAGAACCAAGGGCCGTAAGCCCGCTCGATATACCCTCCCTCCAGCGGGATGACGAACTCATTCCATGGATTTGCGACCACACCTATAGCCCCGATCACCGCTGGGACAAATAGCAGGAACGTTCCTTTTGCACTCAAACGCTCTGAATAGCCGGTAATGAATATCGTCAATAGAAGCCACCCGCTCCCAAGCAGAGAGACCGCGACGAAAGATAACGTAACGTAGAACAGCTGCAAGCCGGAATCATCCGTGAGCGTACTCGCAAATTGACAGAAAGGCCAGAGCATCATCAATCCGTGAAATAAAAAGTACACCTTATGTAAGTTCGTAATTCTAACCGTAGCAAACACATATACACCTACACCAAACAATAGGACAAATAAAAAGAGATCATACCATACTAATGGGTTCACGAATCTTCTCCTTCTTAGATGCGACAATGACAACATGATCGTTCATATTTCTGAGTGACACTTATGTAAAACTTCAATAAACACTTATATTCAATACTGCTATGCCAATTTTATTGGTTAATTTAACCATATCTTATCACACCACCATAAGGGTGAGTAGCCCATACACTGGAAGTCCGACCAACCTCTGATCGAAATGCTGATCTATTTCTGATTATTTGTGAATGCTTTTGAAGGTTGCCATAAAGAAAAACCGCCCATATTCAACTGAGCGGCTAACCAGCAACCTGTTTTTTTCAAATGATTTAAACCATTCGCGGAGTTAATCTCTCCGGCAGTAGTACTTTACCTGCTGATCAGGCTGCATCTACTCTTCTCGTATTTTGGCAATGACTTGCTCATGATTAAGTAACCGTTCGCCGTCAGCGACCTGTTTCTCTGCGACCAATAGCTCCGATTGCAGCTTATAACGCGCCTCGTTTCTGAGATACGCTTCATGACTCACCCCGACCAGTTCTGCTTCACAATTAGGTATATGAAGTGGTTCATTGTCCGAGAACAAGTCCGGATTTTCCTTGAGCATCTCCGTGATTACCTCTGCTGTCTTAGCCGCATCACACACTCTTACGACCGCATCGCCGAGCTTTCCTTTACGCATCGCACCTTCGCGAACCAGTACCTCATCTACTTTCCAGAAATGCTCCGACCATGGTAACCCACAATGTCTGCGGGATGGTACTGAAATCTGGCTTCCATCTGGTAAAACCGTATAGAGCATCTCATGCTCGTCCGTCATTCTGCCAGGGATGTCCACCCACTCTTCGACCCCATGGATAAATGTATTCCGCTTCAAGTCCACGCCTACTAACAAAATCGTCGCTTTCCGATCTAACAGTTTCCCCCATGCTGAACCTCTCGCACACGGTGTGTCGAAGAGATGATCGTCCTTCGTAAATGCCTCTGCGTCCCGTCCCAATGCCGCTACCGAGTGCGTCGGGTGCCACGAACGAACTACGCCCGGACGTTTACGAAAAAGTTCAGGCAGAATGCCCACGCAACAGGTAGAATTTTCCACGTGGAACAATGGGTTATCGGCATTAATGGTAGACCATGTATGGGTGGGAAGCACCAGCAATCCGTCCTTCATATAGTCGCTAAAGGCATCCAACACCGTGTCTGCTCCACCTTCAACCTCGCCTAAACTCTTCATTGAAGAGTGAATAAGCAACGTGCCTTGCTTATCAACATTAAGCTGCTCTAGTTGCTGCATTAAGCTTTCTTTTGTATACATATCTATCCTCCTCCATTTCTTATCCCATCTCTATGAAAAAGCATACCTCTGTTCAACTCACATCATGCTTCTCAGCACTAGAGTAAAGGGCTGGATTCAAACCAGCCCCTCCTCATCAAACCGTACGTGAGGTTTTCCCTCATACGGCTTTCCGATGTTCGTCATTCATGGGCATGCAGAGATTACAATAGCGTTTTTAATCCATACATATTGGCAATATACTTGACTTCCGATCGTGAACTCATCCAACTCCTACGTTGTCTCTTCTTCGCGTACCACCGTGTTAATCGTTGCAGAATATACCAGTCCAACTTAGCTAATCTCTTTTGGCTGTAGCTCGTGTAGTAATAATTTCTCCATCCTTGAATCTTCGGATTGAGCCATTTCACATGCTCCGCGAACGATTTCGACCGCATACTCGGTGGAGCCAGTCTTTCTTTGACTACCCCTTGAATACGTTCCTCCGCCTTTTTCGTTAGCCACTGTTGCGTGGTGTGATATACCTTCCCTTGCGACGTTTCTGCTTTCGTTTTTCGGTGGTGCATTCCTAGGAAGTCGAATCCCTCGTCTCCTGTCCATAGACCTACAATGCGAGTTTTGATCGGGTGCAGGGTTAGCTCCAGACGTTCCATAATTTTGCCTATGAGTTCATACGCATGCTCGGCATCCTTTTTGGTTTTACAGATTACTACAAAGTCGTCTGCATACCTTGTCAGTTCTCCCAGACCTCTTCCATGTTTCTCCCATAGTCGGTCAAAATAGTTCAGATAGATATTCGCCAGAAGCGGTGATATCACACCACCTTGCGGTGTTCCTAAATCGGAGCGCCTTTCGTTTCCTTCTTCCATCACTCCCGCCTGAAGCCACTTCCGTATTAATTTCAGTATCCGCCTGTCGTTGATGCGCATCTGCACCAATTTCATAAGCTTCTCTTGATTAATGTTATCGAAGTAACCTTGGATATCGACGTCGATTACCCAATTCCCTTTGCGGTTGCAGGCTTTCCGAATTCGTTCCAGCGCTCCTTTTGCACTTCGTTTCGGGCGAAATCCGAAGGATACGTCCTCAAAATCCGCTTCAAAGATAGGTTCAATCACCAGTTTCGTTGCCATCTGTATGACACGGTCGCGCACGGTGGGTATGCCCAGCGGTCTTTGCTTCCCATCTTTCTTGGGAATATAGTGCCGCCGTACAGGCTGCGGATGGTAGGTGCCTTCTTTCAATGCTCGTTCACAGTCCTCGAGGAAGTTCATTTCTCCTTGTTCCTCCACATCCGCAAGCGTCATGGCATCTACACCTGCCGCTCCCTTGTTCGCTTTCACTCGTCTCCAGGCTTCGCACAAGACATCCCACCGGTAGACTTTGTCGTACAAGGCATGGAATTTACGCTTGCTGTTCTCCTTGGCCACATGGCCTAGCTTTTCTTGGAGTTTTTGAACTTTTTCCTTTGGTGTTGTTAGCCGGTTGGCATTCACTCACTCGTACCTCCTCCAAAAGCATAAACAAAGCAGGGCTCCTTCCCTCCCCAAGGTTATGTTGTCCTTGGGTTCTTCGGTACTATGAGCCCCTCGGACTCCCTTCCCACAGACGTTTCACTTCGTCTTTTGGACTTATAGAGCATCTCTTTACGGAATTCCTAAAAAAAAAAATCCGTGTGGGGGAGGGTCTCCCCAGTTCACTGCATCATCTTTCAAGCCATGCCGTTCCCTTTACGCCGGAGGGTTCTTCACTGTTGTCCCAAGTTCTGCACAGCTTCCTTGGCCTTCGTCCATTGTCACAAGACTCGGCTCCCTCTTTTCCCCTTCGCAGGGCCCTTTTGACGACGCGGCAGGATTCACTTGATGTTGCGGCCTGGATTGTCGCTCGCCCGGTCTCTGACCGGTACTTTTGTCGATGCGCTTTTACACACAGATCTCGCCATGTGCAAGCATCCTAGCTACAAAGGTGGCTTGGCCCCTCCTTTGATTGGACTTTCACCAACTAGATAATGCGTGCCTCTGGGCACGCTAACAAACAAAGGGCCGAGGGTTAGCCCCCGGCCGCAGAGAAAGAATTTGTATGAGTTCAGGCAGTTGCTGCCACTCAACTTTTACTTAATAATAACATATTCCAGATTCACCAGCTTCGCATACGTCACGATCTGATCTGTCGTTAGGTTCAAGGATACAACCGTATGGTGACCACCACCATTTTCGATCCATGCTTTTACCCCATCCTGGAAGTTCGGCTTCACGCTCCACAGAACACGTGCTACTGGCAGGTTAGGTGCTGGAACAGTTGGTTCAAATGCAGATACTTCATTGATCAGCAGTTTGTAATGTGTACCGAAGTCTGCCATGGATACCACGACACCTTCGCCTGCTTTGCCGTCGAATACGAGACGTGCCGGATCTTCACGATCGCCAATACCCAGTGGGGACACGATGATTCTCGGTTTCGTGCTGGCAAGTGTCGGATCTACTTCAAGCATGTGAGATTGAAGGATCGCTTCCTGTCCAGCTGCCATCTCGTATGTGTAATCTTCCATGAAGCCCGTGTTCTCGTTATGAGCCATGATTTTCAGCAAACGATCCAGTGCAGCCGTTTTCCAGTCACCCTCACCGGCAAATCCGTACCCTTGAGCCATCAGGCGTTGTACAGCCAGACCCGGAAGTTGTTTCATGCCATGCAGATCTTCGAAGTTTGTAGTGAAGGCACTGTAACCACCTTCGTCCAGGAAACGTTTAATGGCAATTTCATAGCTCGCTTGCACACGTACGCTGGCTTCCCAAGCTTCCTTGCTGTTCGTGCCATAATCGAATTCGTAGAGGTCTCCATACTGAGCGATCAGATCATCGATTTCCTGCTCCGTTACGGCGTTCACGTATTGCACGAGGTCGCCAATGCCGAAGTAATCAACCGTCCATCCGAATTGAATCTGTGCCTCTACTTTATCGCCTTCAGTTACGCCCACGTTGCGCATGTTATCACCGAAGCGAGCGACTTTAAGGTTGAAACCTTCATTAAAGGCAACCGCTACGTCCATCCAATCTGCAACCTGTTGCTGTACGTCTGGGCGCTCCCAGTAGCCAACAACGATTTTATTTTGTTTTCTCAGACGGGCATTAATGAAGCCATATTCGCGGTCACCATGTGCCGCTTGGTTCAGGTTCATGAAGTCCATATCGATGGTTGCCCAAGGAATGCTTTCGTTGAATTGGGTTGCCAAGTGCAGCAAAGGTTTTTGCAGCAATTTCGTACCACGAATCCACATTTTCGCCGGGGAGAATGTATGCATCCATGTGATCACACCCGCTACTTCGTCGCGATAGTTCACTTCTTTCATCGTACTCGTGATTTTATCTGCGCTTACCGCCAGATCCTGCAATACGAGCGGGTACGGCAGTACGCCACTTGCGTTAAGAGCATCCGTAATTTTCTGTGCGTTGGCTTTTACTTCGCCCAGGGCTTCTTCTCCGTACAAGTGCTGTGAACCGACCACAAACCAGAATTCTTTTGCTGCTGTTGCTGACATATAATCATCCTCATTTCATTATTTTATAGTTGAACATTTGGGTTTACACTAGCACACTGCGATTGCAGTACCATCTTCCGATCGCTGGTTATCCCCGGATTTCTTTGATCAATTTTAATAAGGATGATATCCGGTTATAAAGGCGAGCGCTTCGCTTCTACAGATTGGTTCTGCACTCTCCGTTATCGTGTAAAAGTTTGATACAACTTCATTGGTAGTAGTAACAAACAACTGATTCGCTTGAATTATTATCAACCGATCGCTACATAACCTAATTACTTCTGTCCGTAATACGCGTCTTTTCCGTGTTTTCGCAGATAGTGTTTATCCAAAATGCCTTGTGGCAGTTCCTTCGCGAAGTTATTCAATTGCCGCGCGTACAGGTTCATTTTGCATACCTCTTCCAGCACGACACTGTTTACCACCGCAGACTTGGCATCTTTCCCCCACGTAAACGGTGCATGACCATGGAGCAGTACAGCCGGAACTGCCATAACATCAATTCCACGCTGTTCAAACGTTTCAATAATGACGCGTCCCGTCTCCGCTTCGTATCCACGATCAACCTCGTCCTGATTCAGGAAACGTGCACAAGGCACCGCTCCATAGAACGTGTCCGCATGTGTGGTTCCCATTACAGGTACGTCCAGTCCGGCTTGCGCCCAGATCGTCGCCCACGTGGAGTGTGTGTGCACGATGCCGCCAATCTCCGAGTAATGCTTATATAGTACGGCATGTGTTGCGGTGTCCGAGGAAGGTCGCATCTCACCCTCAACTACGTTACCGTCCAGATCAACTACAACCATGTCGCTTGCTTTCATCACATCGTAGCTAACGCCACTTGGTTTGATGACGAACAGACCGCTTTCCCGATCGATTGCACTGACGTTACCCCAAGTGAATTTTACAAGTCCGTGCTTTGGCAGTTCCAGATTCGCCTGAAATACCTCTTCCTTCAGTTGATCTAACATGTTATTCCCTCCCGTTCTCTAATAGTGCGTGTTCAAAAAGTCGGTTTTCAGTACCGAGAAGATGGGATGAAGCTAGAAATGGAGTAGCGGAGCGTAGATAGAGCTACGTGAGCAACCGCAATGTTTCCGAAGGAAACATACTTCGTAAGCCCCTACTTATTTCGGCTGAATTCCATATTCGATGTTGATGATGCCACTAGGCATCCTCCGTAATCAAAAGCGGTCTTTTTGAACATTCTCTACCAGATGATCTACGGCTGATTGCTCAATTGTGAGCCCATTCCGGTAGCGTTCGATAAATGCTTCAAACCCTTTCACATCCGATGCATCCGGTGCCACTTCAACTCCCTCAACATCGCTAAAGACCTTCTGCTCCAGGAACACATCCAGGCTCTCCTCTTGATCCTTGTTGATCATGTACGAAGCCAGAAGCGCCATGCCCCATGCGCCACCTTCACCAGCGGTAGACATTACCGATACCGGTACGTTCATCGCAGCAGCTACAATCCGTTGTCCGACGACAGGAGTCTTGAACAGGCCACCGTGAGCCAAAATGCTGTCAATCGCCACATCCTCTTCTTCCGTCAAAATGTCCATACCTAGCTTGAGTGCACCGAAGGCACTGAACAGATGTGTCCGCATGAAGTTTGCCAGATTGAAGTTGCTTTCCGGGGAGCGGACGAACAATGGACGGCCTTTCTCAAGTCCCGTAATGTTCTCACCTGAGTAGTAACCATAGCTGAGCAAGCCGCCACCATCAGGGTCTGCCTCCAAAGCCTTGTTAAACAACACGCTAAACAACTTGCCGTTATCCACTTCATATCCCATCGCTTGAGAGAATTCGCGGAACAATCCAACCCATGCGTTGATATCACTGGAACAGTTGTTTGCATGCACCATCCCTACTGGACTGCCATCCGGCGTGGTGACCATATCAATCTCGGGATACACTTTGGATAATTCCTTCTCCAGTACGATCATCGCAAATACGGATGTGCCGACGGAGATGTTCCCCGTACGTTTTCTCACGCTATTCGTTGCCACCATACCCGTTCCGGCATCGCCCTCTGGCGGGCAGAGCGGAATGCCTGCTTGCAGATCTTGCGAAGGGTCGAGCAACTTGGCTCCCGCTTCCGTCAACTCACCTGCATTCTCACCCGCGAGATATACCTTGGGCAGAAGGTCCTCAACTTTCCACGGATAACCTTTGCCTGCGATCTGTTCGTCGAACTGTTGGATCATGGATGGGTGATAGTTATGTGTAGACTCGTCAATTGGGAAAATCCCTGAAGCATCGCCGATCCCAATCGCCTTATTGCCTGTCAGCAACCAGTGGATGTATCCAGCCAAGGTTGTCAGGTGATCAATCTGTGGCACATGCACCTCTTCGTTCAAAATCGCTTGATACAAGTGGGCGATACTCCAACGTTCAGGAATATTGAATTGCAGAAGATCCGTTAGCTCTCTTGCAGCTGCTCCCGTCGTAGCGTTACGCCAGGTGCGGAAAGGTACCAGCAGTTCGCCAGCGCTATCCAACGCAATGTATCCGTGCATCATGGCCGAGAAACCGATAGAACCGACCGTGCGCAGCGTAATTCCGTATTTCTGTTCCACATCTTGCTTCATCTCACGATAAGCCGTCTGCAGACCTGTGATGATATCCTCCTGGTTGTACGTCCAATATCCGTCTTTCAGGAGGTTCTCCCATTCATAACTGCCTGAAGCGATGGTTTCAAAACGCTCGTCAATCAACACCGCTTTAATCCGCGTTGATCCAAATTCAATTCCAAGTGAAGTAGCGCCCTTGGTAATGGCTTCTTTCAAATCCAATTGACTCATAATCACGTGTATCCCCTCTCCGGTCGCGATTTCACATCCCAAAGGATGTATATATAAATTGATGCTTCTACTCATGGCAGTGACTGATCACGAATTTTGTATAAAAGCTTCCTGTTGTGTTTTCAAAGAATGCGCTTTCCTTTTCTGACAGCCTTAGTATATTTTTTGTACGTACATTTGTCAATAATATATAATAGTTATACTTACAAAGAGCACATATCGTGCTCTATATGATCAATAAAAGGACTTAAATGGCTATAAATCGGCTATGCTGTAAGGTACACCTCTTTCTAAAAAGACCTGATATGTACGGTTTATTTCAAAAATTGTGCTGTTTTATATGCATTCAAACTGAATCATGCTAAAATATGTACGTACAACTATTTGAACAACAACGTTGATATAGATGAGTAACGATGAAAGAAGTGGACTACGTGAAGCCAAAATACCAGGTCATCATTGATGATATAAAGAGTCATATCCTCTCGGGGACATATAGCATAGGTGAACAGATCCCTACGGAGTCGGCATTACAGGACAGCTACAACGTGAGTCGCCAGACGGTGCGGAAGGCTATTTTGGAGTTATCGAACGAAGGGTTTTTACGAAGCGAAAAAGGCTCAGGAACCTACGTTAGCAATCAGTACCGATCACGCTCAGGCGGCCATACGTCGAAGAAAACGATCGGTGTGATCACGACATACATCTCCGATTACATCTTTCCGTCCATTATCCGTGGCATTGAGAGTCGTCTGAATGAGGACAACTACTCGTTACTGCTGGCCAGTACCAATAATGATGTAGCACAGGAGAAAAAAGCACTCGAAATGATGCTCTCCTACGGCGTGGATGGCCTGATCGTCGAACCGACCAAAAGTAATCTCTACAATCCCAACATTGCGTACTACCTGTCGTTCAAAGAGCAGGATGTGCCGTTTACGATGATTAATGCGTTCTATGAGGAGTTGGAGGTTCCGTTCTTCTGTCTGGATGACGTGCAATCCAGCTATCTTGCCACTCGGGAATTGATTTCCAAAGGCCATACCCAGATCGGCATTATTGCCAAAATGGATGATTTGCAGGGCAAGTACCGAATGAAGGGGTACATCAAGGCGCTCGGTGAAGCGAAGTTACGGTTCCATCCCGAGCAGGTGCTTTCCTTTGATACCGCATCGAAACCAGAGTTATCCTCTAATGTAGCAACGTATCTGGACGAAAACAGGGATGCGCTCACCGCGATCGTTTGTTATAACGACGAAGTGGGACTGGAGGTCGTGCACGCCTGTAGGCGACTAGGCATCTCGATCCCGGATGAGTTATCCATCATTGGACAGGACAATTCGTACATCGCCAAGAACGCCAACATAAGGCTAACAACACTAACCCATCCCCAAGAGCAAATGGGCCGTGATGCTGCCGACTGGGTGATCAAGAATCTGCAAGGCAAAAAGGATCTGCCGACAAACACCTACTATCAACCCGTGCTGGTTGAGGGAGAGACGGTGAAGGAGATCGAAGTGGAATAATATTGGTGCAGGATTGGACGATAAGGTATTACCGAGCGTTTCTGTCCAACATACTTAAAGAAGGCCGTCAGAATATCTGCGGCCTTCTTTGTTCTTGTTCACTATTAACGAGGGATTACTTCTTCTTACATATACATATACATCTTCTCTAATCAAAACTACTTCGCCTGATCCGCTTCTTCGCTTACCAGACTTACAAGGACGCCTTTCTTCTCCAAGTTTTTCACAACCTGCTCTGCTCGATCATTCAACGGATTATTAGCCAAATATACCTCTGTTAGATGTGGGATGGTTTCGAGCACTGCAATATCCTTAATGAGGTTATTTTCTACATATAGATACTCCAATGTCGGATGGTTTTTTAAAGGTGTCAGATCTTGAATTTTATTATCATTCATAATGACCCATTCCAACTTTAATTTCTGAAGAGGACTTAGATCGGTCACCTGATTCCCACTAGCGAGTAGACTGGTCAGCTTACGCATATTTTTTAATGCAGCCAGGCTTTTTATTTTGTTACTGTCCATAGATAAAGTTTGCAGATTGGTCAGACCTGAAAGTGGTGAGATATCTGCAATCTGATTGCCTTCAACAGCTAAGAACGTCAATTTCTTCAACTTGTTGAGTGGCTTAATATTTTTTATATTTTGGCCAGGCAAGAATAAATCCGTCATATTAACGGCATGTTCAAGACCTTGCAGGTTGGAAATCTTACTTTTCGTTTCCATAGCATATATGGATTTTAATTTCTTCAAATCGGCAGCTTTTATTTCCTTCTTAGCCGACAGCTTCAAATCTGTCCGAATAACTTTGGCCAAGACCGGGTCTTTGATAAGCGACGCAGCCAAAACGCTCGTTGTTGGTAATAGTACAAATACCAAACATAAAACGATCAACCTTTTTATGAATTGATTACGCATATAGAATCTCCCTACATTATTTAATACTAGAAATATACCATGATCTGGAATGTAATACATTGATAATATGTTCATCCCTATTGAATAGAAGCCCTACCGCTCTCTCCCTGCCTGTTTTCCGTTAAGAACGGATATAAGAATACCTCCCTAACAAATGTGGCCCTAAAATGATATTACCCTTTACAATTTTTTCATTGACACTGCCTTTGATAAAAAGATATATTTATTGATGTTGATAATCATTATCAGATATATAAAACGTTTTATATATCTACTTTTTACATCCCAATGGATGTAATTGTTCAACCAGGATGTTCAGCACTATCAAATACATTTTAAGATTCAGGAAGGGGAACACATGAATACAAAGAGAAAGTTTCCATTAACAGCGTTACTGATATCACTAGTCTTTATCCTGGCATTAGTTGGTTGTGGAAGTACGACTACAGAGCCAGCAGCAACTCCTGCTGCAAGTGATTCGGCCGCTCCAGCTACAGAAACACCAGCAGCTACAGATGAGAATGCCGAATATCCAATTACAATTAAACATGCTTTGGGCGAAACGGTTATTGAGAAAAATCCTGAACGTGTAGCTACAGTACAATGGGCGAACCAAGATGTCGTTCTCGCGCTTGGACAAGTTCCTGTAGGCTTCTCGGCAGCTAACTTTGGTGTTCAGGATGACAGCGGACTGCTGCCTTGGACTGCGAAGAAACTCGATGAACTCGGTGTAACCGACCCGAACGTTTTCCAAGATACAGACGGACTTGATTTTGAAGCGATTTCTGATTCCAATCCGGATGTTATTCTTGCAGCATACTCCGGTATCACTCAGGAAGACTACGATCTTCTTAGTGAAATTGCTCCGGTTGTAGCTTACCCAACGGCTCCATGGGCAACTACATGGCGTGAGCAGGTTAATTTCAATGCGAAGGGTATGGGCATGGAAGCAGAAGGCGAGCAACTGATCAAAGAGACTGAGGCCATGGTCAACGAGAAATTAGCCGCATATCCTCAGATCAAAGACAAAAAAGTAGTTTGGGTTAACTTCTCCGCTGAAGACATGTCCAAACTTCATATCTATACACCTGTAGATTCTCGTGTATCTTTCCTGGGTGAGCTGGGATTGGTTATTCCAGAAAGCATCACTAGCCAAATTACAGACCCTAACAGCTACTCCCTGAGCTTAAGTGCAGAGAATGCTGAAGCCCTTAATGATGCAGATATTATTGTTGGATACGGAAATGCCGAGTTGCTGAAAGCCATTCAGGCTGATCCGTTGCTGGGTAAAATTCCTGCGGTTAAACGTGGTTCTGTAGCGTTCATTGAAGCAGATACACCTTTGGTTGCTGCTGGAACGCCAAACCCACTTTCCATCTCTTATACTATTGATGATTACCTGAAATTGATTAGTGGAGCAATCGACAAGATCAATGAATAGTACATCGCTTTCGAACGATAATCGAATACGAGCACATGTCCCCAAGAACTTCATCTTGGTGTTAGTCATTTGTTTTATTCTGCTCGGTGCAACTATGATTGCCTCACTGGTCTTTGGCTCTAGACCCGTGAGGTTTCATGAGTTAATCGACGGATTATTTCACCCGGAAGTAGACTCTTATGGGGCAAACATCGTGCGCAAACGGATCTCCCGAACAGTCTTCAGCTTGTTATGCGGGGTAGCACTCGGCGTATCAGGAGCACTTATGCAAGCCGTTACCCGGAACCCACTTGCCGACCCAAGTATATTGGGTGTCAATACAGGGGCATCCCTATTTGTGGTGATCGGTATTGCATTCCTGAACATCAGCAGTGCCAATCAATATATCTGGCTGGCACTGGCCGGGGCTGCAATAACAGCTGTGTTCGTATTCGGAATCGGCTCAATGGGGCGTGGCGGAGCCACGCCCATTAAGCTTGTTTTGGCCGGAGCGGCCATCAGTGCCGCGCTCTCCTCACTCGTCACCGCCATTATGATCCCTCGCTCTTATGTCATGGACCAGTTCAGGTTCTGGCAAGTGGGCAGCGTAGGATCGGCAACCTGGAGTGGAATCAGTACATTCATCCCGTTCCTGCTCATCGGTATACTCATTGCATTTCTTACGGCCCCAGCACTAAATGCCTTAGCTCTGGGTGACGATGTTGCAACAGGACTCGGTGTGCGAACTGGAACCCTTCGATTCATTGCGGCTCTTGCAGGGGTTCTATTGTGCGGTGCAGCTACTGCACTGGCTGGACCTATTGGTTTCATCGGATTGTTATCTACCCACGTCATACGCCTTATACTGGGCCCCGACTTACGTTTTGTCATACCCATGTCAGCCATAGCTGGAGCGATCATTCTAACGATATCCGATGTCGGTGGCAGACTCATCAGCAACCCTGGAGAGCTTGAAGTCGGCGTCGTTACCGCCTTTATAGGTGCTCCAATATTAATCATCCTCGCGATGCGATCGAAAGTGCGTTCATTATGAGAGATCAATCGATTGAATTTATTATGGCGGGCAGACGTCATCGACGTCGCCGCTGGATACTTGTCACCAGTCTCCTTGCCATACTTGCATGTGCTCTTTGCTGCGCCATGCTTTTGCTCGGCAACACAATCTATCCGGTCAAAGATGTGATTAGCTCCCTTTCGGGAGAGAAGATCAAAGGTGTATCTTTTGCCGTGAATACGATACGTTTACCGAGAATGCTCACAGGTCTCTTTGCCGGATTTGCCTTCGGTATTGCAGGTTATACCTTCCAGACTATGTTGCGGAATCCGCTGGCGAATCCTAATGTTATCGGGATCACGTCAGGTTCAAGCGCTGCGGCTGTGTTTTGTATCGTCGTACTTCATGCAAGCGGAGCCATTGTTTCCCTGGCTTCAGTGATTGCAGGTCTGGCTACAGTGTTGTTCATATATGTACTCTCCAGAGGAAAAGTGTTCTCCATCGGAAGGTTAATACTTATCGGGATCGGTATTCAAGCTATGCTTGATGCGGTCATCTCCTATCTCTTACTGGTTAGTTCTGAAAAGGATATTCCTGCCGCAATCCGCTGGCTCACAGGTAGTCTGAACGGTTCTCAGATGAGTGCACTACCGCCTCTCGTGATTACCGTGCTAATCTGCTCACCCATCATCATGATGCTGGGCAAACATCTCAGTATATTGGAACTCGGAGAACAATCGGCGTTTTCACTAGGTGTAGACACGGACAAGACCAGAATTGCGCTTATTGTGAGTTCGGTCTGCATGGTCGCGATTGCTACGGCGACTACAGGTCCGATTGCCTTTGTCTCCTTCCTTGCGGGACCTATTGCGAAGAGACTCGTAGGTGTTGGCTCTTCGAACATTCTCCCGGCAGGTCTGGTTGGCGTTAATCTGGTTCTTGCCTCCGATCTCATCGGACAGTTTGCTTTTGAGTACAGATTCCCCGTAGGCGTCATTACCGGATTACTCGGAGCACCGTATCTGATCTTCCTGTTAATCCGAATGAATCGTAAGGGGGAGTTATAATGAAACCGACACATGTATTTGAAGCGAAACAACTCGTTGCCGGATATGAAAATAAAACCATTATCCACGGTGTGGATATCGTTATACCGAGCAACCAAATAAGCGTCATTATTGGCTCTAATGGCTGCGGTAAGTCTACCCTTTTGAAAACGATGGCTAGGCTCATTAAGCCTACATCTGGCAGCATTACGTTGGACGGCAAAGCCATTAGCAAGATCCCACCCAAGCAATTGGCTCGCGTGATCGGGTTACTGCCGCAGTCTCCCATTGTCCCGGAAGGCATTTCGGTAGCGGATCTGGTGGGCCGTGGAAGATTTCCACACCAATCCTTGTTCAGTGGCTGGACCAAAAAGGATTACGAGGCCGTGGCCGAAGCCATGACCATTATGAACATCACCGAGTTTGCCAATCACAATATAGATGAGCTTTCAGGCGGACAACGTCAGCGTGTGTGGATTGCCATGGCGCTAGCGCAACAGACAGATATCCTTTTTCTCGATGAGCCGACGACTTTCTTGGATATTACGTATCAAGTTGAGATCCTGGACCTGCTTACCGAGCTGAATCGCAAACATGGAACGACCATTGTGATGGTACTGCACGATATCAATTTATCGGCGCGATATGCAGATCATATCTTTGCGCTTCATACCGGAAAACTTGTGGCTGAGGGTAAACCTGCAGAGGTCATAACCGCACCACAAGTCAAAGACATTTTCGGATTGGAATGTACGGTTATTGAAGATCCCGTTTCAGGATCACCGATGGTGGTGCCCAAAGGGCGATATCATGCGAAATAGACAAATAGCGGCAGTTGCGACAAAGATCCTTTGTCCCGACTGTCGCTATCTTATTTTTGACCTAATCCGTTTTAGCTAAAAAACGAATAGTCACCGAGGTCCCCTGACCTTTGGCGCTGTGATATTCGATCGTTCCTTCATACTTTTCCACGATGTTATAACAGATCATTAATCCCAGTCCCGTCCCATTCGTTTTCAATGAATAAAATGGAGTCCCTAGTGACTTTACCTCTTCCTCTGTCATGCCGCTTCCCTGATCCGTTATTCTCATCTCCACCCACTGCTTCACTCGCTTCGCTGTTACTATAACGGTTGTGCCCGCATCCGAAGCTTCCAGTGCATTTTTGATGAGATTGATCAGCAACTGCTTGAACTCAATCGTATTAATAAGAATTGTACAGCCCTCTTCCACCTGCATATCCATATGTTTGTCCGACAACATCGCATAGGAGCTGAGCAGACCTGTCACACCCTCTAGAACTTCCTTAACATCCACCTTCTCTGGTCTCAGTTCTCTATTAGGTTTGGCAAGGGTCAGAAATTGAGAGGTCACCTGTTCGACGGTATTCAGCTCATCAATCATTAAAGCAAACTTATTTCTCACCGGTTGCTCAAAAGAGGTGTCTTCTCGATACAGCTGCAAAAAACCTCGCACAACCGTCACTGGATTACGAATTTCATGTGCAACGGCAGCCGTTAAATGGGCGATCATTTTCAAACGCTCTGATTGCTGCAGTTGTTCAAAATACAGTTGTTGCTTCCTCATTCGAGAAAAGGTCAGGTGAAAAATAAGAAATAAAATGATTTGGCTCGCCATAATATTGATAAAATTGCCGACCACATCCGTATGTATATATGCATACTCGTTCCCTTGGTTATACAGAAGATTGTAACCAAACGTAATGAGGATCAAAATTCCGTTTAGAATCAACGAACAATAAAATAATTTCAGATCATAGAACAGGATCGCGAGGGCTGGAAGAAGACAAATGAGAATATAAGTTGTCCACGACTGGGGATATAGAAAAGCAAGCGTATAGAAGTATGCAAACCCAATCAGAATGATGCTTAATCTAAAGGAAAACGTCTCCACCTTAGGATACAGCAATAAACATACGGCCAGAACGGTTACGCATAGGCAATGGATCACATACCCCACCGTAATCCCGTTCAATTCAGTCGTGGACAGGATTAATCCCGATAACATCAGAGCAATGATCGTAAGCATTGAGATGTAATACGTTTTCCGATTGATCTGATTGTGCAATTCTTTCATGAATTCACCACTTTTAGATGGATTTAGACGCAGGTAGGCGACTTTGTTCTAAAATGTTGGAAATTCCTCTGGTATGCCGCTGTCCGCTTTCTACATTATTATTGTATCTTATTTAACAACCTGCATACTACGGGCTCTGATTAAACATCCACTCATAAAAGCGGACTACACTAAAAAGCCATACGGATGATTGTCCGTACGGCTGAATTAGCACTTTGTTTTTACTTATGCATAACACATGTGTGATTGATGAATGACGGTACGAAGATTACTTCCAGAGCTCTTCGGCAATTTCCTTAATGAACGCAAGCTTGCGCCATTGCTGTTCCTCGGTCAGATGGTTACCTTCTTCCGTGGAAGCAAAGCCGCATTGCGGGCTCAGGCAGATTCGATCCAGATCAACATATTGTTTGGCTTCCTCGATCCGTTTCAGAATATCTTCCTTGTTCTCCAGCTCTCCAAATTTGGAAGAGAAGAGGCCCAGTACGACCTGCTGATTGTCCTTCAGGAAACGAAGTGGCTTGAAGTCACCAGCCCGTTCTGTATCGAACTCCAGGTAAAAGCCAGAGTAGTTATCGATGCTCAGAAGTGTCTGCGCAATCGGCTCGTAACCGCCACCGACTCCTGCAAACGTTGAAACATAATTACCGCGGCAGACATGAGTGGTTACCACGAGGTCTTCCGGCAGGCCGGATACCACTTCTTCGTTCAGTTTTGCAAGTTCGTTTGCATACTCTTCCACATTGACGCCAATCTGCTCCATCACTGTGATGAACTGTTGGTCACATAGTGCGCCCCATGTGCAATCATCAATCTGAATGCTGCGGCAGCCGGCTTCATAGAAAGCCAAGATGGATGCTTTGTATGCCTTAGCAATGTCCGAAAGAAGCTCTTGGCGGTTCGGATAGACGGCCTGTGTGCTTTCCTTATTATCTGCCCGATCCAATTCGAATAGGAACTGTGCAGCTGCTGGGATGGATTGACGAGCAACAATGTCTTCGCCAGCCGTAGCTTTCAAGAAGGCATAATGCGCTACAAATGGATGACTGCTGTAACTAATTTTGCCGGTCAGACGAGCTGTTTCCGGTCTGGATGTCGCACCATTGAATCGATAACCCTCATCAATGATTGTCCGCTCAACACCATCCAGTCCCCAGAAGAAGTCCAGATGCCACCATGAGCGGCGGAATTCGCCGTCGGTTACAGCTTGAAGGCCAACCTCTTTTTGTTTTTGTACGAGTTTCACAATCTCGGCGTTCTCTACTTCATTCAACTGTTCCGTGGTGATTTCGCCGTTCTGGTATTTTAATCTGGCATCTTTCAACGCACTCGGGCGCAGGAAACTACCAACAATATCATATCGAAATGGAGTGACGGTTCGCTGTTTAGGTTCTGTTTGTGTGCTCATATAGGTTAATCTCCCCGTTTATCATTATAGAATTAAATATAACATATCCGATCGGAATAACTGTTCTACGAAAGAGTTATAGCCCGTTATAGTTATTAGCTATAACGGGCTATATTTTAGGAGAGTCTATATAATAATCAAGTGAATCAATTTCATAATACCTTTAGCTGCTTCAATGAAGGCTAGATATAGATCAAAACGGTTCATTTTGTCTATATCTAGTTACAAAAATCCATTTTTAGTGAGTTATGAAATTGATTCAAGTATTCAATCTAATCTTACCTGACTCGATGTCCAGAACAGGATCTCAACACCTATGATCTCACGTCAACGTAAGAACGATCTGATCCCCGGAACGGGTGATTTTGTAGATACCCTCCTGCATGTCGATGCCATAATGCTTTTTCAGCAACCACTTGGCGTTGAGATCCGTCTCCACGACCACCAGATAATCATAGCCGCTCAACAGGTTGTCCATATTGTCTTCATAGAACAACACAATCCCGTCTACATGTGGAGCATACAAGAAATACTTCCCGACATATTGCATGTAATAGTTCGTGACCTGCTGGTCCCTGTCTGAGGCGTAGAAGAGATATCTGTTAGTATCCTCCTGCCCATTTGGGTACCACCGATCACCAGTAACCGCATGAATCTTGGAAGGGAGCGTTGTATCATAGCTTTGGGCGATAGAGACGATACCATTGTATTCAGACAAAAGAATGGTGGCCGCAACCGCCATACAGCCGATAATGCCTTTTTGATAATGCCCCTTCGTCTTGACCGTCTTAAAAGATTGATAATCAGGCACTTCACCAATCCGATAGTGGAATGAACGCTCCAGGTCGATCGCAGCACACAACACTAGCCCCCCGGCAAACAGCACCACGATACTCGATGCATACCGCTCAAATCCAGCCAGGACAATCGCTTCATCCAGTGGCATGGAGAAGAGATACAACGCCAGAATACCCGCATAGTACAGTAACAGTACAACGTCCAGCGCAATCAATGCTTTCCACAGGTTCCACTTCTTCTTGAGCACCACAACGGCAAATACCGAAGCTCCGATCGCGATAAGCTGGAAAATTACAATGCCGAGCACAGGCCTGGACGTGATATCTATGCTTGATTTCAGGAACAGCATCAGAATCTCCCATTTCTGTTCTCCCGTCTTGCCCGCTTTGATCACCGAGGCTGCTCCCTCGAACTTGTTATCAATCCCTTGGAATACTGTCGCCATTCGCCAGCTCCAGCCGAAATACGGAAGTAATGAACCACCCATGGTACCAAGCACAGCCAGTCCGACTTTCCAGTTCGAGCGCTGCCCATTTCTCAGCCAAGTGTACAACAGGAAGATCAGGCCGATCGCTGCGAAAATAATACCTGTGCTTTTGATGATCATCAGCAATCCTGCCAGTGGAAGAACAACAATACATGCGTTTTTTATGTCATTACGATACTGGTAGATGACTGCCAAGATCGCAAGCGCATAAATTGGAAGCATGAAGTCCACGAGCAGATTGGTAATCCGAATCGTAAGGTTGAAGAACGATAGCGTAGATAACCCGAGTCCGAGAAAAGCATATAGCAGAAAGCGTTTCTTCTCCGATACGATGCCAAACATAGCATAGAAACAGGAAAAGATCAGCAGACCTTGTGCCAGGAGCATCACGGATTGGGAATGCCCCATAAAACGACAGACATAATAAATGAAAGACGAAGTTCCCAACGGGTAATTTTTAAAATCAATCAGGGTGGAGTCTGGTGTCGGAAAGGCATTCGTACTCAGCATCTGCTTCAACACAATGGCCCAGTGCGAGAAGTTATCGTAGTGTGTCAATTCATTTTGGAACAGAATCAGCAAAAAGATGAATGTTCCGCCCAGAAAAGAAAACTGAAATAACGAGAACAATAACTGCGGCTTTGTCCCTCGTCGGACAGCTTGAACCAGCGTACTCCTAAACAGCACCAAGCCTACGATCAACACAACAATACTTCCTATAAAGAGCTGACCTGCCAAGCCGGCGAAATATACGATACAGGCTATCGCAGAAAACACAAATACGGGGATGAACTCCCACCGTAGTGCAAGTGTTTTCCGAACAAACTGCATATAACCAACAAAGGAGAATATCAATAAAACTCCCATCACAAATTGAAGCACAATGAGCATCTTTATCTCTCCTAACCCTCTCTGGTGGAACGATCGGAATGTGGCTGAATCAAATCAGTCAGCAATTGCTCGATCAGGCCCTTCTCCACAATATCATCGATATTCTCCACCGAGAGAAGCACTTCGCGCTCACGGGCTGTCGTTTTTCCCGTATGTTTCAAAATAACTTCAATATTACTCTTCGTATAAAAAGTAACGACCGCTCCTGCCTCAATATCACCATGGAAACCCGTCGCGGAAAAGAAACGATAATTGAAGCTGCGCAGCGTACATCCAGCATCATTGGTGAAATGCACTGGAAGCTTAAGGGAAAGCCGTGGCATTTTCCGCTGATCGGATTTCGGTTGAACAATACGTTTTTTCACATTGCGAAGCATATCGTCATAAGCCGTATCCCACAGATTCATCTGCTCTGGCAACGAGTGTTTACGATCGTAGATGATTTGCATGTATTGGCGGTTATCATTCTCATCAATGGGTTGAACCGTTGCGGAGTAACGCCAGCCCTCTCCATCCTGTTTCACATAAACGATGACTGCATCGAGGTTGGCCTCATACCGGTCGGTTTTGACGACCAGAGAGATGATTTTCTGTTCAGCCAAATAAATGGGATAAGGGACATAGAAGGCAATACCTTGTTCGGATACATCAACCGTTTTGGCCTGATATCGCAGATTATTGGCTTGGTCGTAGATCGTGACATCCTCTTGCGCTCGAATCCGTTCTGTCTCCCGATACGCACGGCGACCGACCATGAAGAACAGGGCGTAACATAGCGCAATCATATTATGAATGAGCCAGAAAATAATGATACTGCTGAAAAATAGCGCAATGCCATACTTGCCATTTACATACCGAATCACGGCTGCGATGGAAAGCAACAGCAGGAAGATATGCGGTAGTGCATATAACAGAGCAGACATCCATTGTCGACCACTCGCTCTGCTTTTGTTGGTAACCTTGAATTTTTTCTCACGAATGCCCAGCGTCTCTAGGAGAACCGGCCAGATCAGATAAGGCATAAATATGGTATCGATAACCTGACTCCAGCGCTGATTCCGAATATTGCTGGACAGATATCGCATGGATACACTGTAGAAGAAATAGGATGGAAGCCAGAATATTAAAATTTGCCAGAAGGTTGTGTTCACAATCTGGAAGTCGAATAACGCAAATAAAATAGGCGCCAAAATGAAAATCAAACGGTTAAAGAAGGACCACCAGTATAAGAAACTACTCAAGTAGGTCACTCTCGTCCAGAAAGGGAGCTTTCCAGATATGGGTGCACGCGTATTCTGCAGGCTCTGAATAATCCCCCTTGCCCAGCGAATCCGCTGCTTAATCATGCTCTTCACTGTTGTTGTCGTCTGCCCGGCAGCTTGAACCTCTTGAGTCGCATAGGTAATATAACCTTCCTGCTGCAAGCGGATGCTTGTCTCAAAGTCCTCGGTGATTGTATTGAGCGGAAAACCTCCGATGTCTTCCATACCTTGGCGGGAAATAATCGTGTTGCTTCCTGTATAGGCTACCGCATTGGAGGCATTACGCAGGATGTTCACTTCTCTGGAGAAGAAATCCTGTTCATTCGGAATGCCTTGCTCTGCATACAGGTTAAACTGGAATAGATCCGGGTTGTAGAAGCTCTGCGGGGTCTGTACCAGACCAAGCTTGAACTTAGGGTCCATTTCATCCTGCCTACGAGGACGCCATTCTTCATTCTCCTTAATGAACGTGGAGAGCAGGAAATAAGGGACCGTTTTCATCAAAAAGGTATGCTGTGGGATCATATCTGCATCAAACGTTGCAATGAGCGGAGAAGAGCTTTTGCTCAGTGCATTGTTCAGATTACCAGACTTGGCATCTTTATTCCCCGGAAACCCCAGATATCCGATACCAAACTGTCTGGCAAGTTCCTCCACCTCCGGCCTTGCTCCATCATCACAGATATAGATATGAACCTTCTGCTTGTCCGGATAATCCATGAACGTACAAGCATTGACGGTTTTATATAACAGGTCGACGGGCTCATTATGGGTAGCGATAAATACATCCACATCCGGATAATACTCCGGCGGAACGGTTGGAAAGTCGAGCTGTGTACGTTCTTTTTGCATCTTTTGAAAGAATAATTCAAAGGTTGTCAGTACGGTGACCGTTTCAGCAACAATCAGCAGCATACCGAAAATGACGTTTAGAACGCCTTCCCCCCATGGCAACGTAAAGAACGTACGCCAGACCAAATAAATCGACATCAGAATCATCGTGATGACAAAAAAGATATTCTGCCTTTTTTCGTTTTGCACTACAGCTGCTTCCTCCTTGCTGCAAATACCCATCTTCGCTGCAATTGGAAACTGAGCAGGAACAGCAAGGCATCACAGACGAATTTCGCCAATTTCTCATCTACGAAGAGAACGGTATGGAATATATATACTCCGGTACTGGAAAGTAAGATTACCACTCCGCATAATGTCAGATAGCGCCATAGACTGCCCTGGCTATCCTCCTTGCGGAATACAAAATGTCTGTTCAGTACATAGTTGACTACAATAGAAATAATTCTCGCAATCACGGTTGCGAGCAGAATTCTTAAATAGTGCTGTTCACCCAACACGGGCCGCAACGCGTCGATCAAAAACCAGGCGATACCCAAATCGACAACCGAACTGGCCACCGACGATGAAATGAACCGCAGGAAATTGGAGAACAACACCCCCATGACCCGAGCACTATCCTGAATTGCTTTAAAATGAGTTCCCGCATTGCCATTTTCATAAATGACTTGAATCGGCATCGTATGAATCGGTATGCCAGACTGAATGCACGAGATGAGCATTTGCAGTTCATATTCAAATCGAGTGCCGCGAACATCCTGCATAAACGCAAGTAACCCCGGACCGAAGGCACGAAGCCCAGTCTGGGTATCCGACAGCTTTTTACCATACAGCATGGCAAAAATAAAGGAGGTCATCCGATTGCCTAACAGGGACTTTGGAGGTATGTTCCCCTCGCTGAAATTCCTTACGCCGAGAACCAATGAGTCCGGATGAAGCCTGGCTTCTTGAGCAATCCGGTATACATCTTCCGCTGCGTGCTGTCCATCTGAATCAGCGGTTACGACGAAGGAAGATACATCGAATTGCTTTCCAATATACTCAAATCCAGTCTTGAGTGCTGCACCCTTCCCCTGATTTTCCGTATGCGTCAACAGAGCACAGCCGTTCTCACGGAGCTCCTCGAAAATCGACTGGTAAACCTCACCAGATCCGTCGTCCACAATAACAATATTCGTCAAGCCATACTCTCGCAATTGCCGTACATAGGCTGGAAGTCTCTCATCCGGTTCAAGCGATGGAATGAGGATGATCGTTTCGCCGTTTTGTTTACCCTTAATCATCCTAATGAGCCTCAATTCGACATATTTTCACAAATTCTTTTGGAATATTGTGAGTATAACATCGAAAGAGGGGTCAGTAAACGAGCAAATTTGTAACCTACTGGTAAAAAAGTTGTATTATTATATGTACTCATATATAGGTGAAAAATACTAGTCAAACGTTAGTCTAGCACTACTCAAATAACTGCATATTCGGCTCTCGTTTCAGCACATGTACCAGTATGGCATGCAGTTGTCCACGGTGGTGATAGAAGTGTGCCTGTGTGTCTAGGAGCCACTCGAAGCGTGAATGGACGCCTCCCCAGAATGCAGTCGTTTCTCGCTCGGTCTGATGCTCAGGTCTTCGTCACTCAGTGTATTCATCAGGTTGATAACCGATTCTACGGCTTGGACATACAAATCTAGACGAATGGTAGGTTATGCGGATCACGAATTTGAATTAGAATTACCGTAGACGATTGAAAAAAGGCTGTGATTCTGATGTTATTCGAAAGAGACAAATGGTTGCAGTATGGCATTCTGCGCGATGAGCCCTCTCTCGCAGAACGGTTGCCAGAAACACAGTTGCTTGAGAAAGATACGCTAACGAAGATGCTTCTTCAATATCCCAGCGTTGTACTGAAGCCTCGCAATGGCAGTTACGGAAGGGATATCCTGTTCATTAGACGAGACGGTGCGAGCGCCTATCGTATTCAAAATGAAAATAACACAGTCACCATGAGAGACAATGATCAGTTACTCGAATGGCTCGAACAAACCAACAAAAGTGATGAATATATTGTCCAAAAACGTCTGCAGCTTGCTCAAATTAAACACAGGCCGTTCGACATTCGGATCATGGTTCAGCGCAAAAAGGGCTCCTCGTCCACTTGGAACGTGACAGGTTCCTATGCTAAAGTTGCGGCACAAGGATATCAAGTCACCAATGTGAATAACCGACCCATTCCAGTGCTTAAGGCACTGAGACTAGCTCGTATTGGAGGTCGGCGCTTACTTGTCAGAGCGGAACAAGTTGCACAATTAGCTGCCAAACGATTGGGAGAGCATTACCCCATGCTTAGACAAGTCGGCTTCGATATAGCCGTCGACAAGAAACGACGAATTTGGATCATCGAAGGCAATTATCAACCGGATGTGCGCCCTTTCCGGCTTATGAAAGACCCCTCGATGCACCGCAGAATATTATGGTACAAAGAACATTAAAGCAAAAAAAGACGACCTGCCTTCTATCCCTGGCAAGTCGTCTCTTCATGTTTGATAGCTAATCACGATATTGACCCACTTGGGTTATTTCCGACAGTTTCTAGTCGCGCTTGTAACACGCGTCACTCGGAACTGATTTACCCCTACCTGTATAATGGCGAACTGGCTGTACGACGTACCTGAAGAGGTATACGGCTCGGCTTCAATATTTCCACTCGGTGTTCTAACCGTCGCGGTGATTCTAGTTACCAGGCACACACCACGGTCGGAAGATCTCCAAGTCTCGTCACGCTGAACACTATATCTATCGTTGCTACAAAAGATGGATGCATACTCCACTACTCCACTCGCATTAAACGAAGTAGAGTTATAGATCTGAACAGGGTCATAACCACCTCTAGGTGCTCCAGGTCTTCTATTTCCCATTCTTAAAACCTCCTTATTATTGATAGTCTATTAAATGCAAATTAATCGTTTTGGTAAGGTATAAATGTGGACAAGGCAGAAAAAGTGTGTTTGTACAGTGGTAGAGGGGCGAACTGGTAGCTTCTGATGTCGTAGCTCAAACACGAAAAAGAACCACCCCTTAATGTACAAAGGTGGTTCGGGAAATTGGATCGTCTTCTATATCTCTGATTCAGTAAGATTGTCGAGATTAAGTCGTATGTACACCTTGCGAGCATCGTAGTAACGCTCCTGATGCCCTTATTCTGCCGCCTCCGCCAACCATGCTTGCATAGCAGGAGATTCCGCCTGATTCAAACGTAAAGCAATCTCGGTGTTGATCTTATCCGGCGGCATGACTTCAACAAGGACACATATGGACTCTCGCATTTGATTTAAGGCAAATATGCCTTCATCATCAAGCATTTTCATCGCCAGCTCCATGGCTTTCAGCCTCACATCCAACTCTCGATTCCAATCATCATGCTCCAGATCCGCAATGAAAGGGCGCTCGTTATATCGTTGTTTGACACCTTCAAAGTTATCATCCCCAAAACAACAATAGGGCGAATCCGCATACGACCACTTGATGAGTTCCGCAATCGTTGATACCGACGTGTCACTTTCCTCTGCTTGCCTAGCCGATTCCAACGCCAAAGCTTCCCACGACCAGGCAGAGATGCTTGGCGCATGTCCTTCTCCAGTAGTGTATAGCGTACAATAATAGTACCGTTCACCATTTTCAAAAAGAGTACAAAAAGACGTTCTGGCAGCAGCGGCGATCTCTATAGCCAGTGTCTCTATATCTTGTATTGGCTTCATGATTAGAGTTCTCCTTTCCATTCGTCGATCATCGGCCACTTCGATATGAATTGGCTATTTGGACTAGGTACCAGACACCCGCACCCACCAGGGTAGCCAACACTAGATTGATGCAACCGAACACGATGAGTGACTTCGCTTGGCTTGGACCGATCCGGAAAGCGGTCGCGAGCTGGAAGACAGCGGGTAGTAGAAACGCCAGCCATGAGATCGTTATAAGCTTTTCTGTTCTGAAGCTCCACCATACTGCAGAACATGAAGCAGCCAGCAGTACCCAAGTACAGATAATCTTTAGGGCGAACATCATTTCGCCCCCCTCCTATTTGCCATGAATCACAAGTCCATATTTACTGAATATCCACGACTTGCTCAAGTCGTGCATTGCATCCTGGCTTATACGCACAGAGGGCTTCTGTTCCTTCATCGCATCTGCATCATGGGCTGAGAAGCGAAGTGGCTTTGTTACTTTTTTGATAGAGTCTCTTATCTCATTGAAAAATGCATAGGTCAGCGGCTTATGGTCCCGGATATCCTCATATATATAGTACTTCCCTTTTTCGTCTTCCAAATCAACTTGAAAGCCTTTCGGAAATGAAAGCATGATACAGGGCAGTTCATCCTCTGCCCATTGTCCGTGATATGGAAAAGAAATATCTTCATTTCTCACAAAAAATCCTGAACTTTCTTGGTCTGACGCAACAGAAATAGAGTATACAAAGAAGGGATGAACGTCATTTTTCTTTTCTTCTGCCACATAGTACTGATACAACGACTGATACGCCTCGTACACCTGATTATAATCATGCTCTGTCCGGGCAGAATTGGTACGATAGAATTGCACTTGCCTCTGCTCCAAAAGCTGCAAAAGGCTTTTAAACTCTTCAGGAGTTATGAAGAATCTCAGTTTATAGAATCTGCTGTTCTTTAATTTGTCCATTTCTTTTCGCTCACCACACCTCATAGATTTCTGATATTCATCTTGATCTGAGAGTTTCGTGCAATATCCGTTCTATATATGTATCTTATTTCCATTATAGTGTTTACTTTAGATGAGTCTACCTACTTTACACCTGAATTTCGAAAATGAAATTTACGCTATCAGCAAAATTGCTATAGGCTTTCGCCCTATGTGACCATGAAAAAACACATCCTAAATCAGGATATGGCATTCTCCTGATTTAAGAGATACGCTCATTCACCCAATAGAGATTAAGAAGTTTTTGTATAGAAAATTATGGATTTTAAATTTTATAGTTGCTATAATGGAAAATAAAGTATGTTAACATCTGAGTTCCTTTTCCTACATGCATAAATCAAACTACATAATCTGTACCACGAGCATTTACATCATCTAACAAAGGAGGTCGCCTGAGAGGATTTTAACTCTACACTCCCGTTTTTAGCCTCAACCATTATAAGGAACATAGGAGCGTGTCCAATGATCAAACAACTTTTCCCCAGATCTATTCGTATTTTTATGGCTTGCTTGTTGATTCTTGCATTTGCCGTACCGGCAACGGCTTCCGCCGGCTATCTTGGAGATAAGCTCACAATCGGCCAAAGCATGGCGAAGGGTGACTATCTCACCTCCCAAGACGGTAGATTCTCAGCCATTTGGCAGAATGACGGGAATTTTGTCATCTATCAGAATGGTTCTTCTCTTTGGAGTAGCGGTACCAGTAACAGTGGGGCTCTTTCGTTCAAATTTGAACCACAATACGGGAGACCTGTCATCTATAAATATGGCATGAAATATCAAGATGTTTACCAATATGGTTATCGCTTTGGATTCAACCATGCCACAGGTAAATTCGAATATTACACCGGTTGGGGATGGGATAAAGTTTTGATGATTGATACTTCTGTACAAACTGAGGCTTGGTCTGCCAATACCGCCGCTTGGATTCCAGGTCATCACGGGAGCAGCTTACCGGCTAGCACAACGGGTGACACACTGGTCATGCAAAGTGATGGTAATCTAGTTCTCTATAACACAACCCTGACCAATAGCAATTATCCGAATAGTTGGATTCCTGTCTGGGCTTCCAATACGGGCGGGCGCTAAAAATGGAGAGCCGCATGATGCGCGGCTCTTTTTTTGTTTTCCGAGGAAGTTGATAGCTTCACCACTTATCCAAAAGAGGTCAGCCGGTAAAAATCGGCTGACCTCTTAAATATGACGGATATGTTAGTGTTGTATGACAATTCCCAATGGTTGAGAAAGAGATCATCGATATCTTTCATATAGCTGGTGAATAGACGATGAAGGCTGTAGTCCGAGTTCTTGAAGCAGAAATTGCGTATATTGCTCATAGTAATTATGTAGTGATTGTCGATCTCCCATGGCTCCCAATATATTCAACAACAGCAGTGTCGACTCTTCATCAAACTCATTACGCAGTATAATTCTTCTGGAAATGCGCGCGGCTTCATTGAATTGCTTCTGATCGAGCAACCATCTTGCAAGACGCTTGGCGTAAGAAACATATACCATCGACAATCTCTCACGTTCCGCTGTCGCCCACTCAAAAGGTTTACCCTCAAACAACTCGCCTGCAAATTGTGTCTCCAATGCTATGGCTTCCGCTTCATTGGATGTATTGATTTCGTTCAACTCCGACATAGCCTGTTCGAATCCAATAAAATCAACATCGACTTGATCCAAATCTACCCGATATTGCTCTTGCGCTGATAGGATCATCTCTTTGAACCCATGCTCCGATAACACCTTCCTAAGCTGATAGACTATCGTATTCAAGTACGCTTCCGCTTGCTTAAGAGGCCTACCTGGGAAAATATCCTCCATAATTCGGGATTTGGTTACACTTCGCCCCCGATGAACAAGCAGATAGGCAAATAGCTCCATGCTTTTCTTGGATCTCCATTTCACTGTACCCGCTTGCTTGCTGCTCGCCTCAAAGCAACTCAATCCATGAACCGTCAGCCGATCAGGTACAAGGTCATCAGCACGATTAGAAGAAGATCTGCGTCTGCTAGCTGCCTTGGTGAGCGTCTGAGCCAGTCGTATTCTGGAAATGGGTTTAACCATATAGTCCAATGGATAAACATCGTAAGCGTGAATCGCATATTCTGCATGCGAAGTTGTAAACACAATGTCAAGATCATTACATACTGAGATCAAGCTGCGGGCAAGCTCTAATCCATTGTCCGCAGCGATCTGGATGTCCAGGAATGCGAGATCCACTTCCCTGTTCTTAACGAAATCGAGTGCCTCTGCCGTATTCTGAAAGCTTCCAACAATCTCCACGTCTTGCATATTCGACAGCATTCGCTTCATTGCCAACAGCATGGCAGGCTCATCATCCACGATGAGAACTTTCATCTCTCTGTTCCGCCTCTCAAAGTGAAGTGAAATACGCTTCCTTGTCGCACTGTGCTTTCCGCCCACAAATTCCCACCACTTCGTTGTACGAACTGCCGACTTACGAGTAATCCAAGCCCTGCCCCTTTTTCCCCTAATGTGCCCGCCATGGAGTTGAGTTGCTTCTCGCCAAATAACTGACCAACTCGCTCCTCTTCCATGCCTACTCCGTTATCACGAACAGATACGATCACCATGTCTCCCGACAACTGAGCATACACTTCGATTAAACCACCCAATTCGGTGAATTTAATGGCGTTGGTTAACAAGTTACGAATAATTAAACCAACTGTTTCCCTGTCCGCATATACTTGGGTGCCTACAGCAATCTTATTTATCACACTAATATGTTTGCTCTCACTTTTGATGTGTAACATATGACAACATTCCTCAACCACGTCAGACAGCTCCAGTAATTCTGGACGAAGTGCCATGTCTTCAACTTGGCTACGAAACCACTCCAACAAGTTATTAGCCATTCCAAGTGTATTACGAATCTGGTCACCCAGTTGCTCAATGATCTCCTGATGATCAGCAGCGAACGACTGTCTGTCCGCCTCCAGTAACTCCACGAGTTGAAACTGCAGTGCCAGCGGACTGCGAATATCATGCGATATGATTGTAAACAGCTGATCCTTCATCTGGTTCAACTGAGCCATCTGCTCCAGATGCCGTTGTTTCTCCGTAATATCGAAAATAAGAGAAATATTGCCCTGCGCTTTGCCCAGCGTATATAACGGATATACGTTTACACTATAGATTCTTCTTTCTCCATTCAGCCATTTATCAATCTCTACACTCCCTGCTTGCATAGACTTGCTCAGCTTATACCATTCTGGCCAAAACGCTAGAATTTCCGATATATTTCGACCCGAAATAGCCCCATAACCCAATTCTGAGAACCACTGTGAAGCCCGGTTATTACTGTCGATGACCTTTCCTGAACTATTCACAATCACAATACTCTCCTGTAGCGTATCGAGCACAATATTCCTGGCAATCGGAACAGTAGAGAAGAACTTAATCCGCAGTATAATCACAAGCATGATGGTCCCTGTAGATCCGCAGTAAACCGTTAATGGCAGTAACCAGGATGACCACTCGGGATTCACAAATTTGATAACCTCAAGGATAAAAGGTAACGTTGCCAGAAGGAGAACCCACATCCCGGGCTTCCGATAATCACTCCTGATGTTCCTTATATACTGAAACAAAAAATAAAGGCAAATAACGACCGCACTATAGCAAATGAGGCTGAATGCTCTGGAATAGAGGGTTTTCGTTGTGACTAGGTGCCCATTATAAAGCTCAATCGTCAGATATATAATATGAAGGTTTGGGTCAAGCCACATAAGCAACGACCACGATGCGAATACGGCAAACAATAGGGCCTTCCATCGGGTCTTCAGCAGCTTGTCTCGACCGACTAAGTGATAAACGAATAAGATCAAGAAAGGGACCATTACATTTTGCGTCGTATTCTGAATATTGCGAAAAATGAATTTAGTCATTAATACATCGCTATGTCTCTCTAAAAGGATACTACTTGAGTACATCATTCGGCATATGATCAAACCGACGAGGTAAATGACTCCGCGCTCTCGTCTAAACCCGTATACCGTGAATAAAATGATACCCGTCATGATCAATGAAACAATCATAAGGATGAGTTCTACCGTGGAGTTCATACATCAGGTCCCTTTACATTTGGCTTAAAAATAGGCATCTTGTGCCTTTTCTATCCATCATAGTAGAGGAAATTATGGATTACAAGCATATCTCCTATCAGACTTCAATAAAAAAATGCCCCTGATATCATTCTAATGACATCGGGGCATTCCTTGGTGTTGCTTATTGTATAGATTTCCAAAGTCGCAAGAGTACAACCGCTGCTTCAGCTCTTGTTGTTCGTCCATCCGGGACAAATCGCTTACCTTCTTGTCCTTCCAAAAGTCCGTGCTCTCGAGCAGCTTCGATATAAGCTTTGGCCCATGTTGGAATGTGTGCATCATCAGAGAAGTAGGGGCTATCCGTACTGCCAGCCTTCCATTCCATGACCTTGGATACCATTGTAGCCATCTCTGCACGGCTTACCGTTTGCTTCGGTCTTAATGTTCCGTCGGGATATCCTTGCAGAACGCCCTCGGCCACGGCTGTCTGGATCGCCAGCCGCGCCCATGCCGGAATGCTCTCTGCATCGCTGAAAGATACCTCAATTGATTCGGTGCCTATCGGGATCTGAAGTGTCCGCATCAGCATAACGGCGAACTCCGTTCGTGTTACGTTGCCTCTTGGTACAAAGGTCTGGGCATCCATTCCCTCCACAATACCCAATTCGGCTGCTTCGCATATATCTGATGTTGCCCAGTGATTCTCGATATCCGTGAACCGACATACCAGAGCTGAAGGAACATGATGTTCATCATGGGTCATACGGTTAATGTTGACGATATACGTCTTGATTGTTCCATCCTCAGCTTGAACCGTAAGGGTTAGCACATTAGCGCCCATCACCAAAGGAACGGTCGTCATCTCACTTATCCGTTCTCCCAACAGCTTCACAACCGCCTTGGGATGGGCTGAAGCTACTTCCAGTTCAACCTGCGCAGCGTCTGTTTCTACTGTATAATCCGTAGTTAAGGATGTGAACTTAGGAGATAATTCCAATGTCTTTCCGGAATGATAAACATTTATTTTAGCTAAAGCTGCCTGGTTAGATCGGGATGGGGTTACCGAAGGCCCAACAGGTGAACTACCGCCTTGATCTATTGGGCTCGGTGCTGTTACCGGCGTTGTGTTATCCAGTAGAAACGGATTCGAAACAGCCTCCTTCACATTCCCCACTTTGTCTACTGCGCGAATGTGTAAGTACCAGTTGCCATTCCCGCTAGTCTGACTCAACGTATCGCCGTCACTAAATGGCAACCAGCCCATTGTCTGAACGGCGGTACTTTGCGTCCACATATATTGCAGTGAATGATCATCTATTCCGCTTTGTAGGTCGCTGACCGTTACGATACTCGCTGCAGTTTTCGCTGCCACTACACCACCATTCGTACCAAACTGTACTTCTGGAGGCGTTGAATCGATCACCAGCGTAATGGTATACTTTTTACCGGGTAACAAGTAGGGCTCCACGCGAACAGGAATAATCGTATCCGTGGTTGCTCCCGCAAAGTTTATCGTCTTCGTGCTACCTGACGGCAGCAGCTCACCGTTCACATACATAACTGTCTGGTCAGTGCTCTCGAGTGTCGGTGTTACATCTACATTAGACAACGATTGACCGTCGTAATAATACGTGTAGTCCATGACTGAAGGATCAAAAGATTCTGTGAAATCCCCTTCCTGTAGCTTAAGATCGCTCAGATTGGCATTCCCAGGTACATTCATTTGTCCATCCTGATTATATCCCCAGGTAATTACGGTACCATCTGACTTTAAGGCAAGCGAATGAAAATGACCTGCAGCGACCGCTACTACTCCTTCTAAGTCGGCTGGTACATTGGTTTGACCACCATTATTGTATCCCCAGGCAACCACTGTGCCATCTGACTTTAGCGCTAATGAATGATATTCTCCTGCAACAATCGCCACTACTCCGTCTAAGCCCGATGGCACATTGGTTTGACCGTCCTGATTAGATCCCCAGGCAACCACTGTACCATCTGACTTTAGCGCTAGTGAATGAGTTTCTCCTGCAGCGATCGCCACTACTCCGCTTAAGCCTACGGGCACATTGATTGCACCACTATTATTGCCTCCCAAGGCGACCACCGTGCCATCTGACTTCAGTGCAAGCGAATGGATGTTTCTAGCAGCGATCGCCACTACTCCGTCTACAACCACTGGTTCATTGGTTTGACCGTTGGAATTGTTACCCCAGCCGACAACCGTGTTGTCTGACTTCAGTGCAAGCGAATGGTTGCTTCCTGTAGCGATAGCCACCACATCATTCAAGCCCGCTGGCACGTTTAGTTGACCAGCGCTATTGTCACCCCAGCCGACAACAGTACCGTCCGATTTCAATGCAAGTGTATGGAAATACCCAACATCGATTGCTACAACTTCACTTAAACCTAAGGGAACGTTTAGTTGACCAAAGTCGTTTCTCCCCCAGCCGACCACCGTGCCATCTGACCTTATCGCCATTGAAGCAAGACCTCCTGCGTCTATTTTTTCCGCTTTAACAGGTGAAGAAGGATCTGCAGCATAAACTGATCGCACCTCGAATGGAACGATTATGCTGAACAACAATACGAAGCTTATAACAAGATAAACCGTCTTTCTCCAATTAAACGATAACAATATGTATCCTCTCCTTCATCCCTTTGATTAGGTAACTAATCCTTGATTATTTTCTATCGGCATACGTCAGAATGATAGCCTTGCTAGAGCAAGCTTTAACCCAGATCCGAGATCCATCATCCTCTATGGATATTAACAGAGGGCTATGAAAGAATAATGAAAGAACATAGCGATGATGGAACCACGATCCATCCCTACTCCTACCATATAGGCTTGGTCTGAACCAAACTGATCCCCCAGGAAGCAGAAAAAACCGATTAGAGACAACTTTACTTGCAGCTGTATCTAATCGGCTTCAACATTTCGCCGTTACTTGTGTTACGGTTCAGGGTTCAGCCTGTTGTGTGCTTATTGTATAGATTTCCAAAGTCGCAAGAGTACAACCGCTGCTTCAGCTCTTGTTGTTCGTCCATCCGGGATAAATCGATTACCTTCTTGTCCTTCCAGAAGTCCGTGCTCGCGTGCAGCTTCGACATCAGCTTTGGCCCACGTTGGAATGCTTGCATCATCAGAGAAGTAGGGGCTATCCGTACTGCCAGCCTTCCATTCCATGACCTTGGACACCATTGTAGCCATCTCTGCACGGCTTACCGTTTGCTTCGGTCTTAATGTTCCGTCGGGATATCCTTGCAGAACGCCCTCGGCCACGGCTGTCTGGATCGCCAGCCGCGCCCATGCCGGAATGCTCTCTGCATCGCTGAAAGATACCTCAATTGATTCGGTGCCTATCGGGATCTGAAGTGTCCGCATCAGCATAACGGCGAACTCCGTTCGTGTTACGTTGCCTCTTGGTACAAAGGTCTGGGCATCCATTCCCTCCACAATACCCAATTCGGCTGCTTCGCATATATCTGATGTTGCCCAGTGATTCTCGATATCCGTGAACCGACATACCAGAGCTGAAGGAACATGATGTTCATCATGGGTCATACGGTTAATGTTGACGATATACGTCTTGATTGTTCCATCCTCAGCTTGAACCGTAAGGGTTAGCACATTAGCGCCCATCACCAAAGGAACGGTCGTCATCTCACTTATCCGTTCTCCCAACAGCTTCACAACCGCCTTGGGATGGGCTGAAGCTACTTCCAGTTCAACCTGCGCAGCGTCTGTTTCTACTGTATAATCCGTAGTTAAGGATGTGAACTTAGGAGATAATTCCAATGTCTTTCCGGAATGATAAACATTTATTTTAGCTAAAGCTGCCTGGTTAGATCGGGATGGGGTTACCGAAGGCCCAACAGGTGAACTACCGCCTTGATCTATTGGGCTCGGTGCTGTTACCGGCGTTGTGTTATCCAGTAGAAACGGATTCGAAACAGCCTCCTTCACATTCCCCACTTTGTCTACTGCGCGAATGTGTAAGTACCAGTTGCCATTCCCGCTAGTCTGACTCAACGTATCGCCGTCACTAAATGGCAACCAGCCCATTGTCTGAACGGCGGTACTTTGCGTCCACATATATTGCAGTGAATGATCATCTATTCCGCTTTGTAGGTCGCTGACCGTTACGATACTCGCTGCAGTTTTCGCTGCCACTACACCACCATTCGTACCAAACTGTACTTCTGGAGGCGTTGAATCGATCACCAGCGTAATGGTATACTTTTTACCGGGTAACAAGTAGGGCTCCACGCGAACAGGAATAATCGTATCCGTGGTTGCTCCCGCAAAGTTTATCGTCTTCGTGCTACCTGACGGCAGCAGCTCACCGTTCACATACATAACTGTCTGGTCAGTGCTCTCGAGTGTCGGTGTTACATCTACATTAGACAACGATTGACCGTCGTAATAATACGTGTAGTCCATGACTGAAGGATCAAAAGATTCTGTGAAATCCCCTTCCTGTAGCTTAAGCTCGCTCAAATTGGCATTCCCAGGTACATTCATTTGCCCATTCTGATTGTATCCCCAGGTAACTACGGTACCATCTGACTTTAAGGCAAGCGTATGAAGAAATCCTACAGCGATCGCCACGACATCGTCTAAATCCGCTGGCACGTTTGTTTGACCCTCGTCATTATCACCCCAGGCAACTATGGTGCCATCTGACTTTAGCGCCAGTGAATGATATAATCCTGCAGCGATGGTCACTACTCCATCTAAGCCCGTCGGCACATTGGTTTGACCGCTATAATTGCCCCCCCAGGCAACTATACTGCCGTCTGACTTTAGCGCTAGTGAATGAAGTGCTCCTGCAGCGATCGCCACGACTCCGTCTAAGTCGGCTGGTACATCGGTTTCACCACTACTATTGTACCCCCAGGCGACCACCGTGCCGTCTGACCTCAGTGCAAGCGAATGGTGAGGTCCAGTAGCAATCTTCACGACTCCGTCTAAGCCCACTGGTACATTTGTTTCTCCGCTACCATTGTACCCCCAGGCAACTACGGTGCCATCTGACTTCAGTGCAAGCGAATGGATGTCTGCTGTGGCGATTGCCACCACACCATTCAAGCCCAATGGCACGTTTGTTTGACCATCATCATTGTGCCCCCAGGCAACTACGGTACCATCTGATTTCAATGCAAGTGTATGAGTATTTCCAACATCGATTGCCATAATATCGTTTAAGCCTACAGGCAGGTTAAGTTGACCGTAAGCATTGTTCCCCCAGCTGACCACGGTACCATCTGACATTAACGCCATTGAAGAAAAACCTCCCGCTTCTATTCTCTCCCCTTTAACAGGTGAAGCAGGATCTGCAGCATAAACCGATCGCCCCTCGAATGGAGCGATTGTGCTGAACAACAATATGAAGCATATAACAAGATAAACCATCTTTCTCCAATTAAACGATAACAATATGTCCTCTCCTTCATCCCTTTGATTAGGTAATTAATCCTTGATTATTTTCCATCGGTGCTTGTCAGAATGGCAGCCTTGCTAGAGCATGCTTTTAACCCAGATCCGAGAACCATCACTCCTATGGATAATAACAGAGCGCTATGAAAGAATAATGAAAGAAAGCACGATGATGGAACCAACTCGCTATTTTTGTGGTAAGGTTCAACTTCAATTTTCTATTCATAAAATGGTTTGCGCTTTCGCCATATGTAAGCATGAAAAAAACACACCCTAATTGGGATATGGCTTTCTCCTAGATTAAGAGGAACGCTCATTCACCCGATAGGATGTGTTTTCGTTTTAATATTATAAGATTTAAATAAGTTCTACATTATGAAGCTTTTGCTGCAACAGCTTTTTCAATTAATGCTTTTGCATCGTTAGTAGTAAGACCTTGTTTAGGTTGAAGCAATCTTTTATCTGTTCCACCAAGAATACCTTTGTCAATCAGTTTCGCCATAGGCTTAATTGCATAGACAGATACGGATTTACCATCTTCGAAACTAGCAATAATCGTAGCAGCGTCTTTATCAGTCGCTTGATCTTTTACCAATTTAGCAAGAATGGTAGCAGCTTCTTCACGTGTGATATCCCGATCAGGATAGAAGTTACCACCGTAGCCCTGAATGAATCCAGCATGCGTAGCTTCAGCAATCGCATCTGCGTATGCAGCATTAGCCGCAACATCCTTGAATGTAGCTGCTGTTGTTACATCGTTTAGTTTCAACATGTCAACCAGAGCACTTACAAATTCAGCACGAGAAATAATTTCTGTAGTTTCAGGTGTTTCTGTTGGTTCGATAGATGCAGCCATGTTTGTGATACGTCCTTCATTTGTAGCTTCGATGCTACCGCCTTTATATGTTTCGACAATGTACTCGTAGAATACATCCAGATCAATAGGACCTGCCAAGGATGATTTAGCATCCAGCAGCACTTTGTAGCTGTCCCCACCTGCGGCCATGAAGTTGTTAACTACAGCCGTATATGTTTTTGCAGGATCCATTGGTGTTCCATCTTCCAGACTAAGACCAGTAATACGTTCTGCAACTGGCTTACTGAAATCTGTAGTATATTTCAAACCAGCAATTTGGAGTGTTTTGGTGTTTGGTGTACCGTCAGCGTTGGTACCCCACTGTTGCTGCAACAAGGTTTTAACCTGTTCGCCAGTCAGCTCCAATTTCACAAGAGTATTTCCGAACGGTTGGATTTTGGCAAGATCAGCAAAAGTCACATCGCCTTGTGGCAGATCTGCACGAATACCACCTGGATTCATAAATGCAAAATCAGCAGCGTTTGCTTTATCACCAAAGTCTGCTTGACGCATTGCATCTGCAATCAGGTTACCTAGAGGGGCTTCGTTATTGTAGGCATCTGTACGAGTAACAGAACCATCCGTTGTACCTACTGGTTTTGTTAACTCAGGATGCTTGTCCAATGATTTTTTGATAATAGCCAACGTCTCAGGGTCTTCTTTTACACCCTCTTGGAAAGTCGTTGTAACGGTAGCTGATTTTTCAGTTACATCCCCAGTTACAGGGTCAATCATCAGTTTGATATCTTCAAATGCCGTACCATAGGAATAAGCTTGAACGATCAACTTTCCATTCACTTCACCGTTGGCCAAAGCATGATTGTCACCTGCAACGATAACGTCAACAGGGGAATCCGCCGGCAAAGCTTTTGCCAAGTCAGCCGCTTCTCCAGTAGTTACGCCTTCTTTGGTGGTTGCCGGATCATGAGCCAACACGATGATCGTTTCTACACCCTTATCTTGCAATTCTTTTGCATATTTATTAACGGCTTCCACTTCTTCTTCTACGCTTAAGAAGCGTACGCCAGCTGTACCCGATGGGGATACTTTAGCGGGTGTAGACTTCGTCACTAGTCCGATGAATCCGATTTTGACTCCGCCCACTTCTTTGATCACATAGGGCTGAATCAATGTTTTTCCCGTAGCCGTTTCAATGACGTTTGCATTGACGTAATCAAATTTCGCACCTGCATGCGTTACCTTACCTTCCTTTGGATCAAGGCCACCAAAGATCTGTGCCTTCAAAGCAGCCACACCTTGGTCAAATTCATGATTACCCAAGGACCCTACATCAAATCCCATCATATTCATCCATTCCATGGTAGGCTCGTCACGATCAAGAGATGATACTGGTGCCGAAGCACCAACAGAGTCTCCATTATGGAAGAGTAGGGAATGTTCATATTTTGCTTGAGCTTCTTTCAGATAGGTTGCTAGAATTGGAGCCGTTCCTGCCTTTTTATCACCCACGATGGATGTGGTATCTAACTGACCGTGGAAATCATTAATTCCAATCAAGTGTACTTCTACATCGTTGCCTGCGGCAGAGGCAGAACCTGCTGCACCAAATAGTTGCGTGAGTAATAGTGCAGTAGTAGCGATACGTATCGTGCTTTTGCCCAGAACTTTTTTCCAAGACATAAAATATAAAACCCCTCTCCAATTTTAGATCCTGAGATATTTTACCATAGTTCAATTCATAAAAATCGTAAAATATATAAAATAGATGTAAAAAAGTTGGGAGATTGATAGAGAAGATGCAGACGAGAGGGTATGACGCATGTCTGCTACTAAAGAGCAAGCACATACGTGGCTCCCATATCCTAAAAACACACATCCCATTACATAATATGTATCAAAACTTTTCACACTTTCTATTAAAAGAAGGTGACCGGTAGGAGTATTTAAATCTTAGTTCCCGTCTTTTCTACTTTTGGAGTAGCGGGACCAGTAACAGTGGGGCAATTTCATTAAAGTTTGAACCACAATACGGGAAACCTATCATCTATAAATATGCTACTAAGTGGACGTTAAGATCAAGATCAGATAGAGAGCCGCGTGATGTGCAGCTCTTTTTGTTCTCCAAGTAATCTGATAGTTTAATCATTAACAGGGAGAGGTCCATTAGCATTAAATGACACTTTCGAATTTCTAATTGCTCTCCAATATTTCAGGGGTAACTAATTCTTATTTCGTTTGTTAACTTCAATCGCAATGAATTCCGGCAAATAATTGGGAGTACAGCCCTTTGATACCATTTCACCTTTATAAAGGCCCGTTATCTCACCTAGTTTAATACAACGTGCACGATACTTTTCATCAAAAATGCCTATCCAGGCTGCGGTGAAATTCATAGCCCATTGAACTTCCGGTTCCTCCTTCGTAATGTTAGCTTCTATTGTAGATAGTAAGTCTTCTTTGTTATCAGGCGGCGTTTGCCCAGTCCATCTCAATCGCGCTTGATAATACCAGAAAACTCGCCTTTGAAGAACAGAAGGGCTATTTTCCCATGACTCTATCAATGCAATTGTCTTCTTGTCTTTGGTGAGCTGATTAGCCATTAACCAATCCATCAAGTTATTTCGCTCATCAAAAGTGTGCGTCTGCATATCCTCATCCAGCCTATTTAGCACTTCTTGTGAAAGAAGTTTTTTATCCATAATTAAGATTGCTAATAGTCTGGGTAAAAACGCTTCGGTTGACCAAAGTTCCATCGCTAGTTTGTGATCTTTTTTTATGTCCTTGGCGATTTTTCGTAAGTCGCCTAGCTTAGTTTTACTATTGATCTGTTGTAGAATGTTTTCTGCGTTTGAAGAGAATTTCATTTCTGTACTTTTATTATTATTCATTTGATACAACTCCTTTATTAAAGCGCTATTTCATAATTGTCCTGGGTGCAATATATCAATAACTTAATTTCGTTATAAGTATTATTGCATCTATTCTCCCATACCAATCCTTCTCGCAGCAAGATAAGCTTATTTTCATATATTGACAATTAAATGTGTTAGACTACTAAAAGAAGAATTGCCGATCTATACTAAACGTCGTTAGAAAGGAAACCACATGAATAGTTCCTTGAAGCAACGAATGAAATCATTATTAGCACCAGCGTTCCCCGGTGGAATCATAACCATTCTTATATTTTATCTTGATTACTTCCAATTCGAACTTGTTGAAAAGTTTCTACTTTTTGCGGCTTTCGTCATTGTACCTCTTGTGATTCTACTTTTGAACCATGACGCAAAGAATAAACATCAACGACTGATTTATGCCGCTATGAAATGGCTTCAATTTCCCGCCGCGCTTCTTACCCTGGCCTCGGTAATGAGTAGTAAGATGTGGGGGTTAGAAAGTACGGAAATTCCAGGGATTCTTTCTCTTGGATGGCTACTGTTCACACTGTTGCTCGGCATCTATGGCTTGACCACGATTGTGATTTCTAAAGGAAAAGCAGCGGAAATAGCGATTGGCGCTGGGCTCATTTACTTTTTTATCGGGGGCATTTGGTTTACCTTATATCAATCTCAATTGAACCTTTTCCAAGCTAATCCTGCAACGCACGCATTAAGCTCGGTTCACTTTCATTTTTCATCTGCGATCGTGCCGATTTTTATTGGTGCACTGGGACGCATCATGACGAAGAAAAGCTGGTATCCCTGGGTTGTTGCCATTGATATCATCGGACCAATCTTGATTGCTATTGGTATGATTTTCTCCAAGCCAATTGAATATATTGGTGTCACTCTGTTCGCCTGCAATATTGTGGTTTACACCGCTTATCTCCTGGCTTATTTGAGGAAAAACGCTTTGGATATAAAGGCAGCCTTCTTCTTGGGCCTTTCTTGCCTAGCCTTTTACACGGTTGTTATCATTTCCATCTTCTATCCGTTACTGAAAAATATGTACTCCTTAACCATACTCAATTTTATTCCCATTTATGGATCGTTGCATGCGTTTGGTTTTGTCTTATGTGGACTAATTGGTTGGGTGTTTATGGTCGACTTCATTAAGGAAAAGACTAGCCAATCGGCTTCATAGGAGTAGTTTAGTCAGGTTCGTGCTATAATAGTGATCACATAAATAACATTCATCATTCTGCCGAGATGGCGATGATTAAGGAGATTGAATTTTGACGAACAACCATGATACTGGAGCAGTGAACGAACTACCGGAAAACTTTGAAGAGCTCAAACGAGCGGCTAATCGGACGTCAAGCTGGAAAGACAGACTAAATGCGGTGAATGAATTGGGGAACTGGGATACAGCCACTACCATTAAGTTGCTACAGCATGTTTTGAAAAATGATCAAGTGTTCCAGGTGCGTGAAGCCGCATATTCCAAGCTGAAGCAGTTGGATGAAGATGTTCAAATGCCTGCCAAAAACAAAGGCGAGCTGTTTAAAGGTACTAACAAAATTTTGCTGCGAATCAAAAAAAGCCTTCCTGAAGGTCACACATTTGAGGAATTCAAGGAAAAACTGCAAAAGACACGTCTGGATCTCTATGATACTTACGAGGGCGACAAAGATGCTGAATTCGACTCCTGGCTCCATGGAATTTGGGAGACACTAGGCAGAAGATAACCGCCGTTCACCGTATAATAGTTGAATACCAAGCCACTCCATCAATGGAGTGGCTTCTTTATTTCTTCAGCGTCACCTCCATCAGATGTGGGGTTATTTTTTCTCTAAAAAAGTCACCACTGCAAACTGATCTGACAAAAAAACGCCCTGTCTACTGATTCTTAAAAATCAGTAAACAAAGCGCAAGTTAGAGCCTAAATTCAATTTCACATGTACATTCCTGTACGATGCAAAGTTGTGTACTATAAGATTTACTCTGGTATATAAGGAAGATCCAATGTCTTCGGAACGTTGATGACATGTTTTTCTGTATATGTGCGGATACCTTCCGCGCCATATTCACGGCCAATACCAGATTGCTTGAAGCCACCGAAAGGAAAGCGAACGTCGAGCCCCTGCACAGCAGCGGTATTGATCATTGTCGTTCCAGCTTCGAGTTGACGTGCGACGGAGATGGCATCCTCTTCTTTCCCCCACACAGAACTCGTCAATCCATATATGCTTTCATTGTGTAGATGAATAACCTGCTCTTCATCGTCAAATGGCAGAATCGGAACCGTAGGACCAAACTGTTCCTCCACCACAATCGGATCATGAACATCGCAACCCAAAACAAGTGTAGGTTGTAAGAAGTAACCTTGCTCAAACAGCTTCTGATCCAGAATTTTCCCAAGAGGAATGACTTTAGCCCCGCGCTTTTGCGCATCTTCCACCAAACCAAGCACATAATCCTTCTGCTTCAGGTTATTAACCGGGCCTACCGTCGTATTTGAATCAAAGGGATCACCAATTCGAATCCAGCGATTTGCCGCCTCTATATATTTTTCCACAAACTCATCATAAATAGAACGGTGTACATACACACGTTTGGCGATCATACAGATCTGTCCTGTTGTCAGAAAATTAGAAATGACAATCCGGCGCATTGCTCGCTCATCATGAACATCAAAGCTTTCCAAGAAAATCGCCGCATCATTGCCACCAAGCTCAAGCGTCATATCCTTAATCGTTTCCGAAGCCGCTTTGATAATATGCTTAGCGGTCGCGGTTCCACCTGTGAAAGCGATCTTTGTCACATGAGGATTCGTGGTCAGTTCAACGCCAACATCCGCATCACCATGAACGACATTGATCACACCAGCCGGGAACTCACTCGCAATTATCTCTGCAACCTTCGCTGCCGCCAGTGGCGCATATGGACTTGGTTTAAGCACAATCGTGTTGCCCGCAAGTAAGGCAGGAGCAATCTTAATCGTAGATAAAGCAATGGGATAGTTCCATGGACTAATCGCTGCCACCACACCAATTGGATCATAGGAAAGAATGGTTTTACCATTCTCATGCTCTTTGATCTCTTCCTGTAGAGCCGATTTGGCTTCATTACAAGCAAACTCCATCCACATTAACGAAACATAAATTTCACCGTGTGCATCATACAGGGGCTTGCCATGCTCTCTGGACAGCAAATGTACAATTTCATTCTCAGAAGCTCTAATCTTCTCGATCGCCTTGCGCATCATCATAATGCGTTCATCAATGGAGGTCTGCTTCCATGTTTTAAAAGCTCCCGCCGCCGCTTCAATCGCTTCAACCGCTTGTTCTTTCGTAGTGACAGGGAAATAGCCTACGATCTCAGTTGGGTTTGTCGGATTCTCTTTTGCTACCTGCGAAAGGGATTTTACATTCTGACCATTAATGAACGCTTCAACTATAATTGTCTCTTGGTCTGCTTGGATCGTCATTTTGAATCCCCTCCGTTATTTAGATGGATTAATTCCAAACTTCTTCTGCAATTTCCTTCACATAACGAAGTTTACGCCATTGTTGTTCTTCCGTTAAAATATTGCCTTCTTCTGTAGACGAAAAGCCACATTGTGGGCTCAAACAAAGTTGCTCAAGTGGTACATAGGTTGCCGCCTCCGCAATCCGAGCTTTAATGTTTTCTTTATCCTCTAACTCGCCTGTTTTCGATGTGAGTAAACCAAGCACGATTTTCAAATCTTTTCGATTCACATATTTTAATGGCTCGAAACCACCTGAACGCTCATCATCAAATTCTAAAAATAATCCATCTACCTTTAAACCTCCAAAGATAATTTCAGAAGCGTACTCGTAACCACCCGTTGAGAAATAGTTCGATTTATAGTTACCACGACAAATATGCATCGTCACAACTAAATCTGCCGGTTTATGAGCCAAAGATTCATTAATCATTCGCTGCATCGTTTTCAACTCTTCCGCCGGTTTCAGACCTTTAGCACGTAGCTTATCGTGACCAGCGTCTGAGAATAGGTCTGCCCAAGCTGTATCATCTAATTGCAGATATCGACATCCCGCATCATAGAACGCTTGAATTGCTTTTTGATACGCCGCAATCGTATCCTGAAGGAATTGCTCTCGGTCCGTATAGATATTAGCGTCATTTTCCAATCGATATAGAAGCATGTTGGGACTTGGAATGGTCTGTTTCGCCACAGCGTCACCTGCATGCTTTTTCAAAAACTCAAAATCCTCAACAAAGGGATGACTCGAGAAATCGACTTTACCAACAACACGAATCCCACCCTTGCGCGTTTGCATATTGTGGAATTTTGGTCCATCTATTTGCTCATACAACTCTACGCCATCCAAGCCGCCCAGAAAATCAAAATGCCACCAGCTTCTACGGAATTCACCATCCGTAACTGCCAATACGCCATTTTCCTTTTGCTTTTCAATAATTCGAATAATCTCTTTATCTTCCACAGCTCTTAATTCTTCATATGTGATGTTACCTGATTTATATTGTTCACGTGCCTGACTTAAATCTGCAGGACGTAGAAAGCTACCTACATGATCATTACGAAATGGTATCATAACTATTTCTCCTTCTAACTTTTTAGTCTAATGAGTATAGCATGATGAAAAGGAATGCTTGTTATATGAAAAAAGCATGGCTAGTCATAGCTTTTAACAATAGCTAAAAGACGTTAATATGCAAAAATCCACAACCTCATATGGTAGTGGATTTAGGGTGGAGCAAAGTGCAGTGGTCATGATGATAATCTCATTATGTTTAATATTACTACTATTTATGATAGGGTTCACCGTATCGGTTGAAGAGCGAAAGTTGAAATTAAAATTAAAACATTAGGTATCTTTTAATTTTATATGAAAAAATACACTTTTAGTCAATTTGGTACTTTTTTAATTTAAATAGTTAAAAAATCCTAGGGAGGATTTTCTATATTTATGTCGAAAATAATCCATATTACCTAAATATGGAGGTCTGCCAGATGTTAAGCGTTGAAACTGAGTTCGAAGAACTAATTAATGACATTGTAAGTACAACTAAAGACTATAAGAATGGAAAAGTTATGAATGCAAAACATGTAACAAAATGGATTGAGCAATTCCATCCAGATATTCGTTTGACAATTTTACAAGAAATGAGCCACATTCTGAAGAAACACTACGTTTCTAAGAAAGCTACAGCTGATTTCATGGAAAAACTCCTAAATAAACATGAAATTGTTGGTGACTTTATTACCAACCACTCTACTGTACATTTTTTAGATATCCAAAGAAATGGACAAAGTCAGAAAGACTTATTGGAACTACTTGCTGAAGTAATGGAAGATAAATTTGATATCAAACTTTCAGTTTGTGGCCTACAGCCAAAAACATACGTATATTTTGATGATTGTATTTTTTCTGGAAATACACTGCTTCGTGATATGGAAATATGGGTTAATCAAAATCAAATCAAAAATGTCACTGTACATTTTGTTTCTCTAGCAATGTATAATGGTAGTCGTAAGTATCTAGACGATAAACTTAAAGAATTATTTAAAGACAAAAATGTGAAATTTGAAATTTGGAGAATACATGAGTTTGGTAATAAGGCTTGGGAGAAAGTAAACTATCAGTGCTTATGGCCTACCGAACCCACAGTTAAAGATGAGCATGTACAAAATTTTCAAACATATATTGAGGAGCTGCGCAAAGAAAATGGACGTCAAAATAAATTTCCTCTTTTTCGTCCAGCAGACCAGTTTACGGCAGAAGCCCTATTTACAACTAAAGAAGCACGTGAAGTGGTAGAACAAGCTTTCCTTAAGCATGGTTCACACATTTTCTCATTCAGAAATAACGATAGTTTCAAACCTATGGGATACTCATATTTTTTAAGCACAGGATTTGGCTCCTTATTTGTAACCTATCGTAACGTTGCAAATAATAGTCCTCTTGTACTATGGTGGGGAGATCCTACGCAGGGTTATCCTCTTAACCAATGGTATCCTCTTTTCCCTAGGAGTGTTAATCAGTAAGGAATTGGAGGACTGATTCTCTTGTCCACGCATGAAATAAAAATATACTCTAGAGAGACTTCAATTGTTTTCAAAAAAACTAAGGAACCATTTGGCACTATGTCCAACATGGCTCCTGGTTTTCCACTACTAATCAATGGAGTTAAGATTTTAACATCTGAGGCATTATATCAAGCTTGCCGATTCCCCCACAAACCCGACGTTCAAAGGGAAATCATAAAACAAATTAGCCCTATGACTGCAAAAATGAAGAGCAAACCACATCGGAATGAGTCAAGGCAAGATTGGTTTGAAGCAAGAATTTCTATAATGCGATGGTGTTTGAGATTGAAGTTGTACCAAAATTGGTTTAAATTTTCAGAGGAATTAAAAAATACAAAAGGACTACCCATAGTAGAGGAGTCGCATAAAGATTCTTTTTGGGGAGCAATCCCTGATGAAGATAATAATAATTTATTTGGTACGAATGCTTTAGGCAGATTACTCATGGAATTAAGAGAAGAAGCAATACATGCAGATTACGAAATTGCATTGGTTAATCCGCCTAATATAGATAATTTCCTTTTGTATGGAAAACCAATAGGAACAATAAAATGTATCTTGAACAAAAATATAATGACGCATGAATATAAAAAGCCTAAGTTTGAGGTTGAGCAAACATTTTTATTTGATGATTGAATACCAGTTAATTGTTATTGCTAAAATAGACTTACTACATTGTTTTTAATTCCTCTAAACAAAAACAAATTAACTATTCCCTTTAACTTTAGGGAATAGTTAATTTGTCCGAACATTATATTGATAAATCATACGACTATGCCTTGGCCAAAAACGCTCTTTTTTTATTTCTTATCAGTTGGCAGATTCTCTAGTTTTCGAGTCCAACTTATCTTTTATACTCACAATATTCCCAGAATAAGATACTTCTGTTTTTAAATATCCTTCTTCTAATCCAAGTAGTTCCTCTACTTCTTCACGAAGTAAGCTCAATCCATATTGTTGCGATAGTTTCTGCATAAATGTATCCCCGGATATATAATCATTCTCAATTAATAGCTCTACAGCTTGCTTCATAGAAACTGGATCTCTTAAGTCTTTGACATCATCTAAGGGTTCTTTAGTTCTCCAACCTTTGTTACTTATAGAACGTTGCATATACTGATAAGTACCTTCATTTATAGCACCAAGTTTATAAGCACGCATAACCATTGCACCGATAGAGACAGACCACTTTTTCTTAAGCAACTTATAATACATAAGATCATTTGGATGAATGGACACATCTCTTAGAAAACTTTCCTTAGGTAGAAGAAACGCTGCTGCAAAATCATTTGCTTCTTGCTCTATCTGTTTAAACTCTTCCTTACTCAAATCATCAATATTTAAATACGGGTCATGAAGGACTTTATGACCTAATTCATGAGCTACATCGAATTGGCGTCTGTAAAAAGACTTCTTATCATTCCCCAAAACAATTGAATAATATTGTTTCCCATTTACAACATGTTGTGAACCGAAAGCATCAATTGACTTTTTACCTAACATTAATGATGAAATCACAAACCCTTTGGTCTCAAGCAAGTAAATAATATCCTTTATTGGCTTATCTTCAAGAGACCACGCTTCTCTGACCTTTTCAGCAATTTCTTCAACTCTTTCAGTATCCTGATCTGAGAAATCAGGTACATCGAGTTCAGGAAAATCTACGTATTCTTCAAGCAAAGCACGGATAATTGTTAGATATTTGACACGATCATAATGCATTTCTCTTTCTTTTTTTCCTGTACTCAGTAACGATCGAAAATATGTGCTGCCTGTTTTAACTTCAACAGAGGTCTCATAGAAATACTCTTTAGGAAACTTCAATATCCTAGTCAGGGTCAGCAAGGCATCTAGATTAGGAACTGCCTTGTCATTTTCATATTTTGAAATCATCTGCTTACTAACACCTAATTCGGCCGCTAAATCTGTAATTGTTAAGCCACGGTAAATTCTACCCTCCCTTAACCTTGAACCATTAAACTGTCTTTGAATCATTGAAAAATTCCTCCTTATATTGAGGAATGTTAGCTGTTATTTTCCTCTTTTTTATTCGCTTTATCCAGTTTTTTTGTCGGAATTTGTTGATCGAACTGTTCCTTGAGTTTCTTTACCGACTGTTTGACTTTTGGTATAACCTCCATGTCACCCTTATTCTCCTCTGGAGTAATAGTCAAATCACTATAATCATCCATAGTCACATACATAGACCAATTCACTTTATCAATTAGCTCAAAATAACGATTGAATAAACGTGCTTCTACTCCAACCATTTTTTTCTCAACTTCTTGAGCTACTACAAATATTACTTGATTCACTAAAGGATATTTCTCGCCAAGTATCTTCTGTACTTCCATAAGTCTCTTAGTTTCGTAATCCTCAGTTAAAGTAGTACCAAACAAAGATAACTGTTTCTCCTCAAATTCCAAAGGTCCGCTGTTTATAGAAACAAAAGCATGAAAATAATGAATCTTATCCTTACCAAAGTTTTTTATCACTTTTTCCAAATTTTTTTCTTTTGAAAAGATGTATAGACTTCCTGTATCAGTATCTAAAACACAAATGAAAGTCCAGATGCCTCTTCTTTTTGTAACAACAGCCATATTATTACTTAGAGCCGCTTGTTTTATACGATTAAACCGTATATCCCATGCTCCCCCATTCTTAAAATTCCCAGTTTCCATGTCGTACTCTTGCTTTATTTCACTGATAACACCTTCTGTACTTTCAGTAAAAGATTTAACTAATAATTCAGCTTGCTCACCTTGCAATCCTACTTGATTTAGCATTATCACTCCACCTCCAAAGCACATACAGATTTATTTAATCTTAATGATACTACAAAATTTAATAAAAAGTAAACCATAAAGTACATATTATATAAAAATACATTATCCATACTTGTTATTCGAACATACATACAACGAATATATAGCTTCAGCAATCACTGTAAACGAATTAACGGTTTAACAATAATAGATGATGAAATACAAGTCCACAAAAAAGAGCGACCCATACATCAAGTGCGGGTCGCCCTAACATTTGAGGAAGGAGAAACAGTAAACCCTTTTTACGACGGTACAGATTTATTCGTAACCATAGGTGAGGACAACATCCAATTTACGTTGGAAAAAGACTGGGCTGATTGGCCTCCAGCTATTGAAGGAAGTCCTAATGAGTTCGCGCTGGGCTGGGTTTCGGAACTGGCTGTATCATTCTATGTTTCAGCAGAAGCTCTTTCAGTAGCCGAAGCTAACAACCATCCACGCTATAGTAATAACCCACAAAGTAACAGCCATCAGGAGGAATCAGAAAAATGATCGACCTGACATCTGATATGCAGTTCACTACCTTAATCCAAACCAATGCACTTCCTACAGACTGTATTACTTTCATCCACGATTACATGCATCAACTTCGCAATGCACATGAAGAAGAAGCCTTCCCTTCACCCGGTCAATGGTACTTCATCCTGGAAACTACCGATCGCTCACTCCCATCCAACTCGACGGAGCTGCCTTCTCCTGTTCGGCGGGTACGTATTACCCCGAATACATCGAACAATACACTTGTAACAATCAATACACTTTCATAGGTGAATTATCCCTTTTTATATAAATAAATTGCGCTTGCAAACATGCATCATCTTTACCAAACAAGCCACAGAGCCACGTTTCTTATTTTGTACGTACCCGCACTTTTCTCATATACTAGGCTAAAGATTTATAAACTCTTTGCCTATTGAGAACGGTATCGGCAAACAGAAGAAGTTAGCGCCATTGCCATCAATTCACCAAAACCACAACGTCTAGGATTGAATCTAGCGTACTAATAAATGACTTTAATGAGTATGTAATAAGATATGCCGACACTTTTTATTCCTATCATATCGAATTATGTAAATAAAAAGGATTATTTGTATTGTTTTGTAGAATGTATATACAATATACCACAAAGTATTGTATAAAATAAGAAGCGCTTAAATAACTGGGTTATAATCCAAAATTTAATAAAATAAGTTATTTGGAGGAACTCTTCTGTGAAATTTAAGAAAATCATTGCATCTACTTTAGCTGCGGGAATTTTAATGGGGGCTTTATCTGTTCCAGTAACAGTTATGGCTAGCCCAGCTCCTTTGAAAACCGTTTCTGTATCAAGTTCTACACTAAATGGAAGTAGTGTTTCAACAATACCTTACAACAAAGTTTCAAACACAGGTATTGTAGTTCCAACTGCACAGAATAATGGAGATGTAAGTACTCAAAATCTCATTTCTAACGTTATAAAAAAGGCTATAACTGGTGCACTCCGCTACGGTGGGGACTATTTAGGTAAGCTTCTTTCAAAGCTGAGCCCTTCAGCTGGCAACTATGTAATAAAATATTCCGGAAAAATCGCTGACTTCTTGGATTCTATTACAAATTGGCAAGAAAATATTATTGCATCCGGACTTGTAGGTATCGGAGTACCACCAGCAGAAGCATATGAAATTGCAAAATACATCGTTTGGCTAGCAGGACTCTAAAATTACTTAAAATTGAATCAAAATATACTTCATTAGAGGTATATTTTGATTCAAAAAAATACCGCAACTAAGAAATGGAATAAGGAGAAAACATGAACTCAACACATTGGCTTGTCATACTTGTAATATTTATCATTATGTTACTCGCTCTAAATCTAATAATTAATTACACTAGCCGTAAAGATAAGGAAAATCCACCTTCTTTGAAGGTAAAGATATGGCTAGTTCCAGTGCTGGCTTCTTTAATCATCTTGCCTGTAGCCATTTTCACTACACTGTATAGTATGTTTTTCTATAATTTCGGAAAAGCTAGTGGCTTTATATATTTTAATCAATTTGGAGATATCATTGTTTTTTCCGTACTTATTATTATTGGCTTTCTTATTTTTGAAACTCTAATTCATCCAATTATCGTTACTGTCTTAAATTACGGATTGAAGAGACAGGTATCTGTATATACTCGTAACTCTATTACACTTATTATGGACAGCTTAATTATTTACATTTTAGCTTCTAGCTTTAATGGTATTTATATCTTAGATTACTGGTCTGCTCTCTCAATATCAGTTTTCTATCATATTATAGATTGGGGATTAACGCTGATTTTCAAATTTGGTAAAAAGTTAAACAGAAAGAAATAATTTAAGTATTTAATAAATTCAAAACATTCTTAGAATAATCTGATGATGGTCCTCTTTTAAAAGCAGGAGAATACATTTCAGTTTATTGCTAAAACCAAAATTTAGCCATACTGATTATTAACCTAAATTTCATACAATTCTCATTCTGAGTTTGGACGTGCCTGATATAGCTTTGCGGCTCTCTTTATCGCATCAAACTTTTCTCACATTGTATAAATCTATAAGCATCGAATCATGCACTTTCCCCCTATAACCTCCCCTATCAGAAAATCAAATCACTATATCAGGTATTCAGTTATCTCCTATCGCATAGCCGAATGCGAAAAATAACTATATTATCTTTTCTGACCACACCTGCAGTCATGCCCTCGTATCCAGCTGTAAAAACTTCTCTTACCCCCACAGTGATCTTTTCATTTAACATGCTCTCGTCTGCCGAATTTACCTTTATATAATCGATAATGATCTCAGAGTATAGTTGGCTTCCGTTGCTAATTCCAGTTAAATCATACTATTACTTGCAGTTCACGAAGATATGTGATACCTGAGCCGAGCATTGAACCCAATACCAATATGCATGGTATCATTCACACGCACATATTAGATCTATTTGAAAACATCCATATTATAATTAGAATATAGTGTAAATTTGTAATAAACAAAGTTTCATTTTTATATCATACCTTTGAATAATAATGATGGAGGTATAAATAGATGAAAAAATCGCACAGAAAACTCTAATCACTCTAAGCAGTAGTCTGAAGGGATTCAGCGAGACTTTTGGTCTCTGCGTTATTAAATGTAATCGCAACTCCCCACCAATAAGGATTACTAAACACAAACGGTGTAACAATTTGAATACCACTACTATTAACTTGCCCATTGATGGCAGCATTTAAGTTTTTTACTCCAATGGAGAATTGATTGTAAATTTCTTCATCTATAACTTCTTTTGCAGCTGGATCAAGGTGATATAAGTTATCCGAACCTTTGTTTATGTAAGGCGCCATTGCTTCCGCAGAATCAAAAATCTTCTTAGAAAACTCTTCTTCGCCTAATACCATTGTCTTCTTAGTAACATTGAAATCACTATTTGGAAGTTCAATCGAAGGTGAAGGAGTAGCTGCCGAAGCAGATACGACTGGCGCCAAAGATGAAATAGCCAAAATAATACAAAGAGCAGCGGATATTATTCTTACCTTTTTATTCAAATTTATTCCTCCTAAAGTATATTTATGTTACATTTTGTGTTCTAAATCAAAATACACAGAATATAAACCACATTTTGTTAAAAATCTATTTTATGTAATTTATAACATGTAAATGTAATAATAATAGAGTCACCATTACACTCAATTCAGAAGACATCCATTCCTATAGTTCGGGAATAGGATGATACTCGGGAGTTACTGCACTACTCAAATTAACGCTCTAAGCCAAAAGGGAAAGCGTTTATCCCATATTAGGACGGCACAGAATTTGTTGTAACAAGGGGTGAAGACAACATCCAATTTACGCTGGAAAAAGATTGGGTAGATGGACCTCCAACTATCGAAGGAAGTCCCATTGAGTTCGCGCTGGGTTGGGTATCAGAGCTAGCTGAACCATTCTATGTTTCACCCGAAGCACTTGCAGCAGCCGAGGCTAACAACCATCCAAGTTATAGTAATAACCAACCGTCCGCAGGAGTAGTACATCCGAGTAATCTTCTCGCCATCCTTCCACCGATTGACTGTGCGGCTGGCGGTCTTAATGTATTAACTCATTCCTCATACTTCGAAAGCTTATAGCCATTTCTTTAACAGTACTTAAGCGATCTTCAATATTTGCATCTAAACCTTTAAAATTAATACTCAGTTCTCAAATATGAAAGAAGCATCAGCTTTATTCGATGACTATTACGAGGGTATTGATAATGTAAGGTGGGATTTGCGAACTATGAAGTGCGACATGAAATTTACGCACTCACTCAGATGGTGATTTTTTTACTTTGTGGAAAGAAACATGGAAATGGAATCTATAGTAAGAGTCAAGCGGTTAATGAATTTTTGCATAGCTTGTACACTCAAGTACTCACTAATTTCATCTACTGCAATACCCATAATATCGACCCCCAATGTTTACTTTGAAGACAGAAAAGACTCCCCCTTTGCATGGAAAAGCTCCTAATTATGTGCCGAGCACTATAAAAAACTTGTAATATTAGGACAGCCCGGTACAACCAGACGCCACATCACTAACCATTGTTGCCCATACAGTTTCACACGTAACAATCAGAATATGAAACAATTTAAATCTTGTATTTATCACGGGCACTTCCCCCTTAATTTGGCTTTTGCAATTTACTTTATCAATGAGGTAGCGCATAGCAACAAGCAAGACAACAGAAACAATGGTTATCGGTGGTAGGGATTCGAACCCTAACAGTACTGCCACTCTCCTAATATTACGAGTATTTTTCATAATATCGGCAATAAAGTATATCGTCAAGATATATCCTTGTCAATCCGAAATTTCGCCCTATTTGTGGTACGGTTCCCCCCGATTTATCTTCACCGCGCGATAAATCTGCTCCACCAGGACCAGCCGCATAAGCTGATGCGGCAGGGTCATGCGCCCGAAGCTCAAGCGCTGCTTCGCGCGGCGCAATACCTCATCGGAGAGCCCATGGCTTCCTCCGATGACAAACACGACATGGCTCGTCCCATACGTGCCGAGCTTGTCGATCTCCATTGCCAGCTCTTCGGAACTCCAGAGTTGGCCATCCAAAGCGAGCGCGACGACATGCGCCTCGCTCTTCACATGCGCGAGGATGCGTTCGCCCTCGCGCTCTTTCACCGCCCGAACCTCAGCTTCGCTCAGGGTATCGGGCGCCTTTTCGTCTGCGACCTCGATCATCTGAAACTTGATGTACGGGGCGAGCCGCTTGGCATATTCCTGAATGCCCAGCGTGAGATACTTTTCCTTCAATTTGCCTACGCCAATAATCTGAATAAACATAACAATCCATTCCTCCTAAATTATCTTACTTGCGCAATATTCTATAAGTAAGATGCTTCATCGCATCGTTCGTTCCAACTGTAGTATACCTATACTACACATTTCTCCAAATTCTAACGAACCACACACACCTTATTCAGCCTCATTTCGGCTCCTTTAAAATCTAACGAATCTGAAACACGCTATCCCAGTCAAAATGAACACTTCCCACCTCTCTTGAGGCCATTTCAGTAATATAACGTGTCTACGATTCGTTAGATTTCAACCAGGCGGTATTTGCCACGAATAAGCCCCGTCAGGTTCGTTAGAGTTACTCGGCCGGTCCCTACCCACATCGCTGCCCACAAACACAAAAAGAGCGCTCATCACGCTCTCCTTGGCTTCTTGCTGTGATGTTCATACCGGATGGAAAGTCAGCCTGAAGCACCACCTTAAGTCACGCCTCCAGCCATCTAAGTCCTACAGTACGCTAAACGACGAGGAATTCCGCGTGCTGTTCGCACTCAGCGCACTTCGCAGGCGGGTCCCAGTCGGCAAATTCCGTCTCCTTCAGATCAACGATATCTGGAGCGTCCTCATACTCATCAACAAACATGTCGATGGCAATGTCCACGTGTTCTTTGCATACAACGTACATCCGTTATGCATCCTTTCTGTAACCAGCTATGTTCCCGATTCACAACCGCGTATCCCATTACAGGATAGCCACTTCTCAGTTCTATCACACCTGCCACCGAAAAGAAACCCCCAGCCCTAATTTATCGTGCCCAACCTACACCAAACCTCTCCATTCGCCGTAAAAGAACACAAAAAGCATCCCTTCCAGATACCTCCACGGTACCCTGAAAAGAATGCTCCTTAATCCATGCTCTTTACTTCAATCCCGACTGCGCCTTCGTCAACAGCTTCCCGCCTTGAAAAGCAATAACGGCATTGGCACCATTGCCGGCTGTGCCTTTATAGTTGTAAACAACCATGTTCTCCGCTTCACTCAGCGCTTCACCTTCGCCGCCAAGGATCTCAATGACATCTTCTACCGACATGCCAACCTCAAGCTTCTCATACTGGGCAAATGTAATCAGCACCCCATCGCCTTTCCCGGCCGATCCGTTGTTTCCCGATACTACAGGTGTTTGACCACCTGCTTCACCTACCGCAATCACATTTGTACTCAGCTCACTCAACTTGGCCTCAAGCTCTGCGATCTTTTGCTCCTGCTCACTGCTCTTGGCTCCCTGCTCCACCAGTTTCTTCTCAAGTCCTGCAATCTTCTCTTGCAGAGCACTTGTATCTACAGCAGCTCCTGTTGTAACTACCTCAGATCCACAGGCAGATAGCATAAACAGGGACAGCGCCAAGCTCGTTCCCCCAAGCATCTTTTTCCTCAACCGTTTCATTGTAAATACCCCTTCCAATGTGAAATAAAATCAGATCGACAAACAGATGTTATTTGCATCAGCGACCGTCTCCAACATATTGACAACAGTTTACCACAGCCCGAGTCTGATGTATCTGCTCCTTTGGCTCCGGGTCTAACTGATCATAGGAACATTAAAATGGTTAATCTACTCATTTACTGTCGAACGAACTCGTCCACCCATAGCATAATACTGAACCAACAACTAAAAAAGAGTGGTCAGTTGATCTGATCACTCTTCTAGCATTCCCTATTTCAATCCACGCAACAGTAAAGGCTCGCTTGTTGAACTTCCCTTACTCCGGTTTATCCGTCAGCTTCACCGATACCTTCTCAGCTTTGCCATCCCGGTAGAAAGTCACTTCAATTGTATCCCCAATCTTCTTCTGATCGTACAGATACTTCCGCAGATCCAGCGTCGAGGTAATTTTTTGTCCGTCAAATTCCGTAATGACATCATTCAGCTTCATGCCCGCTTCGGATGCCGGACCGGACGCTTCCAGCACAACCACACCGCTATCCACGTGAGATGGCAACTTCAGATCCTTACGCTGCTCGTCATCCAGTGGTGCATAAGGGTTACTCAGATCCACCGTGTACACGCCCAGATATGGACGAGATACTTTGCCGTTTAGTAGCAGGGAATCGACCGTTCTCATCACTTCATTCATCGGAATGGCGAAGCCGAGACCTTCGACGCCCGTATCCGAGATCTTCATCGTATTGATGCCGACCACTTTACCGTTCAGATCGACCAAAGCACCACCGCTATTACCTTCATTAATCGCCGCATCCGTCTGGATCACGTTTTGCTCCCAGTCGTACACCCCGTCCTGATTAATCGATACAGGCAGGATACGATCCGTGTAACTGACAATACCGGATGTCAGCGTACCACCCAGACCGAGCGGGTTACCGATCGCTAGCACCGTTTGACCGCGTTGAAGTTTGCTGGAATCGCCGATCTCCGCCACTGCACCCAGCCCTTTGTCTTCTGCAGATAGTACAGCTATGTCACTCACACGGTCTTTACCGACCAGCTTCGCTTTATGAGTCTCCCCGTCCACGGTCACAATCTCCAGATCACTCGCACCCTCCACCACATGGTGGTTAGTCATGATGTAGGCCTTGCCATCTTCCTTCTTGAAAATGACCCCTGAGCCCAGCGCCGAATCTTCCATCGACAGACTGCTACCCGTTTTATGGTTCACAATGCTCACCACCGAAGGACGAACATGGGCTGCCGCTTGAATAATCCGGTCGTATGGATCAGCTGCCTGTGCTGTCTGTGCACCGCCTCCACCACCGTTGCCTGTAGCATTCGCCAGCGGTAATGAAGCGGGCTGTGTAATGAAGCTAAACAGCGTGACGGTCACGATGGAACTGATCACCGAGCTGATCACGGCTACCTTGACTGTGGAACTGATTCCCGTACGCGATCTGCGCGGATTGCTCCAGCGGTCGCGTCCACGTGCCCTGCCTCCAGGGCGGATGATCTGAAGTTTGCCTTTCTGTTCAGGTTCGGCGCGTCTTGATACTTTGGTTGAATAAAAATCGTCTCCAAACAATCCCATCGTGATCCTCTCCCCTTCGTTGTCACGCATCAAGACCCTGACTGCCGCCTAAGTTGTCGCATGGATCAACGATGGAGTTCTCACATACACCACTCCGCCAACAGATGAACCTTCCGATCGCTGTTACTCACAAATTTTTTTGATCCCCTCTTCCAAGGTGAAAATTTGTTCCTAAAGGCGAACACTCTGTTTCTTCAGGTTTCTTCTGTCGTCTTCGTTACGTGAAGACTCCAACGCTTTCCCATGCTTTTTTGCATTTTTATAAAATGGTCTTGCATATCGCCGCATCCCGGCATCAACTCAGGATACAGCGTCTATGTACAACAGAACGGACACGCCATTCTGTAAGTGACTCTATCAATCATGCTCTCGCATTCTATGACATGCCATTTCACACGCAAAACAGCCAAAATCACAATGCTCCTCATATACTAAACACGCCAAATCACAAAAAGTTGCATAATTACGAAAATTAACGCAAATTTCCGCTATAACGCGTTTAACAATAAAGGTCCATACTATCTATCACCACAAAAACCGGTTCGCTAAGCGTCGTTTTGGCCATTTTGAAGAAACTTTTTCACCCTTACATGGTCACAGGTTCAGCATACACGCCTTATCACACAAATGTTAGCGGCAAAAAGAGGAATGTTTTCCACTCATCCTGACTACAATAATAGTAAAAGACAATTCGAAGCTTCATAGAGGAGGATGTAACATGGATCGCACACGTACACTCACAGCCATGGATGAAGTTCATATGGCGGCCAAGCTGGCCGATCTCAAGGATGAACACTATCGCAATACCCTTGCACTCAGTACCATCATCGAACTGCTTATTGATAAAGGCATCCTAACCCGTGAGGAAGTCGAGCGCAAAGCCGCCGAACTGGACAGCTTTATGGCTCACCCACCCTATCCCATGGCGTAGGACGGTCGTAATACGTATCACAGAGTTTGAACTCATGATCCTGATAAAAGCAACCACGGCTCTCCATCGCGTCGCGCACGGTCATTTTCGCCAAGTCCATCATATTATGATCCCGGCTAAGATGTGCCAGATACGTGCGCTTGATGCGTCCATTCATCAGTTCACTAAGCGCTGCACCTGCTGCTTCGTTCGACAAATGCCCAATGTCGCTCAAAATCCGGCGCTTGGTGTTCCACGGATAACGCCCCATACGCAGCAATTCGACATCATGGTTCGCCTCCAGCACCAGCACGTCAGAATCGGAGATGGCATCGCGAACCTTGTCGCTCATGTACCCTAGATCCGTTGCAACAGACAGCTTCTCACTGCCGTCATCGAACGTATACCCTACAGGCTCAGCCGCATCATGCGAGATCCCGAAGGACTCCACGCGCAGTGACCCAAAATCATGCTTTTCACCTGTTTCAAATACCCTCCGGTTTTCCTCTGGAATCGCCCCAACTGACTTCTCCAGGGCCGCCCACGTATTCAGATTCGCATAGATTGGTAAATTATATTTCCGAGACATCGCGCCTAGTCCTTTAATGTGATCGGAATGTTCATGTGTAACCAGAATCCCGTCCAGTTCTGCCCCAGAAATCTCCCTTTCCTGAAACAGTGCATCCAATCGCTTCGCACTCAGACCCGCGTCTATCATGAGAGAGGTACCCCCATGTTGTATGACCGTGGCATTGCCTGTCGAACCGCTGGATAACACGGTAAAATATATCCCCATAACGCATTACTCCCCTGGTTTGTCTGTCTTGGGACTGAATACATCCCCACTGATGCCCTGCACGTACAACACTTCGCCACTTTCCAGCACGAACCGCCATGCCGGCATCGCTACCTGTATATCTGAATTGAACAACTGGCCGTAATAGCCCAGCTGAATATCTTTGACAATTGCATCATTTGGCAAAAAGTTCTCGATCAGCGTTCCCAGCGCCTTCGACGCCGGAAGCACCTGCTGATCGCTCTCCTCTGCAGTCGTAATCCGCACCGGAGTCTGACGGTAACCCGTTATTTTCTGGTCGCTGTAGAATAGCTCCAGACTCACATTAAAGAGCGGCCATTTGCCATCCACCAGTGGGTGAAGCACAAAAGCCCCATCCTCGGCCATCAGCTGATCCAGCCGGAATGTCCCGATCTGTGGAATCTCACCCTGCAACGCATCCTCCAGCTCACTCTGCGAGAAGATCAACTTGCTATCTACAGGCTGTTCCAGTTCCATATCCACGCCAGCCTTGTCCTCTTCAATGAACTCATAGGACAACTTCGGCAACTTCGGCGTTTCGTTCGGAATCGGAGCTAACACCTGGATACCCTTCTCTTCCATCGCCTGCTGTGTATTATCTGCCAGTGAGGTGAAGTCCAGATTGGCTCCGGCCGTCTCCCGCGCATCCATCCAGATCTGGTATCCCAGCACCAGATTGAGCAGCAGAAAGGCATAGATCAACACATTTTTCGCCCGTCCCCAATCCAAAACATTCACCTCCGCCCATTTAATAAAAGCAACTAAGGTCACGCTGGCCCACTCCGTTATCGCGTGACCCTACATCTCGCTCGGATATCGAGTGACTCCGCTACCCTACAACCCATCAAGAAACGGTAGTTTCCTCCCCGTTTCCGAATCGAATAACCCATACCGGGATTAGCTTCAACCCATCCTCAATCGTAGAAGGACGATATGCCGGGTACACGTCCACCACCTGGCGATTCTCACCTGCTACCTTTTTAATCAGAGCCTGAAGCTTCTCCCCACCAGGTAATTTGACCGATTTCTTTGTCTCTGTGCCTTCGTTCAGGTATTGCAGCGATCGTTCGTAGCTGGATACCGTCTCCTGCTGCATCTCCATACTGATCGTGCCGAAGCGGAACTGCATGGAATCCATAATCGGATAACTGCCGTAGTACTGCTGGAATTCAAGCTGTGTCTTGCTGTCGGCGGTCTCCAGCATCATGCGCGACCTGCCTTTCCAGCCGCCATGCTGATTCACAAAATCAACCGCAGACAGCGCATCCTTCGCGGGGTCAATCTGCCCCGCAGGCGGTGCCGCCGGATCGGTGTAGCTGATCCAGCGCTGTTCCTGTTTCACCTGCAGGCTACGTTTACTATCCGTGTAGATCTCCGATCCATCTTTTTCCCGAATATTCCGGGTCATACTTGGATCGAAGAACAGACTACGCTGCATCTGCTCAACAGTGAATTGACCTGTTGGCACATCCGCCTCAATCGTCTCCAGAGCTTCCGCCGGGATATAATACCCGCCATCCATCAACGTATATGGCGTCCAGTTCGTACCAAAGTCTACATGCTGCTGCACGTCTTGTACTGTCAGGTCCGCCTGCGTTGCTTCGTATACCACGTCTCCCTTGGCGCTGAAGAACAGCGCATGGGCCTTCGTTTCATTTTTGGCCGTATAGATCGAGATTCGGTTAATCGTCTCCCCTTGGAATAAGGAATCCGTCCCGAGCCTCATCACCCGCTGTAACAATGCGACGGGAATACCTTCTTTGAACGATAGCTCAAACCCAGGGTTCTCCTTGCGAATCTGATCCCAGTTCACCGATTGCACACTACGGCGCTGAAAATCATCGAACGCTCGCCCCTGTAACCGTGAATAGATCAACTGATAGAACGTATTGCCGGGGTAAAACACCGTATGTTTATCCTCGCCCAAATGAATAATCATCTGATCAGGAAAGATTAATTCTTCAATATTACGTTCCTGACCCATATTTTCCGTCTTCACATAGTTCGTCTCTGACGTCACAATAGAATCCCCGCCTCCGGGCAAACGGTAGATCAGGAAATAACTCTGCACCAGACTAGCTACGACAAGGGTAGCGAGCACCAGGGATTTAATCCGTTCCTTCACGGTGCTCACCCCCTTCCTCGCGCATCGGCAGTGTGAACGTTACTGTCGTGCCCACGTCCACCTCAGACTCCAGCGAGATGCTCCCATCATGCGCCTTCACAATTTCCCGGGCAATGGAGAGTCCCAGCCCTGTGCCTCCCATACTGCGGGAACGAGCCTTGTCCACCCGATAAAACCGCTCAAAAATACGATCCAGATCGCGCTGTGGAATACCCATTCCGGTATCCGATACCGAGATGGCAAGTGCATGCTCATCACTGCGTCTAGCGGCAATTGTAATGGTGCCGCCTTCCAATGTATATTTCAACGCATTGGACACGACATTATCCAGCACCTGATCAATCTGGTCGCGATCCAGCGGAACAGCCGGAATATCATTTTCCACAGACAGCACAGGTTGAATATCCTTCTGATGCATCTGGAACGAGAATCGATCCGTCACTTCCTCCAGCATTTCCAGAATGTCGGTTGGCTGCTTGCGCAGTAAAGCTTCTTTGGAATCCAGCCGAGATAGATGCAGTAGATCCGTAACCAGCCTGATCATTCGCTCCGTCTCGTTCTGAATAACACCAACGAAACGACCAGCAAGCTGTGTATCTTCCAATGCACCGTCATCCAGCGCTTCCGCGTAACTCTTGATCGTGGTCAGAGGTGTCCGCAGCTCATGGGATACATTGGCCACGAATTCACGTCGGGATGCTTCAAGTTCTTCCTGCTCAGTGACATCCTGAAGTACGGCAATGGTTCCCGTGATACCCAACTCGCGCCGATGAACCGGAGTGAACGTCATGCGAATGACCACAGGCTCTTCTTGTCCCGCAGGTGCGATCTGCAGCAGCGTTGAACCAGTAAACCCACTCGCGAGAGCTTCCGCATCCTCCGGATCAATGCCGAGCAATATGGCAAAATGCCTTCCTTCAATATCTGCAGGGCGCATGCCCAGAATACTGCTGGCACGGCGGTTCACCAGAATGACTTTACCATACTCATCCGTGGCTACCACACCATCACTCATATTGGTCAGAATGGAGGTCAGCTTCTCCTTCTCCTCTTCATTCTGCGAGAGTGCATCACGGAGCCTACTAGTCATATAGTTAAAAGCCCGACTGAGCTGACCAATCTCATCCGTGCCGAATACAGGTGTCTGCTGATCAAAGTTACCTTCTGCGACCGCTGTCGCTCTCCGGGTCACTTCCTTAATCGGCTGCGTGATCGTATGGGACAGGATCACGCCAAGCACCGCCGTTAACACCAAGGCAATCAGAATGCCGGAGATAAAGATTTTGTTGATTCCCTCCATCGTGGAATACAGCTCGTTCATGGATGCCGCGATGTAGACCGCGCCAATGATCTTGCCGCCGGACAGCACCGGCTTGGCGACGACCTTTTTGCGAACATTATCCTCGTCCACGATATATTCCTCATTGTCCCGAATGCCTTGCAGCGCACGGCTGACGACGGTCTGGGTGTTTTTGCGCCCGACATAGTCCGAATGTGAACTTAGCGAGGTCGTCAGTACTTTGCCGCTGGCATCCAGCACCTGAATCTCGGCACCGTTAATGTTGAACAGATTGTTCACCAGCACACGCAGATTTTCCGTTTTGTCCTCGCCAGCCTCTGCTTCTCCACCCGCCATCGTCTCCCCCACGAGAACCGATAGCATCTCCGCACGGGCCTGCAGATCTTCCGTAAAGTTGCTCGTCAGTGAGTTCTTCATCGCGCTCACAAAATAAACGCCGATCAATTGCATCGCAATCAGAATCAGCAGTACATAGATAATTATCAATTTCGCCTGAATCGTTCGGAAGAACGAGAATCGCGCGAATCGGCCCATTATATCCCCACGCTTTTGGCACTGCGCACGAGATAACCGAGCCCGCGGCGAGTCAGAATCGTTTCCGGTTTGCTCGGATTCTCCTCAATCTTCTCACGCAGACGACGGATCGTGACATCCACGGTACGTACATCGCCGAAATATTCATATCCCCATACTGCTTGCAGCAGATGTTCCCGTGTCATAACCTTGCCGGAATGCTTCGCCATATAATAGAGAAGTTCATATTCACGGTGGGTCAGATCGAGAGGTTCTCCGCCTTTGTAAGCCGTATACATGTCCATATCAAAAGCCAGATCAAAAAGTCTCATGACCTGCTTCTCTTCGTCTTCATGCGCTTCTGCCGTAATCGCAAGCTTTTGCCGTCTGCGCATCTGTGCCTTCACCCTTGCAAGCAGCTCACGCGTACTGAATGGCTTCGTCACGTAATCATCCGCACCCAATTCGAGCCCGAGCACCTTGTCGATCTCGCCATCTTTGGCGGTAAGCATGATGATCGGCATCTCCAGATGAGCGCGCACCTCACGGCAGACATCCATACCGTCCTTGCCCGGGAGCATCAGATCCAGCAGCATCAGATCCGGTTTCTCGGATAACGCCAGTTCAACCGCACGAATACCATCGAATGCACAGATGACCTCGTACCCCTCTTTTTCCAAATTAAACTTCAGAATGTCCGCGATGGGCTGTTCATCGTCCACCACCAAAATCTTCCCCTGCATCGGCTAAGTTCACCCCTATATCCTACTTAATCCGCGTTAGCGTCTATATCTCTCTTCTATGTTTAGCTTGTACCAAGCCTGCTTGATTTGGTTCTCTAGTTTGTTGTTTATACTCTCTAGTTTAACATACCTGAAGCACCGTCACATCCCGATCGGAGGGTTGGAAGGTCTTTCATCTGAAAATATTTTACAGCAGCAAAAAACAAGGCCAGCATCATAGCCAACCTTGCTCTCACTTTAGCTTATATTAGTTCAAATACGTCATTGGATTCTCCGCTGTGCCGTTCTTCAGGATCTCGAAGTGCAGATGGGTTCCAGTCGAGCGTCCTGTGTTGCCCATAACGCCGATGCTTTCCCCTTTTTCAACCACTTGTCCAACCTTCACACCGATGCTATCCAGATGACCATACAATGTTTCATATCCGTTACGATGGTTAATAATGATGACATTACCATAGCCACTCTTCTGTCCTGCAAAAGTAACCACGCCTTCGTCAGATGATTTCACATCCCGGTTACCTACCAGATCGACCCCTTTATGTTGACGACCCCAACGCTGTCCAAAGCTGCTGCTCATCGTTGCATTCGATACCGGCCAAGCAAATTCACCTGAGCCCTCACCAACGACTTTTGTTCCACTAAGAACCACTTCGGTTACGGCGACTTTGATCACTTCCTGGCCAAGCCACTCTTCCTGAACGACTTCACCATTTTCTTTCGTTATACGATACTGCATATTTTTCAGACCGCTTTGACCTGGACGCACGACTTTGGTTGTGCCTGCTTTCAGATCAGGACTTTTTCGAACTTCCACTTGCGGTTTAATCTCAATCTGTTCAACCACCTGCTCCACCGATTTAACCGTTACTGCTGGTTTAGGCACGGTCAGGGTCAGTTCGTCTCCAATTTGAAGCGATGTTTCCTTGATGCCCGGATTATGCTGGCGAATCTCACTTTGTGTAATTTCATACTTGGAAGCGATCGAAGAGATCGTATCTCCTTCACGAACCACATAAGTTACAGGCGCGTCTTTACCAACGGTTAACGCTTTAACCGCCTCGGACACATCCCATATTTTGTTTGGATCAGCCTTCACCACATCCGTCGCTACTTCTTCCTTGATACCTACCGACTTCAGGGTTGTACTCGGTCCCTCGTCTTTCTTCGAGGAGTTAGCCGATACCGACTTCGTCTTTAGCGAACTTCGCACTGCCGATGCCGATATGTACTTATTCTGCACTTGTTCCAGGATCGCATCAGCTGTTGCCTGATCCTTCACAATGCCAATGACTTCACCGTCTACCTTAAGCTCCACACCTTTGGCATAAGCTGTCAGCATGTCGCCTAGTTTATCTAGCGTTTCGTCACTGTTCACTTCAGGTTTGTACGCTTTTACCGTTTCGGTTGTGATGCCATCCGTGTTCAGCACCATTTCTGCATCCGGATATTTATGTTGATATTCCTCAGTTTTGTCTGTAAAGAGTTGTTGTAGCTGTGCTTCATCTGTAATGGTACCAATCTCGCTACCTTTAACCATCACTTTATAGTAAGGTACCGTATTTGCAGTAACATATTGTTTGCCTGCGAATCCGATCGATGCCGCGATGAACACACCGCATGCTGCTGTAATGATCCATTTGCGCGAGGCCAGAACGCGCTTCTTATTCACACTGAAGGTGGACATGCTCATGTTGTTTTTGTCTTCGGCCGTCCGGTTTTCCCCGGATTGTTCGTGTACCCGGTCTTTGCCCGGTTGGCGTATGCCTCTGAAACCTTTCATGATTCTCTCCTTTTCAGCACTTCTCAGTTCGCATTTCTGTCAAGACATCACCCATCGTGTCTATCCCATGCTAGTTGAATAATATATTTGGGTGTCCGCAAAATCAGGACTTTAGCTGCGCTCTTAAAAGTGTCAAAATTTTAACCTTTTATCACACCCGTATACTTTAACACAGGTTTTACACTCATTTCAACTTTACGTGTCACACCGCAAAACCACGCCCCGCTTGGTTTCCCTGAATTATCCATAAGATAGCACGACTGGTCCATCACCCATTATGCCTCAACATCGGCTGTACTATGTACTTTTATTCGCAATTTAAGACTAGGTTCTAAGACCCACTGAAATATGCTTTCTTTTTCATAAAAATACAAATAAAATCCCCCATCAGATCAGCTCTGATAGAGGATTACGTAAACGAAATCAGGAACCATTAGATCATCTCCAATAGTCTAATAGCTTGCTTTGCCTATCTTATTCTGTCTGCAGTACTTCCATCAGGTTGTCGTACTCTTCACTGGTCAGGTACTTCGAGATCACCTGTTCAATCTCGCGCAGTTCCTGTTCTGTTAGGCCGCCTTCCATGGCGCCTGAGATCTGCTGCATTTCTTTCTGCGGTAGCTTGTTCATAAGTAAGCTGAAGATCCGTTCTTTCTCCTCTACAGGCAGCTTATCCTTCGCTCCTGTGATATCATCCGGCGATACGACAATGGCATCATTACCTGAAGGAGCACTACCGCTGGTCGCTCCGGTTCCGTTCCCCGAAGCTGAGCCACTCCCCTGTGCTGTTCCAGATTCATTACCTGTGCCGCTATCCGACCCATTGCCTGCATTCACGCCTGAGTTCGAACCTGCGGTCGAATCTGTACCTGAGCCTTCTCCTGCTCCCTCGCCTGAGCTGGCCCCCTGGGACCCACTGTTGCCTTTATCTACGCCAGATTCACCGCCTTCCGACCCGTTTCCCATAACTGAAACAGCATCTTCCGGAACCTGCTCTTCGTCCGCTCCTGTCGGCTGATCTGTTGTGCCATTTCCTGATTTGTTCCCCTCACTGGTTTTACCACCCAATGCACCCTGGAACATGGCGGTTAATCCCATGGGTTGACCTTCCCACTGAATATTGAAACTCGCGAGTAGCGATTTCGCATAGGACTGTACAATTAATCCGGTCGTGAGCAGTGTCAGTGAACTGACCAGCAACACGGTTAGCACGATTTTGACAAACCACACAAGCAACTTCATTCCGTTCTCTCCCTCCGATTATCCCACCCGTCTAGCATGCGCATGCTGGGGTCTGTGACTCTACTGTTAACCAGTATTGACGGAAATCTCGGGATTATATCCAAAAAACATACAAAAAAACCTCCAGTCATCGCTATAAAAGCAACAACTGGAGGTTTTACTGCCTGAGTCGGCAGAGTATCCTATTTTATAATTCAAGAAACAATCTATCTATTTCTTTGATTATTCGTAGATTGGCAGAACTTGATTCGTTTGCTCACGGTTACGACCAACGGAGAAGATGGCAATTGGAATGCCTGTCAGTTCGGAAACACGTTTTACATAATTCTGTGTGTTCACTGGCAGGTCTTCAAGTTTCTTAGCTCCAGTGATATCTTCGCTCCAGCCTGGCATCTCTTCGTATACTGCTTCACATTCTGCCAGCATTTTGAGGCTTGCCGGATAGTGTGTGATAACCTCGCCGCGGAATTTGTATCCTGTGCAGATTTTCACCGTTTCCAGACCTGTCATTACGTCCAGAGAGTTCAGGGACAGACCTGTGATTCCGCTGACACGACGTGCGTGGCGAACAACAACACTATCGAACCAACCCACACGACGTGGACGTCCAGTTACAGTACCGTACTCATGTCCAGTCTCACGGATTTGGTCGCCGATTGCATCGTGCAATTCCGTAGGGAATGGGCCATCTCCTACACGAGTTGTGTAGGCTTTTGCTACCCCAATGACTTGCTGGATACGAGCCGGGCCTACGCCAGAACCGATACATACGCCGCCTGCGGACGGATTGGATGATGTAACAAATGGATAAGTTCCTTGATCAAGGTCCAACATAACGCCTTGTGCGCCTTCGAACAATACTTTTTTGTCCTCATCAATATATTCGTTCAGAACAACGGATGTATCACGTACGTAAGGACGCAGAATTTCAGCATATCCGAGGTAATCTTGCAGAATCTCTTCCACATCAACAGGCTGGCCGCCGTAGACTTGCTCGATGACGCGGTTCTTTTCTTTGACCAGATGACGCAGTTTCAGTTCAAAATCTTCAGCATCCAGCAGGTCAACCATCCGAATACCAATACGAGCTGATTTGTCCATGTAACATGGGCCAATTCCTTTACCAGTCGTACCGATTTTGTTCGGCCCTTTGCTCTCTTCTTCGAGTGCATCCAATACCATGTGATATGGCAGGATGATATGTGCGCGCTCACTGATGGACAGGTTCTTCGTTGTGAAATCATTGTCATGAATATAGTTAATTTCTTCGATGAGTGCCTTCGGGTTGATAACCATTCCGTTACCAATAACACACGCTTTATCCGTGTAGAAAATCCCTGAAGGAATCATCGTCAGTTTATATTTTTTGTTATCAATTAGAATTGTATGACCCGCATTGTTACCACCTTGATAACGAGCCACCACATCAGCGCTCTCCGCCAAATAATCAGTGATCTTACCTTTACCTTCGTCTCCCCATTGCGTTCCCACTACAACTACCGTTGACATAGTTAACATTCCTCCGTGGGTGCCTTGCGCACCTTTGTATTGGTCTGTCCGTCCTCTATCCCGGCAGGCATGTTACGCAATAAACCGACTGAGAAGCGTGCTAACGGACAGTAAAAATCTCCTTCCGTTACATTCAAGGGAAGGTTTGCGCTGCTTTAACGCAGCAGTATTAGTGTACCAGTACCCTTTTTCAAAGTCAAATCAAATGGCGAACAATTAGATATAGTACAACTGTAATGTTCGGGATTTACCCACTATTTCGACACAAAAAACCGGAGACTACAGTCCAAGCTTGCTTGACTGCTATCACCGGTTCAAGGATTCCCATTTCCATACGAATCTATATCTGGTATTTATATCACATGTTTAAATCCAGTTACGCTAATGGTTGATCTTCGGGACAGACGATTTTTCTTCCTGATCGAAGCCGTCAGCACCTGTCCGTTACATCGCGAAGGCGTCATTGTGCGCCCTCTCGTAATTGACGAATTTATTAAAGTTTTTCAGGAAGACCAGTTCCACCGTACCTACCGGACCATTACGCTGTTTCGCGATAATGATCTCGATAATATTTTTCTTCTCGGTCTCCTGGTTGTAGTAGTCATCCCGGTACAGGAACGCTACGATGTCCGCATCTTGCTCGATCGAACCCGATTCCCGCAAGTCACTCATCATCGGACGTTTATCCTGACGTTGCTCTACACCCCGGCTCAGCTGGGACAAGGCAATAACCGGAACTTCCAGTTCCCGGCCAATCTGTTTCAGTGTACGTGAAATCTCGGATACCTCTTGTTGACGGTTCTCCCCTGCTTTACCCCGTCCACTAATCAGTTGAAGATAGTCGATCAGGATCATGCCAAGGCCTTTCTCTTTCTTCAGACGACGGCATTTGGCACGAATATCTGCTACGGTAATGCCTGGCGTATCATCTATAAAGATGTTGGCTTCTGACAATGCTGCAATACCCATCGTCAGCTTCTGCCAGTCTTCATCACCTTTAAAGTCACCCATACGCATAACGCTTGCATCCAGGTTGGCTTCCGCACAGATCATACGTTGCACCAGCTGGGCGGCTGACATCTCCAGACTGAAGATGGCTACCGTCTCCTGGGCACGAATAGCCACGTTCTGAGCGATATTCAGGGCGAACGCCGTCTTACCTACGGAAGGACGGGCCGCTACAATAATCAAGTCACTGCGCTGGAATCCGGCAGTCATTTTGTCCAGATCGATAAATCCGGACGGAATGCCCGTCGTTGTTCCCTTGTTCTGATGTAGGGTTTCTACACGATCAAATACTTCCATCAGTACGTCCTGAATGGCTATAAAACCACTACTAGAGCGACGGTTGGAAATCTCCAGAATGCGACGCTCAGCTTCTCCGAGCATGGCAACAACATCTTCGCCGCCTGTATATCCTTCGCTCACGATCTGTGTTGCCGTACGAATCAGGCGACGCAGCATCGATTTCTCTTCAATAATCTGAGCGTAATAGTCTACGTTCGCGGCTGTAGGTACACCATGAGCCAGCTTTGCCAGATAACTAACGCCGCCGATGTCCTCCAACTCACCTTTATCCTTCAGAAGCGAAGTCAGTGTCACGAGGTCAATCGGTTGATTTCCCTCACCAAGCTGGATCATCGCTTCAAAGATTAATTGATGGGGCTTATCATAGAAATCCTCGGTTTGCACCCGTTCCATCGCTGTAATCAGGGCTTCGCCCTGCAACAGGATTGCACCCAGCACGGCCTGTTCGGCTTCCAGGTTCTGCGGGGGAATCCGGTCGAATAACATTTCGCCGCCCATCTTACTCTTCCGTTACCTGTACCTTCAAGGTTGCCTTCACTTCAGGGTGAATCTTGACAGTTACTTGTGTTACGCCGAGTGTACGAATAGGCTCGTCCAGCTCAATTTTGCGTTTGTCTACTTTCAGACCCTTTTTAGACAAAGCTTCTGCGATTTGTTTGCTGGTAATGGCGCCGAACAGACGACCACCTTCGCCGGACTTGGCTTTCAGTTCAGTCACTTCTGCTTCCAGCTTCTTCGCGAGTGCTTCCGCTTCTGCTTTCTCTTCCTGCTTGATTCTTTCTTCAGCAGCTTTCTGGTTGTCCAGTGTCTTCATGTTGCCATCCGTTGCTGGACGTGCGATTCCCCGTGGCAACAGGAAGTTCTGTGCGTAGCCCTCAGATACTTCTTTCACTTGCCCTTTCTTACCTTGACCCTTCATATCTTTTATAAAAATGACTTTCATTCGAACAGCCCCTCTTCCTTTTCGATTTCAGCCAGTACATTCGTCAGCCGTTTTTCTGCCTCTCCAAGCGTTCCTTCAAGCTGCACGGCAGCATTCGTCAAATGTCCGCCACCGCCCAGTCGTTCCATGACAACCTGAACATTCATGCGCCCCAGCGATCTCGCGCTGATGCCAATCAGTCCATCCGGACGCTCACTAATCACAAATGAAGCGACCACATCAGTCATGTTCAGCAATGTGTCCGCCACTTGGGCGATCATCATCTGTGGAATCTTGCTGCCAGGGTCCGTGACCGCCAGCGCAATGTTCCCGTATACCATTTTAGCATGCTTTATGATTTCTGCCTTAGCAATATATTCTGACAGATCCTCTTTCATCAACCGCTGGACCATAATGGTATCCGCACCGCTACGACGCAAGAAGCCTGCTGCTTCGAACGTTCTGGACCCGGTGTGCAATGCAAAATGCTTCGTATCCATCGTAATTCCGGCTAGTAGAGCCGTAGCTTCGAGCGGAGTGAATTGTACCTTGTCATGAATATATTGCAAGAGCTCCGTTACCAGCTCCGCAGCTGAGGACGCGTAAGGCTCCAGATAGATCAACACAGCATCATTGATGAACTCTTCACCCCGACGATGGTGATCCACAACTACAACACGGGTTGCAGACTGTACCAGTTTCGGCTCCATTGTCATGGAGGCCTTATGCGTATCCACCACAACCAACAGCGTGTGCTCGGTCATCATCTGGGTTGCCTGTTCCGGTGAAACAAATGCTTTGGACAACTTCTCGTCCTTGTTCACCTGCTCCATCATGCGTTCAATGGATGGATTAATTCCATCCAGAACAATTCGCGCTTCCACATTGTATAGACTGGCCGCTTTCCAAACCCCGATGGATGCGCCGATCGCATCCATATCCGGAATTTTGTGGCCCATGATGAGCACCCGATCGCTCTCCTGCATCAGATCACGCAGCGCATGAGCAATAACCCGGGCTCTGACCCGTGTACGTTTCTCCACGGCGTTGGACTTGCCGCCATAGAAAGACAGGCGTTGCCCAGACTTCACAGCAGCCTGATCGCCACCACGTCCAAGTGCCATATCCAGACTTGACTGTGCCAGTTCGCCCATCTCGCTGATGCTATCCGATCCAAACGCCAGTCCTACACTGAGTGTCATTGGCACCTTGAGGTCAGCAGTCATCTCCCGAACTTCATCCAAAATGACAAATCGGCTCTGCTCCAGCTCCTGCAAAGACTTATGATTCAGCATCAACAGATACCGATCAGAAGACAGACGGCGCAGGTACACTTCGTACCGCTTCGCCCATGACGTAATCTCGCTGGTCACACGGGCAATCAGCGCTGTACGCTGCTGGTCGTCCATGCCCTGGGCAGCCTCGTCCAGATTATCCAGAACGAGAATACCCAATGCAAGGCGTTCATTTTCATATTTATCACGAAGAATGGCCAGCTCCGTAATCTCGTATACATATACATACCGCTCCTGCGGGTTATGAATAACTCCATAATGCCGATCATCCAACTGGAATTCGTCATGGAACTCCTTGGATGAATGTTCCTTGGTCCCATCCTTCTTCTCTTTAGGTTGAGGAAGTTTGGGAAACAAATTAGGTAGCGGATTGCCTACCAATGTCTTCTCCTGGAACATCTCCGCGACAAAGCGGTTATGCCACTCTACCGTACGATCTTCGCTGTACAGCACAATTCCGAATGGAAGCATGCTGACCGCTTCCCCTTCCATTCGTTTGATCCGAATGGACAGGCCATTAATGTAGTCATTAAGCTCACGGCGGAACGCGAGCTCCGCCTTAATCATGACGATTCCCAACGCCGAAGCCAGTATCAGACTAATCAAACCAAGCGTCCAGTTATAGATGGTAACGAACATCACGAGCAACAGCAGCAGTATGAACGCCCATACGGTATAGTAGCCGTGCCAGCGTTTCTTCAGAAATTTAGGCATGACTCATCACCCTATCGTTTTGATTTCGATATTGCCTCACGAAGCGGGAACGCCAGATCGATAATTCCGATAATCCGAAGCGGACCAATGAAGAAGACCGCAACCGCCAGGAAATACGGTATAACCGGATTCCATTTCTTTGTATGTGAGAGAAAGAAGAAGAAGCCGATCGCTTGAATCATGAAGCCCAGATTAATTAACGGCGACAGATTCATGGCAATCATGGTCCAGTACGTTCCATCACTTTGTCTAGATATTACTTCGATCAACAAGGCGAGGAAATAATACCAGATCAATGCACGCGGCATACGCCACTCTCTCGCTGGTGGAAGCTTCGACACCGTCACACCCATCACGTTCAGGATCGGACGAGCAATAACGTGTGTGATGAAGGCCATTACCATCGATGTAACAACGAGGGCAAAAGGAATCATAAGCTGCGTTTGTTTGGCAACATCCTCGGTCATCTCAGGCGTCCATGCAAACCCGTTGATCATCTGATTAGATGTATTCGTTAACGGTTCAATGGTCAGTCTGACCACATCTTCAATGTAGCTGGACAAGTCGAATTGGAAAATGACACTGCCGACCAAGAGCAACAATAAGTATTCTGCCAGCATCGTGCCACTTCCCGCCATAAGCGTGAACAGGGCCGATTTACGTGTTTTATACGCGTGACCCATAACGAGCGCAGGCAGGGTAAAGATAAGCAATAGCAGCAGATAGATCGGATGGAATATCACCAAAATAACGGCCACTGGCACGAGATGCCATATAAATGATTTTAAAGATAATGAAGCATACAAAATAACTCCCGGAATCATCATAAAAAATATGGCAAGTACCGATAAAGGAGTTAACAGCGAAAGTAGCAGGAGCAGATAGACTGCACTCCAAACAGCTGATTTAAAGCTAAATTTCAACAAATTCACCTCTTACGCATATGATCTTCTAGCGCGGAAATATCCTGGTACCAGTCTTCAAGCTGGTGACCTTCCTGTTTATGCTTTTTCAACTTCTCAACAAGCAGTGCATCCAGATCCTTGAAAGGAATACCGAGCCTGCGGCCCAATATGTAACTACTCATAATCAAACTGGCAAGACTGTCCCCGATTCGAGTTGTACTGCCTTCCCATAACGCCTTGAATAATCGGGATACCTGATCAAGTACTTCGGTTTTAAGCCATTCAATCACTTTAGCGCGTTTGGCTACATCCAGTTCTTTAGGCATTTGGCGAAAGTCACTCTCCCCCGAAAAAGCTTTATTCTCGATTATAGCATAAAAAGAGGGCCCGCAAAATTACCCCAAAAAGCGGAGAAGTTCTCCGAAACTGATGTCAGGTACTTATGCGGAGTCCTCCGTACATCCAATCGACATATATACTTGTAAAAAAACTTCGAATGCGCCCTTGGTTCAGGACTTCTTAAGTTTAACATGATACCGGACGGCTGTGATTATCCCTGCTGTCACAATAATGTTTATATTCGTTACGGCTTACTTGGCCTTAATCGATTCTTTGGCTACAATGCCTTCGCAGTACTCAATAATCTGACTCCGTCTGACAATACCAATGAACCGTTCCATATCATCCACCACAGGAACAAAGTTCTGAACTTTGGCCAGATTAATCAGGTCTTCCATATTGGCGTCAATGGACACGGGCTTAATATCCAGGCGAAGCGGAACGTCTTTGAGCAAGAACTTTGAAGCGTTTTCAAATGAAATCTTTCCCTCGGCATTCTTCATATACCACAGTAAGTCGCCTTCGGTAACCGTACCAATGTATTTGCCTTCCTTATTCAAAATGGGCACCGCCGTAAACCGATGATACTCCATCCGTTCCAACGTTTGCCGCAGCGTAGAATCCGACGTCACGCACGTAACCTCTTGTTTGGGCAGCAAAAAAAATGCGATGTTCATACCCTTACGTATCCTCCTTGTGAATTTCTTCGTTCAACTTATCTCGCTCAACTTATATTATACGGATCAGAACGCAGGATGTTCCAAAAGGATCATGGATCTCACTACAAAGAAAAAAACAGCAGCCCGCGAATAAACGTACTGCTGATTGTGGTCTACAACAAACCATCGGTATGGAATTGATTATTCAATCATTTGCCGGTCAGGGATCATTACTTCACCGGCTGGGGTCGATTGATCCATCCAGTTGTTAATCAGCTCTTTGGCATATTGGACATCTTTCTCGTCAGCCTGACCATAATAGATACCGTCTTTTTTCATCCCTTCACCCAGAATGGTGAAGCTTGAAATCTGTGGTTTCTCCTGAGTAAGTACTTGTTTAGCCAGATCAATAATGAAAGAAGCTCGCATATCCGTCTGGAAGCTGTCTCCCATGATCTGAATCAATTCCGGAATTTTGGCGATTTGATTCAAATTCAGCATCTCATTCGCCATCGCGTTCAGGAAAATCTGCTGCCTCTTGGTACGATTAAAATCGCTATCCTCACGGTATCTTACATAATACAGTGCTTCCTGCCCGTCATAGATCGGCTTACCACCTTCAATCGTGAATTTCACGTGATCCGGATTCTTGTTCACAATGTCCTCATCAATTGGCAGTTTTACACCACCAAGCGCATCAACCACTTTTTTGATTCCGTCGAAGTTGATCGTTGCATAATAACCCACATCAGCATCAAGGAATTTCTCCACCGTATTGATGGACATATTCTCCCCACCAAAAGCATAGGCATGCGCCAACTTATCATAATCATCTTCGCCATCCTTGTTGGCATCCCGTCCTACAATCTGCACATACGTATCACGTGGAATCGATACCAGAAGCACACGGGATTCCTTCGGACGTACTACAGCATAGATGACGGTATCGGAACGTCCACGCGTTTTCTCATAGGCGCGTTTGTCCGAACCGAGCAGTAACACGGAGAATGGTTCCTTACGGTATACCGTTGGATCAGGCGTGTTGTTGCCTTCTTGCGGTACATAAGAACGGGATAACTGATCTTCTACCGAACCGGCGAGAAACAGATCAAATGCCGCTACAGCCAGCTGCTGACGGAACAAATAACCTCCGATTAACAAAACAACAAGTGAAACGAGCGTTATATATAGGCCTTTTCTTCTTTTCTTCTTCTTATCCTTAGTTCTGCTTTTCATCCATTGATTCCTTCTTCACTGTCAAAATGATAATCCATAATACCAATTAAACGTCTGGGATGCCTTGTGACTCGGTGTTCTATGAAGTTTTCTCTCTCTGGCATCAAGACACCGCTTACGCTCGTTCTATTGTAATCATTGCGGGAAGATGAAAAGTTACAATCCGGTTAAATTGAAAAGAACAGCGACTCCTTTTTGGGATGACAGATTGTCAAACAAAGTGCGAGTTCCTCTGCAAAAGATTCGTCAGCGGTTCCCCAACCCAAGCATTTTCGTGGTCTGTGGTTAAATAGATCTAGTGAACCAGCAAAATAAACGTGCAGGTCATGGCTTGTTTCCAGATTGGCATAACATGCAAACTCTTTTCCCCGATCAGCCCTGACTGTGAAAAAAGTACCTGTAGGATACTGTGAGATGGCTACACCAAGTGCAATTTCCATAGACAAAGCCGTGCGATCAGACATGAGAATCGCGGTATCCAGTTCCCTGTGCCCAAACGTTTCAAGGGAACGAACCTCTTTGGGGCGATCCGAAATTGATCTGCCGATCGCGAATTTACCGCGAGTTTCTATGGGCTTCTTAGGCTTCCCTTTGTGTCGAAGGACCTGTTCGTGCCTCGAACCAGACGCCCAGTGTAGAGTCAGCGAAAGAAGGTTTTAAAGGAGACCAACGGCAAGCCTTCAATGCGGAAACGTTCCGTAATTTGTTCCGGAGACCACGTCGCCTGAAGTTTTTCCTCCAAGGTAATAGCGGTGACTTCGGACCATTTACCGGGTGAGATCGAAGCTTTACGACGCTCCTAAGCGCTCTGAGCCTGTTCTGCATGATAGGGTTGCGATGAAGTAGCCTGTCCAATTCACGACAAATCGTTGAAGGATACCTTACTAATTCTTTTGCGTGGCTCCTAAACTTTGACCTTACCGATGGAGAATTTCTAGCTTGCTGCGCTCAATTAGCTGTCCTCACATAGTTTCTCTTTTCCAGACGACGAAAGTGTCCTGTAATAAGTGCAGCAGCACAACCCGAATGCCCGGATCAAGGATTTGAGACAGACCTTCAGTCAAACTGAAGATATCATTTGGGAAACGGAAACCACCGCCACTAGATACATATTGTCGGAGCACTTCTGGTAGCGCTCTCATGACCGTTGCCAAGAGGCCGCTCTTAATGTTTGGTATCCAGGTTGGAGAAGGGGTGAGTCAGAAAGTCGATAGCTGACAGCAACTTTCAAGTTACAGATAGTAAGTATTCAAAAAAATATACGACTAACCCCTAGAATTTTCAAGGAATTAGTCGTAGTTAATAATTCATTTCTACATGTCTTAATTTGATTAAGGCGTTTTTAATTGTTTGGAGTAACATTATGATTGCCCCACTTACTAATAAACACAATGATATTAGGATACAGAGAATCACAACTAACAGAGAAACGGATTGAATAAAACTTAGAATATCAGTCAACCTTATTAAAGGAGTGTTTAATAGAATAGTAACTTCTGCATTTGTAGGAAAAAATATAATAGCAATGATGTTTAAAATAAAATAAATTAGTGTGTATATAAATGCACCAATCATCCCATAGCGCATAAACTTATCATAATTTATGCTTGAAAAAACATGCTACTCCCTAATATTATTAATAAACCCCCGATTAGCATACAAAAAGATTGCCATTGATCCTCAAGCACCAGACGATTAGTCATAATAATAAGAAGCGGCATAACCATACTTAATGATAAAAAAAGTTTTAGCTTCGTGTTTTCTTGTAAATAAATAATACGGTGCATAAAAGAATTGTTATTACTATCCCCAGTCCCACTGCTAGAGGAGCGACTTGGATTCCTTTTCTGTCCAGATGCCTTGCGTAAAAAACTCCAAAAACCGTTAGTATTGGTATAAACATCGATAGAATCAGTATTATCGCATTTTTGTTCATCTTTATTTTCCTCCTTATTATTACCACATATATCACAAGAATCATTTCTATAAATAATTTGAGTTTTCCATCTCGAAAACTCCGAATCATAAAATGCCATTGATCCCGCTGATGTTACTGGTCCCCAATCAATAAGAATTTTCAAACATTCTAAAGCTTTTTACGAAGCTATTATTCCAGTTAATGGGGCAATAGTGCCTCCTTTACCTGCTCTTCTCTTAAAAGGAATTTCAGTGGAGTTACAAGCAGCGCATGGGGTTTTTATTAGGTATGTAGGTTGGGCCGTATACTCCTATATAGTCAATAAATCCGCCACTTATATAAGGTATTTTTTTATCCACACACACCTTATTAACCCATGAATAAGATTCAACTGGGGTATCTATTGCTTTTACAACGATATCACATTCTTGAATAACCTCATCTACATCATCAATGTATTTATTTTCATGTTTATAGTATTAACTCAACTTTCGCACCTGAGATATTGACTTAAACCTTTGCGGGCGTAAGAGAATTCAAATGAATCTCCTTCTATTGACAAAAAAACACCTCGCTTGTTTGGTAATATGGAAGTGTCGAGCAACCATACCAACAAGAAAGGTGTGTAACTTATGTTACAACAACATTCCCTATCTGAACAGTCCCGTTTCTCCAAACTTTTTGCGACGCTTCGCATTGGGAAATCTCTACGAAACGCTGGTATTTCTAAATCTTTTGGTCTTTCCAGTTTAGCCATTTTTCGAATCGTGTTTTCGTTGGTTTTGAAGGAAAGAATTGGTTTCGCATTCTGGAAAGTGACCGCGGAGCTGACCTGCCAGGAAAAGATGTTGTCTATCGATTCTTAAATCAATCTTCTTTTGCCTGGCGGCGATTTTTGCAGACGTTAAGTCTTCAGATTGTTCGCTATTTTGAATCGCTCATTTCCTCCCAACGCGTGCGTGTATTTATCGTTGACGATTCGGTACTTAGCCGAAACCGGAGTAAAAAAGTAGAGCTGCTCGCACGTGTGTTTGACCACTCTACAGGCAAATTCACGAAGGGATATACCATGCTCACGCTTGGCTGGTCTGACGGTTTTAGCTTTGCTCCGCTAGATTTTGTCATGCTGTCCTCAGCCAAAATAGCGAATCGTCTATGCGAAATGGCTTCCCACCTTTCCAGACGTAGCCACGGGTACAAACGCCGAATAGAGGCTTTTTCCCGCAAGCCAGATGCGGTTGTGAGCTTGCTGGACCAAGCTTTGCATGCAGGATTCACAGCTGACTATGTGCTGATGGATAGCTGGTTTACGCAAGCGCCACTGCTTCGGGAGCTCACGGACAGAGGTCTTCCTGTCATTGGAATGATCAAGGAATTAAAGCAGCGATATGTCTTACAAGGAAAGCAAATGACCCTACGTGAAGTGTTTCAAACCCTGCCCAAATCGGATTCGAAAGAAGTCAAAGGTGCCGTAATTGTACACACTGCATGCGGTCTGCAAGTGAAGCTTGTTTTTGTCCGCAATCGGAATAAAAAGCGGGAATGGCTCGCCATTTTAAGTAAGGATATGACGTTGGATTCAGTAGAAGTCGTACGAATCTACGGCATGCGTTGGAGTATTGAAACCTTTTTTAAAGTTACCAAAAGCTACTAGAAATTGGGAACCGAATTTCAAGGTCGTTCCTTTGACCAATTGATTAGCCATACAACGATTGTATTCAGTCGTTATTTAGCCATGGAATACGAACGGCGTAAATCCAGTGATGATCGGACTCTCGGTGGACTCTTCTTCCTTTTTGCTGATGAAGTTCGAGATCTGGACTTTCAAACCGCGCTTCAACAACTGATGACTTTATTTCTTGAAATGGCAGAGGCAAAAACGAAAAAGAAAAAAACATCTGTTTTTTGTCAACTACACGACTGGATCGCTGGTTTACCCAACTATATCAAGGGTTTGTTTGGAGATTTGAGCTGCGAAAGTTGAGTTAGTTACAAAAGGTACACTGTTCTCTTCATTTTCACACGCTATCGCATCAGTTTGTAGATGTACTTTCCACATGATGGCTTTTCTCTTTTTGGCGCAGACGTCCTGTTATAAGCGCAGCCACCAGCGTAAGCACACTGAATACGACCGCAGACCAGAATAGACCATTGTAACCCTGACCTGTCGTTTGATGCACTGCCTGGAGCAACACATCACGGATACCTTCATCAGGAATTTGGGACAGGCCCTCTGTCAGACTGGAGACATCACTTCCCGATGCTCCACCCGAGGCATATTGCTCAAGCATCTCCGGCGGCACCTGAATTCCTTTATCAGCGAACCCTGTCTGAATGTTGGAGCCCAGATTAATAAAAGAACGTGCCAGGAATCCGGCGAAAATCGTAGGCGCAATAGCCATAGCCATCTGGCGAAATAACGAACTGGTCGCTACCGCGATGCCTTTGTTGTTCTCCCCCGCCTGTTCCGTGACAAGTACGTTAACTGGCGCACCGAGCATCATGCCGAAGCCGATACCTACGAGCGTACTCGCGATGACAAATTGCCAGATATGCTCTACCCATAGCGGGAACAGCAGGAATCCAATGGCGGATAGTAGCCCCGCAACCGATAACGTCCAGATTGGCCCTTTGCGGTCAACGAGGTATCCACCTCCGCCTGCCCCAATGCCGGATGCCAGCGCGAGCGGAGTAAACCAGTACCCGGAGGCCGTATTGGATACGCCAAGATATTGCTCAACAAATCCGGGAATAAAGATCACTGAGGCCAGAATGGCTCCAGAGAAAAAGGCAATCAGCAACGTCCACCGAAAGGAAGCGATGCCTAGAAGCTGTGTCGATACAACAGGTTCACGTTCAGATCCTTCCAGTCTTTTTTCCATGAAGTAAAAGAGCACCAGAATGATCACACCTGCCAAGAAGAAACCGTAGAACATCGGTGATCCCAGGCTTTGAAGCATGTTCACACCGTCCAGATTGCTGAAGCTATACATTAAACTGAGTACACCCAACGTTAGAACAGCAATGCCGCTCCAGTCCACTGCTGCACGATTCAGTTCCTGCTCTTCCTGAATAAATCGAATACCTGCTATGAATAGCAGAATGGCGATAGGCACGTTAATCAGGAATAACCAATGCCAGTTGCCAGTCAGATCCAGTATAAAAGCACCGACATTGGGTCCCAAGATAGCGGCAACACCATTCATCCCTCCAAGCAGACCCAAGGCTGTACCTTGTCGCTCCGCCGGGAACTTGCTTAATACGTATGAGCTGGCAATGATAAAAATCCCACCACCGCCCAAAGCTTGAATGACGCGAGCGATCAGGAAGAAGGTAAACGATGTGCTTAGCGCGACCAGCAGCGAACCAATTCCGAACAACGCCACTTCAATCAAAAATAGTTTCTTGCGACCATAACGGTCCGACAGCTTGCCCGCAATAGGAACACTCACCGCAAGTCCAAGCGTGTAGAGCGTAATCGTCCACGCTCCCCACGTTGGTGACACACCAAACGATGCATTTAAGGTGGTCAGTGACGAGGTGATGATCCCATTATCCAGCGCAGCCATAAATACCCCTATGGCAAACAGGATCAGCGGCCATTTCATTTGTTTTTGCATCACATGTTACCTCCCGATCAGATCTTAAATTCAGTATCGTACAGTTGGTTTGGTACATATATATTAAACCGAATTGAATAATAATGACTCACTGGTCATTTTAAAACAAAAGAAATCCATATGTCAATTTAATAATATGGTTATCTGACTCATTTTACCTCTGATCCAATAAAATAAAGCTGCCCACAGATTCGGTTGAACCTGCGGGACAGCCCTCATATCTAACGAACTATGGCTGCATCAGATGACGATTCAGGAATTTCTCAATCGCACGGTACAGATCAAGCTGATTCTCCACGTTTGCGAAGCCATGACCTTCATTGGTCTTTAACATATATGGCACATCGACTCCACGCTTGCGTAATGCTTCAACGATCTGGTCTGACTCGGCTTGTTTGACACGTGGATCATTAGCGCCCTGAACCACAAATAATGGAGCCTTCATCTGATCGATGTGGAAGAGTGGTGAAATGGCTGTTAACAGTTCCTTGTCCTTCTCAGGATCTCCTACACGTTCATAGAACATGCTGCGCTCCGATTCCCAGTAAGGTGGCAGTGAATCCAGAAGCGTGAAAATGTTGGAAGGTCCGACATAGCTAATACCAGCAGCATAGACGTCCGGTGTGAATGCTAGTCCTGCCAGAGCCGCGTATCCGCCGTAAGATCCACCATAGATCGCTACGCGCTTCGGATCAACCGTTCCCTCTGCAACCAGCCAGTTCACGCCGTCTGTGAGATCATTCTGCATGGCTTTACCCCACTCTTTATTACCTGCATCCAAGAATTCCTTACCGTACCCCGTAGAGCCACGGAAGTTCACCTGTAGAACGGCATAGCCGCGACTTGCCAGGAATTGAATCTCAGGATTGAAGCCCCATGAATCACGAGCCCAAGGACCACCATGTGGAACAACAACCAGTGGCAAGTCGGAAGCCTTCGCTCCTTGAGGCAGTGTCAGATAACCATGAAGGGTTAGACCGTCACGTGACTTATACGTAATGGGCTTCATGTCCGACATTTGGCTCTCATCAATCCAAGGTGCAGCGTCAGCCAGCTTATCGAGTTTGCCTGTTTTGGAATCATAGAAATAATACGTACCCATCGTTTTGTCGTTATAGGCTACAAACAGTACCTGGCCTTCCTCGCTTGCATTGCTAATGCTAACTTCCTTGCCTGGTACTTTCGCTTTGATATCCTGCATTAACGTTTTGAACTCTTGATCAAAGAATTCATAGTTCACTTTGTCTGTCTCATACACAGCAGCGAGAATGGTTCCCTTTTCTTTGGAAGGGATGAAGCTGCTTACATCCACATCTTTATTTTCATAAACGGTTTTGGTTACCTTCTTGCTGCTTGGACTGTACTCTACAATTGCCGTTTTATCTCGCTCCAAGTTGGATACAGCATAAATGTTTTTATTATCGTACGTGAACATGACTGGAGCAAAAGTCTCTCCCAGCTTCGTAGTCAGTAGCGGCTCAAACGGCTGATTCTCTGATTCACGATACAGTAACGAAGACACATTTCCATCGCTGGATACAGCCACACGAATTTTACCTTCGTGATCCGTCAGCCAGCCCGTAATATTGCCTGGATTCTCTGCCGCAAGCACAGCCTCTCCTGTCTTGATATTAATACGGTATACGTCGAAGATGCGTGGATCACGCTTGTTCATACCTACCAGAATCTCATCCGGGATATTCTCAAGCGGATCTACCAGGATGGCTCTTGTGTTAGGATACGGCGTCAGATCCTTGCTGTTTTTACCATCGATATCCGTAACATACAAGTGATAATTCTCATCCCCTGCCTTATCTTGCACGTAGAGCAGCTTGTCATTGGTTGCCCATGCAAATCCTGCGATGTTACGTTCTGTTTCGCTCGTAATGCGTACAGGCTTATCCTGACCGTTTGCGGTAACTACGATATTCATGCGATTGTTCCATGGCTCCAGGTAAGCGAGATGATTACCATCCGGCGACATCTGGAACCCTGCCTGAGCCGGCTGTTTGAAGAAGTCCTCCAGCGGTGTAAGTCCCTCTGACTTCACATCGAGTCCGAGCGCAAGATACAGCGCATCTGCGAATTCGCCATGAGTCACCGATTGTTTGGCGTTAAATGCGCTACCTTCGATAATAAAATGCTGCTTAACCCGTGCGGCGTCATTCGCATGCACAGCTGGAATCTGATCGGAATCGCTGTATACTACCTGGATTCCGTTATCCTTCAGTTCGAATGCACGCGTGAACAACGATGCCATTTGTGCACGTGTAAGTGGTGCATCCGGTGCATAGCCTTTGGCCTTCCCTTGAATGAGCCCACCTTGCTTCAGAGCGTAGATGGCAGGCGCAGCTTCATTCTCCGGCAATACATCTGCGAAACCTGTAAGTGATGCAGGCTCATCCAGTTTAAGTACACGTTGCAGAATGACTGCCGCTTCGGCACGAGTGATCGGAGTCGTTAATTCTGTGATTTCATCTATGTATCCCAGTTGCTGTAGTGTCTGCGTAGCCTTGGATGCGATGGCTTCCGAGACTGCCGCTGTTGGTTTTACGGCTTCTGCCGCCTGTACAGCTGGTTGAATCAGTGCAATGGACATGGCCATGGTAAGCGTGAGAGCGTATACCTTTTTGCTAATCGCGTTCAAACGATTTCCCCCTTTAAAGTGAATTACATAATAATATGGAATTATACGTAAGTCATTTTACCATGATTAACCACGAGATAACAGCGAGAAGAGTCTCCTTGATGATATCCATGTTCGCACATTATTTTGAACCCGAAAATCCATAGTTGAACAACTTACGTGTCTCCACAAAACGCCCTTCACGAGTATCTGTTCCAAATACAACGGAGATCAGTCTTTTGCCATCACGTTCAGCTGTCCCAACAAAATGATATCCGGAATCCTCATCATACCCGGTCTTCAATCCGTCATTCCCATCGTAAGCATACGGCCCACCAATGGAGGACAACATCCAGTTCGTGTTACTCATGTACATTCCTTTTTGATGCATCGATACTTGCATTTGACTGGAGACTCTTAAGATCTCGGGATGGTTATTCAACAGATGTCGCGCAAGCTTGCACGCATCTATAGCCGTCATTAAGGTCTGCCCTTGTATTTCCGTCGGTCGGTTAGGACCAAGCAGCTTTTCACTGAGACCCGTAGAATTTGTGAATTGTGTATCCTCAGACAGTCCAATCTGAGTTGCTTTTTGGTTCATTTGTTGCACAAACTTATGCTCTGTACCACTGATATGTTCAGCCAGAGCAACCGCTGCATCATTTGCTGAATAGACAGCTACAATCTGGAATAAATCCTTTACTGTTAATTGCTCACCCTGTTTCAGGGTCAGTTGACTGCCCCCAACCGAACTGGCGTACAGACTCACATTCACAAGATCATCCCAGCTTATATCTCCATTAATCACAGCTTCCATCACAAGCAGTTCTGTCATCAACTTACTGACGCCTGCCGGAGCAATCTCTTCTGAGCCGTTAAAATCCATTAAGATCTGTTCAGAGTTCATATCCATCAATACAGCAGATTCAGCTTTAATTCCCGGTTTGCCTACCAGCATGTCCGGTTTCACACCCAAATATATAATGAGCAGCAGAGCCAGCAGCATACCTGCCCGTTTCCACCATTTTTTCATAAGATAATCACCTCTTACCTATATAGACGAAGTGAAGAGGCATTTTGTCTGCACTTTTTTGAAAAAAAGTTAAATTTTTTTTATTTTTTGGTTACAAAAAAAACATGAACCCCATACACCCATGCCAGAGTGTACAGAATCCATGTTTTGAAAGACACTTTTGTTCATTCTCCCAAGAGAATTCTTCATGATAATCTAGCAACCGACTTCTTAAAGGACCCCAATCCTTACAGTTGCTAATTTAAGAATGTATTACTCAGCTACAACTGCTTTGTCTGCATTGACTTGCAGGTCGCTTAGATAAACGCCTGTTCCATCTCCGATTGCATAGTTCAGCACACGTTTGTTAACCGGTGCTACAACTGCACGATACAGTGTTGGGAATACAGGAACTTCATCTACCATGTATTGCTGCCATTGATTGTAGATCTCTTTACGCTTGTCTACATCGAACGCTTCAGCAGATACACCTTGTGCCAGCAATTTGTCGTTTTCTTCGCTAGAGAATCTAGAGAAGTTATACAGTGCATCACGGCCGTACAGACCAGATGGATCTACATCAATACCAACGCCCCATGCTGCTTGATACACATCAACGTTCGGATCATCTTTACCTGAGTTACCTACACGGTCATAGAAGCTGTTGAACTCAACCATTTCCAGGTTTACTTTCAAACCAATAGCAGCCCATGATTGAACATAATATTGAGCCAGTGGTTGTGCAATATCTCCACCCGTCATAGATACAAAGTTGATTTCGAGTGGTGTTCCATCCGGATTGGTACGGAATTCACCATCCAGTTTGTAACCAGCTTCTTCAAGCAATGCTTTCGCTGCTTCTGGATCATACGTTACACCCGGATTGTTGGAATCATGGAACTCTGGGTGAGACGGCGGAATCAGAGTTGTAGCATTCCAACGCAAACCGTTGTAGAAACGTTTACCTACTTGATCGTTATCTACAGCCATCCACATTGCTTTACGCAGGTTTTTGTCACCCATTTTTGCTTCAGCATTACTTTCAACTTTTCCGTTTTCTTCATCCCACGTACCCAGTTTGAAACCGATGTACGTATAAGCACGATCGATTGCGCCCAGGAATTCTACGTTGGACAGGTTAGCATTGTCTTTGTATTGATCTGTCGGGAATGCATCTACAAGGTCTACCCCGCCAGATTTCAGTTCTTGAACAACCGTTGTCGGGTTGATAACTTTCAGAGTCACTTTGTCCAGTTTTGGAGCTCCACGCCAGTAGTCTTCGTTCTTAACATAAGTTACAGACTCACCCGGAGTGATGACATCCACTTTAAATGGACCAAAACCAATTGGTTTTTCACGTACTTCTTTGGAAGAAGACATTTTCGCTACATCCATATCTCCGAAGATATGTTTAGCAAGTGGATACGTCCATACGCCACCTGTCAGCAGGGACGGAGTGGATTCTTTATACGTAATGCTGATTTGTTTGTCGCTCAGCACTTCAATACCCGAGATTGTTTTTGCTGTTCCCGCATGGAATTCTTCCATACCTACTATGCTAGTAAAGTTGGAGTCATAACGTGGACCATCATACGCTTTGTTACCAATAACCTCATAAGCAAATTGCAGATCTTCAGCCGTTACCGGCTTGCCATCATGCCAGTTTACATTGTCACGAATGGTCAGTGTAAATGTTTTTCCATCTTCAGACGTCTCATATGTTGCTGCACCATCATTGGTGTACACATAGTCTTTGTCCCATGTAAGTAATGGCTCATCGAACCATTGCAGTACCTGAACATCCGGGTTACCGGAATAGAAGTTGTAGTTCAGTGTACCTTCAAAAGCAGTATCCGATACAAGTCCGAATGTAATCGATCCACCTTCGATCGCAGTACCTTCATTCGTTTTGACATTGTTGAAGTCTTCAATGGAGTAAACGCCCTCTTCATTAGCAGGTTTTTCCTCTGTTTTTCCCTCTTCTGTGTTTGTAGTTGGAGCTGGAGTAGCTGCTTCTTTCTCCGAGCATGCTGCGAGCACCAATACAAAGACCAGCATCATCGTGAAAAATAGTCCCCGTGAAAATAATCCCTTTTTCATGAACCTTTCCTCCCTTTTTTTAACCTCTTCTTTGTCTTGCATCAGTCGCACGCTTTAGGGCTTGACCGACATTATTTATACTCAACATCAATACCAGGATCAGCACCGATGCGGGTAGCCATATCCACCATCTGGATTCCAGGGTTTGCGGATTACGTGCATAACTTACGAGTGTTCCAAGACTGGGTGTGCTTTCGGGAAAACCAAACCCGAGGAAAGATAACCCTGATTCGAGGCCAATGTTGGCAGCGAGATTCAATGTCATCGTTACGATGATAATGGAGCTCAGATTCGGAAGAACCTGTGAGAGCATAATCTTCAGATGAGAAGAGCCCAATGTTTTTGAAGCTTTTACATAGTCCAGCTCCCGTTCCTGTAATGCTTTGGAGCGGATTAGTCTGGCAATACCCATCCAGAGAAATGCCGTCATGATTAGAGAGAACGAGATGATATTGTATTTCGGTACTGCTGTAACAAACGCAATAACAATCATCAGCATTGGAAGGATCATGAAGAAGTCAACAACACGCATAAACAGGTTGTCAATCATTCCACCGAAATAACCGGATAAAAGGCCAATTAAGATACCTATGAAGCCAGTCATTAACGTTACGATAATTCCAATGCTCAGCGAGTTACGTGTACCGATGACCAGTTGGCCGAATACATCACGACCTCCATAGTCTGTTCCAAGCCAATATTTCGCGGATGGCGGTTCATATAAGGCAAACAGATCCACGCGTACGATATCATCCTGATTCAGAATGAGAGACGTGCCATATACCAGCAACATGACCAAGCCCAAGAAAATGAGCGAGATTAGTGCCACCTTATCTCTGACAAGCTCCCTCCATAAAATATTTAAGCTAGAGGGGCTTTTATCAACCTTTTGTGAAGTTACAACTACCTCGTTGGCCTTGCTCATCTTGTTTTCACCCCGAAATCTTCAAGTTCTTACTTGATCCGTATACGTGGATCTACAATTCCTAGAATTATGTCAGACAGCAATGCCCCGAGAATGGAGGCTACGCCATATAACAATACGAGTGCAGTCACAACGCTGAAGTCACGCAATGAGATGGAACTCAGGAACAACTGCCCCATACCTGGATAACTGAATATGCTTTCGATAAATACCGTACCTCCGATAAGTCCTGTGATCTCATATCCGAAGAATGCAGCGATAGGTAATAGCGAGTTCCTCAAGATATGTCTGTTGTAGATCCGGGATTCCGAGGCACCTTTGGCTCTCGCAGTAATAACGAATTCCTTATGCTTGATATCAATGATCTCACTACGCAAATATTGAACGGTAGATACCGTTGTAATCAGTGCCATGGATAGTGCTGGTAATAACAGATGGTAGAACTTGCTCATGACGTAGCTGAATGTGCCTGGTGTAAGTCCAGGTGCAACACTTCCTCCTGTCGGGAACCAGCCGAAGTGGAATCCGAAGATCCATACCATCACCAGTGCGAAGATAAACAACGGTGCAGCAAAGCCCAGGTAGGTGTAACCCGTGATCAACCGGTCAGACCAGGTATCGTTGTAACGACCACTGATGATACCCAGTGGAATCGCGATCAGGTAAGTCAGCACAAGTGTCGCCAGTGCAAGCCAGAATGTGTTTGCTACACGCTGACCAATCAGGTCAGTAACCGGCATTTTGAAGCGGAAGGATTGTCCAAAATCACCTTGTACGGCGTTTTTGATCCAGTCCCAATATTGCACGTACCAGGGATTATTCAATCCCAATCTCTCTCGCTGGGCTTCCAATGCTTTGGGATCAACGCTTGGATCAAGCAATCCGGTTAACGCGTCGCCCGGCATGGCCTTGGCCATCAGAAAGACCAAAAGACTTAGTAAAAAAATCTGAGGGATCATTATGATAATTCTGCGTACTATCGTTTTCCACATATGGCCTTCAACCTTTCTGAGGTAGAGCTACTCGGTGAGTATCGGAAATGGATTTGAGCGAGTATGCAAGCCCTTCCTCATCAAAGAAATTTCGGTATGAATGTTCATACTCCGTTTTGACCTGTTGACGGAAGGCTACCATTTCCTCTCGTTTGGTTGGGTCCATATCCGGAATGGCTGCAATAAGACGTTTGGTGTAGATGTGCTGCGGATTCTCAAAAATATCATTCGTTGTTCCCTGTTCCACATATCGACCTTTATACATAATCCCAATCTCATCACACATATGGCGGATGATGCCGAGATCATGACTGATGAACAGGTACGTCAGATTCAGTTCTTTTTGAATTTCCTGCATAAAATTGAGTACTTGGGCCTGTACCGATACATCCAGTGCAGATACAGGTTCATCAGCAATGATCAGCTTCGGTTTTAGTGCAATAGCACGTGCAATGCCGATCCGTTGACGCTGCCCGCCTGAGAATTCATGGGGATATTTGTAGATTGATTCCGGACTCAGACCAACCTTTTCAAGTAATTCTCTTACTTGTCTTTTCTCCTCGGTAGCTGTCAGACGCTCATAGTTACGAAACGGCTCAGCGATGATATCGATAACCCGCTTCTTGGGATTCAGTGATGAATATGGATCTTGAAAGATCATTTGTACATCCCGTTGAAGCTGCCTGTTCTTCCGTCGCTCGGTAGCCAGATTCTTACCGTTAAACAGGATCTTTCCATCAGTGACATGATTCAGCCCAATAATGGCTCTTCCTGTGGTTGTCTTGCCTGAACCGGATTCACCAACCAAACCGTAGGTCTGTCCTTGTTCAATGGAGAAGCTAACACCATCAACAGCCTTTACACTGCCAATTTCCCGTTTGAGCAATCCACCGCGAATCGGAAAATGTATCTTGAGTCCTTCTACTTCGAGTAATGCCATTATGTTATTCCTCCTCAGCTTGGTCAGGGAAATGAAAGTGCTGGTAACAGGTACACCGTACATAGTGGCCTGGCGCAATTTCATGCATCTGTGGGTTCTCTTCATGAGCCGAATCACTAATCCATGGAATTCGGGCTTTGAATCTGCACCCTTTGCGAGGAAGATTTTTGAGTGAAGGCACGATGCCTTGGATGACATGCAATTTGGATCCTTCTTCAGATAGGGTGGGAATCGAGTTCAACAGTGAACGTGTATACGGATGCTTCGCATCATTCATCAGTGTGAAGATATCTGCGATTTCAACAATTTCTCCTGCATACATAACTGCAACGCGATCAGCCATCTCGGCTACGACACCCAGGTCATGTGTAATCAGAATAATGCCTGCGTTAATTTCGTTCTTCAGATCACGGATCAGCTCCAGAATCTGTAGTTGAATCGTAACGTCAAGCGCCGTCGTAGGTTCATCGGCTATGAGTAGTTCTGGTTTGTTGGCAATCGCGATGGCAATGACAATTCTCTGTCTCATACCACCAGATAATTCGTGGGGATACTGCTTGTATATTTGTTCGGGACGTGGAATCCCTACCTGATTCAATAAGTGAATAACCTTTTCTCTCTTCTCTCTGGAAGACAGCTTGGACTGATGAAGTGTAAGAATCTCTTCAATCTGTTCACCAATAATCATTAGAGGATTTAGTGCGGACAATGGGTCTTGAAAAATCATGCCCATTTCTTTGCCGCGTAGCTTGTTCAACTTGCTTGGGGAGATGTTGGCAATATCTTGTCCTTTATAGAGAATCTGGCCTTCAATTTTTGCTTTGTTATGCAAACCCATAAGAGAGAATGCAAAAGCACTTTTGCCTGACCCGGATTCGCCTACAATCGCCAACACTTCATTTTTCTTCACCTTAAGGTTAACGTGATCCACTGCTGCGTAATAGTCATCTTCAATTCTGAATGATGTTGTTAGATTTCTGACTTCCAATAGCTCTGTATTCAAATCAATCACCCTAACCCCATAATTTCCGTAGATTGTATTCGTGTGTAGAAGAATGCATCCACTGTATATTTCCAAGTTCTTGAAGATAACGAACAATAGCTTATACAAAATACCAAATCTTTAGGAGAAACAAGTTTAAGAGACTTTTATTTAGACCATTGGTCAATTAATGTTGATAAATCCTAGCGGAATTATATTACAAAATAATTAATGTAATCATACGTGTAATTTTATCTGACGTCAATGCTTATTTTGAGATTTTTGGTATAAATGTTTTTTATACCACAGATTTGGATATTAGTAATATTATAAAGGTATATGGCAAGGGGTTTGAGAGATTTTGTCCTACTTTTAACTATGAGGTGTATATGATCAAATAATCATTTCAATATATACATTACATAATAGTTACATAAGATGTATATGTATATGTTGTAGTCAGTAGGAAAATTAAAATTAATGCGAGGTAAATGTTATATATTTTAGTTTTAACTATTCTCAATCGATAGCTTAACTCTATTTAATCGGAGCCATTATTCTTACATTTGATATAATAAGTTCGACCAAAGTAAAAAATCTAGTTATTATAGTATAGTTTCATTTATTTGCTGATGTAAAGACCAAATTGTCATCTTTTATCATTTATTTTACAAAAGAAAGAAAAAAGCCCTGCAAAATGCAGAGCTTTTCTAATATTTATTCATATAAGTGTATATTAAGTACATTTTTATTGAGAGTCTGGAGGTCTTTTACCTCGTTTTAACTCATTGATACTCAAACCAAAATCCATCTGCAAGTGAGGATAGTCCGGAAAGTTAGCCCAGTCACCACCCCAAGTGAAACCCAACTCTTTCGCGAGATCCACGACTTCCATCCAGTCTGCCTTGCCATTCCCGTTATCATCCCGTTCCATATCCCACACCACATCACCCTCAGGCGTTCTCAGTGCAAAATCAATAGCTAATCCATAGTTATGATATGATTCACCACCACGCGCATTCGTAACGATACTGCCTGTACTTGAGCGTCCTTGGTTAAATAGTGCATCTTGCTCCTCGGAACTTCGGTAGCCGTGGGTTATAACAATCTCTATTCCACGTCTGGCTGCCTTACGTACCAATAATTCCTCATTCTCTGCTACCACAGGATGAAGGCCGGTGATCGGCACAGCATCTTGAAGCGTTGTTCCTGGCCACATATTATCTATATCACCTTTTTGCTGTAACCATACATATATAATGGAAAGTAAAAGAGTAGCTACAATCCAGGTTTTTAGACTTTTCCTTTTTCTCTGCTTGCCTTTACGTTGTGATGTATTCATATCCACTCCTGATGTTTATTCTGAAATAAACAGCTATTCATGCTGCCTGACCTTTTCAGTAGATTAGACTCTATTATAATTCATTTGAGCCTTGAATGCCTCTATCACCACAGTATTGGATTCTCTGATTTATCAGATTGTATACATTATTTCCAATTATACATACAAAAAAGCAGCCGGCTATAAGCCGGCTGCTTCGTATGCAAGCTGAGTAAAACTACTCAGTTGTGTATGGCAATAATGCGATTTGACGGGAGCGTTTAATTGCAATCGTCAGAGCACGTTGATATTTAGCGCTAGTACCTGTTACACGGCGTGGCAAAATTTTTCCACGTTCGCTGATAAATTTACGAAGCAAGTCCGTATCTTTATAATCGATGTGAGTAATTTTGTTAGCTGTGAAGAAGCACACTTTACGACGTTTATTACGGCCGCCACGACGTGCCGGTCTTTTATCGTTGTCTCCGCCTTCTCTTTGCTTGAAGCCCATGCTTTTCAGTCCTTTCCTATCATGTAACCCATATCTCCTAAGAGAATATCAGCTCATGTTAAAATGGCAAATCATCATCCGATATATCAATCGGTTTTCCGTCATCGGAAAAAGGATCCTGATTGTTGCTACGCGAATTATTGTTATTGTTCGCGCGTCCGCCGCCTCCATAAGAAGGCTCTTCACGCATTGGTTGCCCACCGCCGCCACCGCTATTATCACGGTTAGCTGACTCCAAGAAACGGACATTATCGGCAATGACTTCGGTCACGTATACACGTTTTCCTTCGTTATTCTCGTAGTTCCGTACTTGAATGCGTCCTTCGACTGCAGCCAGGCGTCCTTTGCGCAAGTAGTTCGCACAGGTCTCGGCAAGCTGTCTCCAGGTTACGACCGGAATGAAATCGGCTTCCTTTTCTCCCCCTTGGCTTGTAAACGGTCTGTCCACTGCCAAAGTAAATTGCGTAACTGCTACTCCTGCTGGAGTGTAACGCAACTCAGGATCCCGGGTTAACCGTCCGATCAGAATGACACGGTTCAACAATGTAATCCCCTCCTTCAGAGCGTATTGGTGCGTTAATCACGAGTAGTCTTAAGCAGACTTAACGTCGTTGGTAATGAGATAACGAATTACTTCGTCAGAAATCTTCATGAGACGCTCAAGTTCAGTTACAACTGCTGGTTCAGCAGTGAAATGTACCAGAACATAAAAACCATCACGGAATTTCTTGATCTCATACGCAAGACGGCGTTTACCCATAACGTCGTGAGCTGTAACTTCACCACCGCCGTTGGAGATGATGCCTTGGAATTTATCGACTGTAGCTTGAACAACTTCTTGCTCAATGTCAGGACGAATAATGTACATCACTTCATATTTGCGCATAATTTTCACCTCCTTATGGACTCTGGCCCTCAATCTAGGTTGAGAGCAAGGAACGAGCACAAACTCGAACTATATTAATATAACAAATACCGAGTCAAAGTGCAAGCAAACGTTCCCTGTACATATTGGCACATGATCACCCCGGCAATGGAGCACACTACAGATGCAACAATGTAACATATTCTGCAGAGGAGGTTTTATCATGGGTGAAAAAACCGAGTTTGAGCCCGGAGACAAAGCACCAAATGATGGAGAGTACACGGAAGTCGGGGAAAAAAGCTTTGTCTCGGAAATTCAGAACCCGAAGCGGGTAACGCTGCAAAAAGGCGAAGCTTTTCCCGAGACAAGCAATCATAATCGCAAGTGGAAGAAGCTAACCAAAGCCCGCGTCCACTAATCGCAATACCTTTTTTCAAGATCCATGTATATAAAACGGAATAAAGCACATAATACAATCAGGCGGTGCACGAGAGAGGTGTGGTTCCGTTGGACAACGAAGCCGATCATTCGCTGTTGGAGATTCATCACGTAATTTAAGAAGCAAGTGGTTATGTGTTATAAGGCCCTTCGTCTGAAGCACACGTATTGCTACGTGCAGTACACCAGGTTTCTGATTGTTACGACCGATTGTTTCCTAACAAACAAATGCACCGCCGGATAAAGAGCCCTTCGGGGCTCTTTATTTTTCGTTTAAGAAGTACTGATCCAGCTAATATCAAAAATCAAATACATGTTCATTTTGTATTCAATATAACGGTAAACAAAAGAAGACTTCCCTAATGGAAAGTCTTCTTATCTATCTTTTTATTGAACTCAATGTGTATTGAGTAAATTGTAAATGAAGTGGCGGAAAGGGTGGGATTCGAACCCACGCACGCTGTGACACGCCTAACTGATTTCGAGTCAGCCCCCTTGGGCCTCTTGGGTACCTTTCCGCAGCAATATTGATTATAGCATGATCATTTACAGAACGCAACACCCATACGGAGCCTGCATGTAAACGTTATTTTGAGTACCTAATTCCGAATCATTCCAAGGTCAGGATTCAGTGGAATCTTCCGCTGAGCGGAGTACCTTCTTCATGTTTTTCTCAAATTTTGCTCTTGGAATCAACACACTATGTTTACATCCAACACACTTGATCCGAATATCCATACCCATTCGAATGATCTCCATCTCATTACTGCCACAGGGATGCTGCTTCTTCATCTGCACGATATCCCCAAGCTGGAAACTTTTACGCTCCACCTGTGCCATCCCCCTCATCTTTCTCCAAAGCTACAGCCTGTTCCAGTGCTGCTTGATTACTCATCTCATGATACTCCAGCGTTTTTTTTACATCTCCCTGAATCTGACGTTCCACCGAAGCACGAGAGTTAGGCATACATTCAGCCACAATTCGCACCACATACTCTGACGTAGACATCGACTGTACACCGAGCACATCTGGCACCTTCACAATATTTAGATCACGCTCTTCAATCCCAACCAAAGATTTCTTCACCAGGTGTACAGACTCATCGAGACTCAAGTCCGCCTTCATCGGAATATCCACTACAGCTAGCGAATTCGACATGGAGTAGTTCGTTACACTTGCAATCGCCCCGTTCGGGATAATGTGCACCTCACCTTGCCAGCTAACCAGTTTGGTAGTTCTAAGTCCGATCACCTCAACCGTTCCCTTGTAGGTTCCCGTCTGAATAACATCCCCCACAGCGAATTGATCCTCCAGTATAATGAAGAAACCCGTAATAACATCCTTGACCAAACCCTGTGCACCGAAACCAATGGCAAGCCCCAGCACACCGGCACTCGCCAGTAGCGGCCCAACTTGGATATTGATCTCAGATAACAGTAGCAGAATCATAATAAAATTACATGTTATGGAGGTCGCATTTTTCAGCAGTTCCCCTACAGTTACGAATCTGCGCGGATTCACGCGAATCTTGCCTTCCTGCTTGCGTTCCATGGAACGATCTATAATTCGATATACTACCTTAATGACAATACGGGTGATGATAAAAATAATGATGATCCTGATTGAGCTGAACATGATGTTAAGCCACATATCGGGATCTGCAATTTTGTTCCAGAGTTGATCTGTCCAACGAAGAGCTTCACCCACGGCCGCTACCGCACCGCGACCACCAATCCCTTGAACAAATTGAAATGGCAACATCTATCATCTCTCCTCTACATCGGTATGTTATCATAGCTGTCTTCTGTTTTGAAATAGAGGCCTCGGATCTCTACGAACTCATTACGAATGATCTTTTGCACTCGCTCCAGATCCTCTTTTGGAAACTGGATACATAGTGCACAACCTGCTGTAATTTCTTTTGGCGTAGGGAACAAGTCGATCTCTATCTCGGCAAACTCCAGCAACATTTCAGCACGCAGTGCCTGCTGAGTTGAATCAAACGCAATCAGCATCCAATCGTTAATCCATTCGTCCATGTCCGGCTCCTTTCGCTATACGTCCAACCCTAGAGAAAAAGCTTGTCCTCGTGAAGTATAAAACGCTCTACCTTTCCATATACTGTTACTACTATTCCAAGGGAAAGGATAGATCCTATGAATCCTACTTCGCGTTCCTTTTCATCACAAGATATGACCAGTTTGAAAATCCCCCATACCGATCCAGGCATACACTCAGCCATTACCCATCGTTTAATGTTTCATCTCTATAAAGCCCATTCTCTGCAAAATGTAGTGATCGTCTGCATCGGCACAGATCGCTCAACAGGCGACTGTCTTGGTCCTCTGGTCGGATCAGCTCTTTCCAAGTGGGACAGCCCTTTATTCCATTTGTATGGTACCTTGGATGAACCAGTCCATGCGATGAACCTTCAAGATACTCTCCACAACATACAGAAAACACACCATAACCCTTATGTGATTGGCATTGACGCCTGTCTTGGACAGTCATCCAGTGTAGGATGCATTCAAGTCGTGAATGGTCCACTCAAACCAGGCGCGGGGGTAAATAAAGAATTACCGCCGGTCGGCGATATCCATCTGACAGGTATCGTTAACGTCGGCGGCTTTATGGAGTACTTTGTTCTACAGAACACGCGGCTCAGTCTCGTTATGCGCATGTCCGAGATTATATCCAGCAGTCTATACTCGGCCATCCGGGAATGGCATACACGTTCTACTCTGCTTGCTGTGCCAGAGTAATAGCTTCCTTTTCCTCTGGGGACAGAGTGTATGCGGACTCTCCCCCTTTAAGAGGTTTTGCATATACGTAAGAACCATCGCGGTTATATATCCCCGTAAGAATCATGCCATCCTGGCTATCATTAATCATGGCCATCGAGAAGCTTAGATCACTGCCATGCTCTCCATAAGCATTGTATCTTTTCACGCCAACTTTACCTTGAATGCGGGTCAGCTTTTGCATGACAACTTGCAGCTGATTCGTTTGCAGTTTGTGTTCATCCTCAATGCTGTCCATCTGAATTTTCAGATTAATGAGCAGCGATTCCAGGTCCTCTACTCCACTGCCAGCCATCATGGCTTCATATTTACGTTTAAACTTTCGTAACTTTGCCCCTTGAGCAATACTCACAATCAGCAAGATCACCGTAAGTAATGCCATTCCGCCAATAATCCATAACAGCTGTTCCAGAATCAGCTCGTTTAATTCAGCCATGTAATTGCAACTACCCCTCTATATTTTTGATCAGATTAACGTCTGTCTTTATTATTATCATTCATTATAAATCAACCCGATATTCATCAGATTAATCATGCAGCTCTGTACCAAATGAGTTCGCCATTTCAACTCTAAACTAGTCTTTGTCTACCTGTGTCAACTCCAACACTGCCTTAACGAGTGTATCCACATGTTCTCTGGTCGAATTGTACCCCACACTGGCCCTTACCGCTCCAGTAGCGGTTGTACCAGCAGATTCGTGTGCAAGCGGTGTGCAATGAAAACCAGAGCGAACCGCAATTCCATAATTCCGATCTAATCGGAAGGCGAGTTGTGCTGGATCATACCCATCCACAGTAAAGGATACTAATCCGGTACGTGGCTGTCCAATCTCTGGACCGAGCATTCGAATGCCCTTAACGGATGACAACCCATCCATCATATGTTGGGTCAACTCCCACTCATGTTGGTAGATGAGCGCTGGTGTCATCTCAAGTACATGCTTCACACCCGCATTCAGTCCTGCAATCCCAACGGTATTCGGCGTCCCCGCTTCATACCGATCAGGACGCACCTTCGGCTGCTCCAGCGCTTCTGACTGACTTCCTGTTCCTCCATGAAGTAAAGGCTCTATATCGAGCTCAGGAGCAATGTACAAGCCTCCTGTCCCCTGAGGACCAAGCAATCCCTTGTGTCCCGGGAATGCAAGCATATCAATATTCAGTTGTTGTACATTCACAGGCATAACCCCAGCACTTTGAGCTGCATCTACCAACAAGATCGCTTGATGTTTACGACACAGGAGCGAAATTTCACCAATAGGAAGAATACTGCCAAGCAGATTGGAACTATGTGTACATACCACTAATCTGGTATTCGAACGAAACATACGTTCCATTAGCTTCAGATCAATAGCTCCCGCAGCATTAACAGGTACATAATCAATCTCCACATTTCGGAGTCTGCGCATATACTCTAGTGGTCGTCTGACTGAGTTATGTTCCGCCATGGTGGCAATCACATGATCGCCTTCCTTGAGCGAACCTTGAATAGCCAGATTTAGCGCTTCTGTCGTATTCGATCCGAATGCAATATCATTCGCATTCTTAATACCAAAAATATTAGATATAGATCTTCTGGCCTCGAACAGTACACGACTTGCCTGAACAGCCATCCGGTGACTGCCTCTGCCAGGATTGGCTCCTGCAATCTCCAGTGCACTCAGCATCGCATCACCGACAGCAGGTGGTTTCGGCCAAGATGTTGCTGCATGATCTAGATAGATAACTCCCTCCACCTTACAACCACCTCTGTCCCATTAATTAATTATTCGCCTGCACATACTGCACATCTAACTCTGTAAAAAAAGAATGACATATCGTTTCTCCATGGTACAGAGGCGATATGTCATGACATGAGTAAGCCCCGCATGTTGTTATGAATCATCGATCCGACTATTATTGTAACAATTCCAATAGCCGTTCCAGATCCTGTTGACTGTAGTAGTTGAGCTCAATTTTACCTTTATCTTTGTTGTGCTTAATTTTCACTGTTGTTTTGAAACGTTCACGCAGTGATTCTTCCACCGTATCAATGAATGGATCTTTCTTCTTCAACTTCGATTTGGCTTTAGCCTCACCCGTTTTGGAACGATCCAGTTGTTGAACAGCTTCCTCCAACTCACGGACACTCCATTGCTGGTCAATGGTTTGTTTGGCAAGTTGCTTCACCATAACCTCATCTTTAACACCCACGATCGCACGTGCATGTCCCATAGATAATGTTCCACGTGAAACATGGTCTTTTACTTCTTCCGGCAATGATAACAGACGCAAGAAGTTAGCAATGTGAGAACGTGATTTACCAACTTTTACAGACAACTCTTCTTGAGTCAACGCGAATTGGTCCATTAACCCTTGATAAGCAACTGCAACTTCCATGGCATTCAGATTCTCCCGTTGCAGATTCTCGATCAATGCAATCTCCATTACCTGCTGATCACTGAAATTGCGGACTACAGCGGGTACGGTGGCATTACCACAATATTGCGAAGCTCTGAACCGCCGTTCTCCGGCAATAATCTCATAACCTCGCAATACAGGACGTACAATAATGGGTTGTATGACACCATGCTGCCGAATGGACTCAGCCAGTTCATGTATTGCGCCCTCATCAAATACCTTACGCGGTTGATAGGGGTTAGCCCGCAGTTGACTAATCGGGATTTCTACGACTTTATCATCGTCATTAATTGAAAGCGAAGGAATGAGGGCATCAAGACCTTTTCCAAGCCGCTTACTCATAAGAAATCACTTCCTTTGCGAGCTCTAAATAAACTTCCGCCCCTCTTGACCGAGGGTCATACGTGATAATCGATTGACCATGAGATGGTGCTTCGCTAAGCCGTACGTTACGCGGAATAATCGTTTGATATACTTTTTGTTGAAAATACTTCTTCACTTCTTCAATAACCTGTATCCCCAGATTGGTCCGTGCATCAAACATCGTCAGCAATACCCCTTCAATCTGCAGGGATGTATTCAGATGTTTTTGTACCAGACGAACCGTATTAAGCAACTGGCTTAATCCTTCAAGTGCATAGTACTCACACTGAATCGGAATGATCACCGAATCGGAAGCGGTTAACGAATTGATCGTCAACATACCAAGAGAAGGTGGGCAATCGATCAGTATGTAATCATAGTTTTTTTTCACCATGGCGAGTGATTTTTTCAGGCGAACTTCCCGTGATATCGTGGAAACCAATTCAATCTCGGCTCCGGCAAGCTGAATCGTTGCAGGTATGATATGAAGGCCTTCAATCTGAGTCTCCACAATCGCTTCTTGAGGAGGAACCTCATTAATAATGACATCATATATACAATTAGCCACATCTGCTTTATTGATTCCGACTCCGCTGGTTGTATTCCCCTGAGGGTCAATATCGACAAGCAATACTCTTTTCCCGAGTGAAGCCAGTCCTGCACCCAAGTTAACAGATGTCGTCGTTTTCCCCACACCGCCCTTTTGATTTGCTACGGCCATAATCTTAGACAATTACTTCACCTCAAATAAAATAGGAGTCTTTTCTTGTAGGTTGTGAGATATTGTTAACAAAAAGCAGGCGACTATCGTCCACACAAACAACAACTACCGTTCCATCAATATACCGTTCTTTAAAAATTTCAAGCCTGACTTGATTTATAGACATAAAAAGCGGCTCATTGCCGCCATAAGCTTCAATTATTTGCGTTTTGGAATATGGATAACGATCTCGTAATGATCCTCATGGTCTGCTTCTTTTGTTTTGATGTCCAGACCAGAGCCAGTTACCATATCAATGGATTGGCGAATTGTATTAAGTGCAAGTCTTACGTCCTTAGTAAAGGAAACACGTCTAGATTTTTTAATCTTGGAAGATTCCTTGTAAAAGGCCACACGTGCCTCTGTCTGTTTCACATTCAATTCTTTTTCAATAATCTCACCGAGCAACTTCATCTGCAGTTCTTCCGTATCGAGAGAAAGTAATGCTCTTGCATGCCGTTCAGAAATTTTGCGTTCCATCAATGCAGCCTTAATGCCTTCCGGAAGCTGTAACAACCGAATTTTGTTGGCGATGGTTGACTGGCTTTTGCCGAGTCGTTGTGCAAGACTTTCCTGTGTCAGTTGATGCAAGTCGATCAGTTTCTGATAAGCGACGGCTTCTTCAATGGAGGTCAATCCTTCACGCTGCAAGTTCTCAATCAATGCAATGGATGCGGCCTGAGAGTCGTTGAATTCACGCACAATGGCTGGAATCGTATCCAAACCCAGTTTTCGAACTGCACGCCAGCGACGTTCCCCGGCAATAATCTCATATGATCCATTTCGCACGCGAACGACAATAGGCTGAATTACGCCATGTGTTTTGATCGTCTGCAACAACTCATCAATTTTATCATCATCAAAAATAGTACGGGGTTGATATGGGCTGCTCACAATTTCATTAACCGGAATCTGTTTGATCTCATCTCCGTTATTGCGCTCCGCCAAACCAAACAACTTCGAAAATTGTTCTTTCATTCCGCAGATTACCACCTAGTTTCGTAATAGCTCCCACAATCTTTGCAGGTGCTTCTTATTCAATAAACGACCCTTCAATTGCATCGTTCTTGGAATAAGTTTTGCCTTTCATAACGCTTCCTGTCATGCAACACTGAACGCGTATCCATCTATCTATACATATACTCTATGATCGCTGTAACCCAGGATCGGATACTTCTATTCTATCATCTTTTCTATCATAATCCTATGCTTACCTATTCTTTAAACTCTGCTTATTTTCCTGCTTTTTCTTTGTGAATATTGGAAATATGGCGACTTGTACACATATAATTCTTGAAAATGTTCATGAGTTACTTCGCGTTGAATTGATCATTACGCATGATTAAAGAGATATGTAATAGGAAGTATCCGTGATGTTGATCCAGTCCTCTATTTCAGAAAACAAAAAAAAGAAGATGTTTCACGTGAAACATCTTCTTTATCTATCGCTAAAATTATATTTAGTTTTGACTACCTTCAAAAACCCTCATCCAACTATACCAGTGGAGTCTTCATTGGAGTGCCTGGCTTACGCGGATACTTATAAGGTGTCTTATCAAATTTCTGGATCAGGATGATATGGCGCTCTGATTCTTCAACCGGCAGTTGGAAAGGGTGAACAGCTTTTACCCGTCCTTTCAGCTGATTGAAGCTAAACTCCGCTTCCTTCATTTCCTCACGTGGGTCTCCGCCCTTCATCGCAGCGAACATTCCACCTTTGCGAACAAACGGAAGACAGAATTCATTCAGTACAGCCAGCTTGGCTACTGCACGCGCCGTAACGAGATCGTAACTGTCACGATACCCTTCTTTGCGTCCGATCTCTTCAGCACGTCCATGGACCAACTCCACGTCTGTCAGGCCAAGGATATCTACCACATGCTGTAGAAAACCAATACGTTTATTCAATGAGTCTATGATCGTCAGCTCGATGTGTGGGAAACAGATTTTCAGGGGCAATCCCGGAAAACCCGCTCCTGATCCAATGTCAGCAAGCTTAATCACTTTGGTCATGTCAGTATAAAAAGCCAGCGATACCGAATCATAGAAATGCTTGGTATATACTTGCTCCCGATCCGTTATGCCCGTCAGATTCATCTTTTCATTCCAGGATACCAGTTCCTGATAATACAGTTCGAATTGCTCCAACTGGAGTTCGCCCAGCTCTAATCCATGTTTCTTTAAGCGCCGCTGCAGTTGCTGTTGAATATCGTCCATTATTGTCCCCTTGCTGCGGTTACACGGTTATAATGCTCCAGGTAGACCAGCAGAATGGAGATGTCGGCAGGAGTAACTCCAGCAATACGAGAAGCCTGACCAATCGAGATTGGACGAATCGTAGTGAGCTTCTGCTTGGCTTCCATAGCAAGACCATGAATCTCATCATATACGATGGTGTCCGGAATTTTCTTTTTCTCCATCTTTTGCAAACGTTCCACGTGGATCAATTGTTTCTCAATATAACCCGCATATTTAATTTGTATTTCCACTTGTTCTTTCATATCTGCTGTCAGTTCTACCTCAGATGGTGAGAGCTGTTCAATCAGTTCATACCCCAGCTCCGGGCGACGCAGCAAGGTAAGCAACGTACTTCCATCCTGAATAGGTGTAGATCCGTACTCTTCCAGCTTTGCGTTCACTTCAACTGGGCGAGCTTTAGCCACTTTCAGACGCGCGACTTCCTGCTCGACTTTCGCCTTTTTATCCAGGAATTTCGCATAACGCTCTTCAGGGATCAGGCCAATGTCATGTCCGATTGCCGTCAAACGCATGTCTGCATTATCATGGCGAAGCAACAGGCGATACTCGGCACGTGAAGTCAACAGACGATAAGGTTCATTCGTACCCTTTGTTACCAGATCATCAATCAGCACACCAATATATCCTTGCGAACGATCAAGCACAATCGGCTCTTTGTCTTGTACTTTGCGTGCTGCATTAATGCCGGCCATAACGCCTTGTCCAGCCGCTTCTTCATAACCCGAAGTACCGTTAATCTGACCCGCTGTGAACAGACCTGGCAGACGTTTGGTTTCAAGTGACGGCCACAATTGTGTAGGCACCATCGCATCGTATTCAATTGCATAACCGTTACGCATCATTTCTACTTTTTCCATACCTGGAATCGAGCGCAGAACCGCAAGCTGAACATCTTCTGGCAGACTCGTAGATAGCCCCTGCACATAATACTCCGATGTATTTTTGCCTTCCGGCTCCAGGAAAATCTGATGTTTCGGTTTGTCGCTAAACCGGACAATTTTATCTTCAATGGATGGACAGTAACGCGGTCCAGTCCCTTCAATCACACCCGAAAACATCGGTGCACGATGCAGATTATCATTAATAATCTGATGTGTTTCCACAGATGTATACGTCAACCAGCAAGGCAGTTGCTCATTATCGGAAGATTCTGTTTCATAGGAAAAGAACTTCGGCTCATCATCACCAGGCTGAATTTCGGTTTTGCTAAAATCAATCGTATCCTTATGCACACGTGGAGGTGTACCTGTTTTGAAACGAACCAGATCGAAGCCCAGTTCACGCAGATGCTCTGACAATTTAAGAGATGGTTGTTGATTGTTCGGTCCACTCTCATACATCAACTCACCCATAATTACTTTACCGCGCAAGTATGTGCCTGTCGTTAGAACGACTGCTTTGGCCCGATACTCTGTTCCGGTCTGAGTCACGACTCCTACACACTTTCCGTCTTCAACGACCAGTCGATCAACCATCCCCTGACGCATGGTCAGATTACGTTCATTCTCCATCGTTTCCTTCATTTTATGCTGGTAGGAGAATTTATCTGCCTGAGCACGAAGCGCGTGAACAGCAGGCCCTTTACCCGTGTTAAGCATCCGCATCTGAATAAAGGTCTTATCGATATTCCGTCCCATTTCTCCACCAAGTGCATCAATCTCACGCACAACATGTCCTTTAGCCGGTCCCCCAATGGATGGGTTACAAGGCATAAAGGCCACCATATCCAGATTGATTGTAATCATTAGTGTTTTGGACCCCATACGGGCTGCGGCCAGCGCGGATTCCACACCAGCATGTCCTGCACCAACGACGATTACATCATAACTGCCGCCATCAAAAGCCATTCCTGTTTACCTCCTTATAATGAAAACGAAATACTGCTAACCGTTCATCGGAACTTGCATTCCTATCTATATAAAACCAACACGTAATGGCTACAACATCATTCCATCCTTTGACAACAGGCAGAAATTGTACCTCTCCATCATACACTACGATTTAAGTCAATCGGCAGTATATTATTTTTACTTTCCTAGACAGAACTGGGAGAAAATCTGATCAATTAATGCATCATGTGCTGTATCTCCAACAATCTCGCCCAAATGCTCCCACGCTAAACGAACATCAATCTGGATCATATCGATCGGAATAAACTGCTCTGCCGCTTCATAGGCATCCACCAGGGACTGCTTCGCTTTTTTGAGCAAAGCAATATGACGCACGTTACTGACATAGGTCAGATCTGCCGACTCCAGTTTACCACTGAAGAATAACGTAGAGATGGCATCTTCCAGTCGATCCACACCCAGATCATCTTTCACCGACATCGGTACAAGCCGTTCTTCCGGAATGTAACGAAGCAGCACGTCACGTTCTACCTGTGGCGTTAAGTCCATTTTATTCATAATGATTATCGATTGTCTACCGCGGATTTGCTCCAATAATTCAATCTCATCGGGATGAAGTGGCTCAGCAGCATTCACAACCATCAAGATCAGATCGGCTTCACTTACCGCAGAACGAGAGCGTTCTACCCCGATCTTCTCTACAACGTCCATCGTTTCCCGGATTCCTGCCGTATCAAGTAACTTCAGCGGGATATTATTAATCGTAATGAACTCCTCGATCACGTCACGAGTTGTTCCTGGAATATCCGTGACGATAGCTCGATTGTCTTGCGCAAGTGTATTCATCAATGAGGATTTACCTACGTTAGGTCGTCCAACAATAGCCGTCGTGATACCTTCTCGCAGGATCTTTCCTTGCTCTGCTGTGGTAAGCAATTTATCGATTTCAGTCATAACCTGACTGGACTTTTCTTTAATAAAATCAGACGTTAACGACTCCACATCATGCTCGGGGTAATCGATATTCACTTCAATATGAGCCAGTGTTTCCACCAGTGTATATCGTAGATCACGCAGTTTGGAGGATAGCTTACCTTCAACCTGTTTCAATGCAACCGAGAAAGCTCGGTCCGATTTGGAACGAATAAGATCCATGACACCTTCAGCCTGAGACAGGTCAATCCGCCCATTGAGGAACGCACGCTTCGTGAACTCACCCGGTTCAGCCAGACGAATATCAAGCTGCAACAGCAGGTCCATGACCCGTTTTACCGACACCACACCGCCATGCGCACTGATCTCCACGACATCTTCTGTTGTGAATGAGCGTGGTGCCCGCATGACCGTAACCAGCACTTCCTCGATCTTCTCGCCGCTCGCCGGATCTATGATATGACCATAATGAACCGTATGGGATGCTGCCTGAGTTAAAGGGGTTTTGCTGCGAAAAATCTTTTCCGTCTCCGACACTGCTTCCGGGCCGCTGACCCGGATCACGGCGATCCCCGCCTCACCGACAGCTGTTGATATCGCTGTGATCGTATCACTGAACATGGTTATCTCTCCTTGCTCTATTTTAAAATTGCCGCCCCTCGGGGGACGTCATATCCATTTTCAACTCTATTGATGATATATCATATGACATGCTGCTTATCGTATTAAGTTCACTATTTACCTGTGTTACGTATCTTATCAAATTGCTTCTGTACGAAAAAAGCAATGGCTTCTGCACCGGGCAGGAAGCCATTGCGTCTTCAATTTCGTGTTATTTCGTGGTAATGACCACACGCCGATTGGGCTCTTCGCCCTTACTTAACGTCTTAATCTGCGGGTGATTTTGCAGTTTTGCATGAATGACTTTTCGTTCGAGCGGAGGCATTGGCTCCAGTACAACTTCCTTGCCGGTACGGATTGCTTGTCCAGCCAACCGTTCAGCCAGATCCTCCAGCGTCTTCCGCCGACGTTGACGGAAATTCTCCGCGTCGAGCACAATTCGAACGAAGCTTTCCGAGTATCGGTTCGCTACAATGTTCGTTAGATACTGAAGCGCATCCAGCGTCTGTCCACGTCTGCCAATAATCATGCCCAGGTCTTCACCGGCAATATTGAAGATATGTCCATCCCGCTGTTTTTTGATATGCACTTCAACATCCAGTCCCATACCTGCTGCGACCTCTTTCAAGAAAGCAGCCGCTTCTTCATAGGGATTTTTAGCTGCGACACCCTCAAGTAATGCATCTACTTCAGGTACGTGCGCGGCTGGCTTGATCGGCTGTTGAACAACTTCGGGCACAGGCAATAGTTTTACTTCAACTTTGGCCGCCTTCACCCCGATCAAACCCAGGAATCCTTTTGACGGCTGCTCTAACACTTGTATCTCGACCTTGTCCCGACTTACGCCAAGCTCGGTCAGTCCTTGGTTTACAGCATCTTCAACGGTTTTTCCTGACGTAATGACTTTGGTCATTTCGATTTTTTGGCCCCTTTCGACCCTTTTCCAGAGACGGTCGCTTTGCCACCGTTTTTGCGTTTAGCTCCATTTTTGGAGGAGCTATTCTGCTTCACGTTGACCTCAGCCACGATTTTATCATTATTCCGGTAAAGGAAATAGTTTTGCACGATCGTGTAGATGTTACTGTAGAACCAGTACAGCGGAAGTGCTGACGGGAACTGGTAGGACATCACGAAGATCAAAATCGGGTATACCCATAGCATAAACTGCATCGGACCCACTTGCTGTGCAGGGTTCATACGCATCATCATCCATGTTTGAATGAATGTTGTGATGGCAGCCAGCACTGGCAAAATAAACAGGTGATCCGGTTCCCCGAGTTGGAGCCACAAGAAATCATGTGTTCTCAGACTGGAGTTTCCGTAAATTGAGTTATAAAGTGCGATGTAAATCGGCATCTGAATCAGAAGTGGCAGACAACCCGCCATCGGATTAACTTTGTTCTCCTGAAACAACTTCATCGTTTCTTGCTGAACTTTCTCAGGTGTATCTTTAAACTTCGCTTGAATCTCCTTCAGCTGCGGCTGAATGGCCTGCATGGCTTTGGAGCTACGGACTTGTTTCATTGTTAATGGTAAAATCAATGTCCGTACAATAAGCACCATCACGAGGACGGCCAGTCCATATTCACCGTTGAACCAATTGGCGAATGTATCGAGCGCCAGTGAGAACCAGTAAATAACATTAGATTGCCAAAAAGAACCACTATTCTTCAGATCTTCCGTAGTAACCCCGGCTCCCTGTGGAGTACATCCGGCGAGTACAGTGACCATTGCAATGACTGCAATGAGGAGAATCCACTTCCCCTTTGATGTCTTCAATCGCGACACTTCATAACCCCTCTCTTAACCATTCCATTCCACCGTAAATCATACCATAATTAGGAGGACAAATAAACCGAAGCTTACCGCTTGCTCGACTTCAAAAGTGAGCCCTTGCGCATCGCATGGAGCAGGCTTTTTTCCATCTCCTTATAGGGCATGTCCAGTGCACCTTTTCTGACGATAAAAATCAGATCCATCTGCGTGACAATCTCATGCTCATGATGACGAACAATTTCCTTAATCATGCGTCTCATCCGGTTGCGTACGACAGCGTTTCCGATTTTCTTGCTGCATGATACGCCAACCCGGAATTGTTCCGTATCTTTACGGCGGCAGCCATACACCACGAATTGATGATTGGCAAACGATTTTCCATACCGGTATACACGGCTAAAGTCCGCCCGGTTTCGTAGACGCAGTCTTTTATACACGGCGCTTCTCCTTGCTGTTCTCCACCATTGTTATTGACGGAGGCCTCATTACTGATTTAGTATAGGCTTTCTTGAATAACGGTAAACCGTCTTGACAACAACTTCATTTGCGATGATTGTTGATCGGTCGTTTAAACCGAGCAAACATTCATCCCGGATGATTGTTGAACAGCTACTTGAACTGATCAGCATTCATCCCGTGATGATCGCAGATCGGATATTTTAACCGAACCGACATTCATCCTTATATAAGGTAAGTTTTCGAAAAATGAAAAACTCACTCGACATACATAGATGTGTATTCAGAACTTTTCCGCAGACCATTCAGACCTGATCTGTACCAGCATCCAGTCTGAAATGATCCAAATTAAGAAAAAAAAGACCACCTCGGTGGTCTTCAATGCATTAAGCACTCAGGTTTTTACGGCCTTTAAGGCGACGTGCGGCCAAAATTTTACGGCCATTGCTCGTGCTCATTCTTTTCCGGAAACCATGAACTTTTTTACGTTTGCTAACGTTCGGTTTGAATGTAGGTCTCAATGTATTGCACCTCCTCACAAGGAAATACTTATGTGATGAATCACTTTCATCTTCACAGAAAACACCTTTATATATTTAACCATGATCACCTGGAAAAGTCAACTGCAAGGCTCAAGGCTTCTCCCTCTTTTATATACGCTCTCCATCCCGCCAGAAATGATGACCACAGTCCGTTCACATTATTATCATTACCAAGCCTCGAAGAGAGCTTCAAAAAGTTATCCCCAGACCCTGATCAGATCACGATAATACCGCATTTATAGTTATCCACACCCTCCAATACCCGCTATCTCCTTCAATACTTCCTGTTTAAAGTTATTCACATGTGGATAATGATTATTGGCTTCCAATATCGTTGAATTCTGATCAAGTTGTATCCGCTTCAATTGAGGTTTACAAGCTTTTGAGAAAGGTGTAGGATAAAAATCACATCTTGTATACAAGTAGTCCTTTGAAAAAAACATCAGCCGTTATCATGCATACTACAGACTATGGATTGAGCTGAAATGTCCAGTCCTCAAAATAGTTATGCTATGATCAGTAATGAACTGATTACTTATTAATAGGAGCGTTAGCCATATGCTATTTCCTTCTTCCTGGCTTCAAGGGGCTTCCCGTGGTGAAGCCATTGCCTGCGAATTAAGGCTGCGGATCATCAGTGGTACCCTTCGACCTGGAGAGATTTTGTCGGAAAATCGAATTGCGGCTGATTTTGACAGCAGTCGTTCACCTGTCCGTGAAGCGTTAAGAACATTGTCTAATGAAGGTCTGATTCGACTTGAACGTATGGGTGTCGTTGTCCTGGGACTGAGGATCAAGGATGTCGAAGAATTATATGATGTCCGTTTCCTGATTGAAAGTTTTGTGCAGCAGCGACTCGCTGGAGATGTTCCAGAGTCATTAATTACCCAGTTGCGTAACGTGATCGACAAAATGCAACTCGCTGGAAGACATCAGGACGCTGTCGAATTCGCTTATCAGGATCTCGTTTTCCACGAAACCATCATTGAAGCAGCCCAGCATTCCCGTATTTCACACCTATGGAACAGTATTCGATATGTTGTGATGACCGTTATGCTGCTCACGACGCGCAGAGTATTTGTTCAAGGCGAGCAGAAAGTAAGCGCTGTAATTGAGAAACACCGTTCGCTCGTTGAAGCATTAGAATCCGGTGACAAATTGCTCATTCAGGCTGGAGTCCGCACGTATTTCCAAGATTCCGGCAAAACCTTGCACGAAAGCTTCGATTCCTAATTGGTGCAGAGCGTTTGCAATCATATCCGTCGTGTATGATTGCGCTCTAACTTGTCGACAAGTATACAAAATGAGATTTTGTTTCCATTTTGGGCATGATAAAGCTACATTTTCGCGAATAGCCCTTTAGCAGTACTGGCACGAATCTACGTGTTAACGATGATTTCAGTTGTAAGCGTTCTATATCAGAAATAAAGGAGCACACCACATCATGAGCACTCTTTTTGGACTATCCCATAATGCAACATTATTGGTCTGGACATTAATTGCGATCGTTTTTCTGATCGTTTTGATCTCCAAATATAAATGGAATCCCTTTATCACCCTTTTGTTATCCGCATTAATGCTCGGTTTACTTACAGGTATGAAACCTGCCGATGTGATCTCTTCCATTACCGGGGGACTCGGCGGCACACTTGGAACCATTGCAATTGTTATTGCTCTTGGTACGATGCTCGGTAAGATGATGGCCGAATCCGGCGGTGCCGAGCGCATTGCAACCACATTGGTCGATCGGTTCGGTGTGAAACGTGTGCACTGGGCCATGATGATTGTTGGCTTTATCGTCGGTATTCCTGTTTTCTTCGAAGTCGGCGTTATTTTGATGATCCCCATCATTTTCACCGTTGCACGTAAAACCAACATGTCATTGCTGCAGATCGGTATTCCCATTTTGGCAGGTCTGTCGACTGTACATGGTCTGGTTCCACCCCATCCAGCGCCAATGATTGCAGTTGAAGCCTTCAGCGCAGATCTGGGTAAAACCATTTTGTACTCCCTTATTGTTGGTATTCCTACAGCGATTATTGCAGGTCCTTTGTTTGGTAAATTTATTGGAAAAAGAATACACACCGAACCGCCAGCTGAACTGGCTGAACAATTCGCAACCAAAACAAACAGCAACATGCCTGGGTTTGGTATTACCCTGTTTACCATATTGCTGCCGGTCATTCTGATGTTAATCGGTTCCATAGCGAGCATCATTGATCCAAATGCCACGAGCGGATTCACCGTGTTCAGTGAATTTATCGGTCATGAGATCATTGCTCTGCTGATTTCTGTTGTATTTGCCCTCTTTTCACTCGGCTTCGCACGTGGATTCACCAAGCACGATATTTCTCGCTTCACCAGTGAATGTCTGGCGCCTACGGCGACCATCATTCTCATTATTGGTGGAGGCGGTGCCTTCAAACAGGTATTGATCAATAGTGGTGTAGGTAACGCCATTGCTGAAGTCGCTACTCATGCCAACATTAACGTGATCCTGTTTGCCTGGCTTGTTGCGGCGCTTATTCGTGTAGCTACTGGTTCAGCAACCGTAGCCATGACAACAGCCGCTGGTATCGTCGCTCCAGTGCTTGCACTCACACCAGGCGCCAATATTGAACTCGTTGTACTCGCCACAGGCGCGGGGTCACTCATCTTGTCTCATGTGAACGATGCAGGATTCTGGATGATCAAAGAATTCTTTAATATGAGCGTCGCCCAGACATTGAAAACGTGGACCGTTATGGAAACACTATTATCCGTGGTCGGACTGATCTTTATTTTGCTGCTAAGTACAGTCGTATAAATGGAGTATCTATAGTAGAAAGAAATTAAAAACTTATCGCTTTCTGGAGAAAGAAGGATTAAATACATGAACAACTACATGATCGGAATCGATATCGGTACCACCAGTACCAAATCCGTGTTATTTACCGAGCAAGGTTCCGTCGTCAGTACCTCAATGCAGGAATATCCCTTGTATACCCCTGCACCCGATGTTGCCGAGCAGGACCCCGAGGAGATTGTACAGGCGGCTCTCCGCTCTGTACGAGGAGTTATGGATCAGAGTGGTGTTGCTGCCGAGCAGATCCTGTTCGTATCCTGCAGCTCGGCCATGCACAGTGTCATTGCCATGGATCAGGACGACAAACCCTTAACTCGGTGCATCACCTGGGCGGATAATCGAAGTGCAGCGTGGTCTGCCCAACTGCAAGAGAATGAATTGGGCCATCGCATCTATCTGCGCACAGGTACACCAATCCATCCCATGTCACCGCTGACCAAATTAATGTGGCTGCGCCACGATGAATCTGAACTTTTCGAGCGCACAGCCAAATTTATCTCTATTAAAGAATATCTGTTCTTCCGTCTATTCGGACAATATGTCGTCGACCATTCCATCGCTTCTTGCACAGGCTTGCTCAATCTGGAACAACTGGACTGGGATGCGGAAGCCCTTGAGATTGCAGGCATTACACCCGACCATCTGTCGAAGCTCGTACCTACAACACATATATTAGAAGGAATGAATCACGAATCGGCTGAAAAAATGGCTCTCTCCCCCTCCACGCCCTTCGTTATTGGCGCAAGTGACGGGGTTTTGTCCAATCTCGGCGTAAACGCCATTGAACCTGGTGTTGTTGCAGCAACCATCGGAACCAGCGGGGCCATTCGCACTGTCGTGGACCGTCCGGTTACCGACCCCAAAGGTCGGACCTTCTGTTACGCCCTCACAGAGAATCTTTGGGTCATTGGCGGACCTGTGAATAACGGTGGTATGTTATTTCGCTGGGTGCGGGATGAATTCGCAGCGTCTGAAGTGGAGACAGCCAAACGACTTGGCATCAATTCCTATGATGTGCTGACCAAAATTGCTGGACGTGTCCGGCCGGGATCGGAAGGACTTCTGTTTCATCCGTACCTTTCGGGCGAACGTGCCCCTTTGTGGAATCCGGATGCCCGTGGCTCCTTTTTCGGCTTAACACTCCATCATAAGAAAGAGCATATGATCCGCGCTGTCCTGGAAGGGGTCATTTTCAACCTATATACGGTACTACTCGCCATGGAAGAACAGATTGGACAACCTACCTCCATTCAAGCCACCGGTGGGTTTGCACGCTCTCCTCTCTGGCGCCAAATGATGTCCGATATCTTCAATCAGGAAGTCGTTGTACCTGAAAGCTTCGAAAGTTCCTGTCTGGGTGCCGTTGTGCTTGGTTTGTACGCTACTGGGAGAATTGACTCGCTTCATGCCGTTTCTTCCATGGTGGGTACAACCCATCGACATACCCCTGTCAAAGAGAATGCTGTACTCTACCAGGAGCTGCTGCCCATCTTTATTCGGATCTCTCGCAAACTGGAGGAGGAATACGCAGATATCGCTGAATTTCAACGCAAGATGTCCCATGAGCGTCTCTAAATCATCAATCCATACTTAGTCTCCACACAAAGAAAGAGGGTGTCCCCTGAAACCAAAAATCGGTTTCAGGGGACACCCTCTTTTGATATAAATTCATAAAATGTCGTTTGGATTCATATCATATAGTCATACACTTCTACCTCAATATTTGAGTTTCGGCTTACCTCTTCATTCCGGATAATTCATATTCCACTTGTCTTATAATGAATTCCTCTTTGTTCATTATCCATCTATATCGATGTCCACAGATCCCCATCTCCTCAGAAACTAGATCACATTTCTTGTTTAACGATACGCCAATTGGGATCTTTTCCGCCTTCCAGCCTTACGCTGAAATCGTGAAATTTCCCTAACTCCTTTGGCAAGGAAAACACGAGGGTCAGAGGTAACTCTTTTCCCGATCTCGATCGTGCTCCATTTTCAATTAACGGTTATCCACAGACAGGTTATTCACAAACGAAGAATACTTTTACACACAATTTGGCATCATTTGACGGATAACCTGTGTATAAAACATTTTTGGTTTTTGGGTCATCCTGTCGAAAATTAAACAGTTTATAAACAATATATTGTGTTGTGACTAAAAATTATACACAAGTTATTGAATTTGTGGATAAAATCACGCGATACGTTGAAATGCGGGGTTTCTTTTGCTATGATTGTATTACTTTTGGATGTGAATATGTGATCTGACCCATAATATTATCAACAGCCTGTGGATAAAGTTGTGAACAATTTTCCGTTGTTCATACTTTTTTTGTTTTCGACCTGCGGGGGTTTGGGGATAAATTCAACAATATATCTCGTATTTCGACACTGCATCATGGCTTAAGCCACACTTGGAACATGTAAAAGGAGTGACAGTCT